>DCGS01000072.1:14516-33886 GCA_002314645.1 Ruminococcaceae bacterium UBA1772
TTCCTAAATGCCTCTTTTAATTTTTCTTAGTCGTCAAACTTGTGAATGAAAAGTCCTGAAAGGAGTTTTGGCTCAAACCAAGTTGACTTTGGTGGCATGAGAGCGCCAGCATCTGCAATGCTTATGAGCTCGTCAAGAGATGTTGGGAACATTGAGAATGCAAGTACCATGTCACTTGTAGCTCTTCTTTCAAGCTCTTTAAGACCACGAATTCCACCAACGAAGTCAATTCTCTTGTCTGTTCTTGGATCATCAATTCCAAGTACTGGAGAAATGAGGTTGTTCTGAAGGATTGAAACGTCAAGAGATAAAACAGGGTCTGTTTCATCAAATGTTCCGTCCTTTGCTGTAAGCTTGTACCAGCTTCCGTCAAGGAACATACCAAAGGTATGTCTTGCTTCTGGAGCGTAAGGTTTAACCTGGAGTGCAGATTCAACCTGGAACTTTTCACTGATTGCTTTTATGAAGTCTTCCTTTGAAAGACCGTTTAAATCCTTAATTACACGGTTGTAGTCCATAATGCGAAGCTCGTCCTTAGGGAATGCAACGGCAAGGAAGAAGTTGAATTCTTCTTTACCTGTGTAGTTTGGATTTTCTTCACGTCTCTTAAGACCAACTTTTGCAGCAGATGCACATCTGTGGTGACCGTCTGCAATGTAGAGAGCAGGAACGTCTTTGAATAATTCTTCAATTTCCTCGTTGAGAGAAGCCTCATTTATAATCCAAATTTTGTTTCCAATTTCGCCTTCTGATGTGAAGTCGTAAACTGGAAGATGAGTTGCTTTCCAGTCTTCAACAGCCTTTGAAATTTCTTCGCCACCCTTGTAGGTGAGGAAGATAGGACCTGTGTTTGCGTTACATTCGTCTACGTGACGAATGCGGTCTGCTTCTTTATCTGCACGAGTAAGCTCATGCTTTTTAATGATTCCGTTTACATAGTCATCTATAGATGCACAGCCGACAATACCTGTCTGCTCACGGCCATTCATTGTTTGGCTGTATATGTAGAAGCAAGGCAAATTATCCTGCTTGCAGATTTCATCTGTTTCAAGACTTTTTAAGTTCTTTGCGGCAGTTTCATATACTTCGTCACTGTAGAGGTCTGTGCCTACTGGAAGATCTATTTCTGCCTTGTCTATATGGAGGAATGAGTATGGGTTGTCTACAACCTTTTCCCTTGCTTCCTCTGAATTCATTACGTCATATGGAAGTGCAGCAACCTTTTCTGCGTATGCAGGCATTGGTCTAACTGCTTTAAATGGTTTGAAAATTGACATTTATATCAGTCCTTATTATAAATCAAATTCGTCCTTTGTGTGTCCAGTGTAAATACCTGGTCTTCTTTTTGGAACACGCTTAAGAGGGTCATACTTAAAGGTTTTACAATATGAGTCTGTTCTCATAAATCCTTTTTTTACGCAGAGTACCATTTCTCCGTCAGGAGACACTCTGCCATGCTTACAATATGAGCATGAAGGCGATATATTTTCATTTAGAATTTTACCCATTTTGACACCCCCAAAATTACATAAAATTTTATCATATTTCCCGCTTTATATCAAGGTCGAATATAAGTAGGGAAGTCATTAAAAGCATTGCAATGAATATGGTCCCAGATGCTTCAAACTGTGGCACTAGGGGCTGTGAAATGTTTGATAAAACTTCAAGACTTGAAGGGAAGAGAAGGAGAATAGTTCTTGTGGTTAAGAAAGAGATTGCGGCAGCAAGGATTCGAGCAGTTAGAAAGCGAGGGTAAGGTATACCAATGCTTTTGAGGTCGGAGAGGACCTGCGCGTGGACGCAGAACCCTCCGAAGGAGAGGAGTGCGGACGCGAAGGGCAAAACGACCTTTGTAGCACCGAGCTTTGATATTATTTTGCTGCCGTTGGTAACTTCAAGAGTGGACAGGATTATGTCCACGCCTTTGCCACTTTTAAAGTCAGTAACAAGACTTATTAACACGGAAAATAGGACTACATAGGCGCATACGGTTACTACGCTTTGTATGCTTATGGATACGGCTTTGGTGAATGCATCGCTCAGTTGGATGCTGGTTTCTTCTTTGAATTTGAGTTCTCGTGTTTTGAAACTTCTAAAGACAAATGCACCTATGAAGAATGTGGACACGAGTTGCGAAACAAGGAGGATTATTCCGGCTTTTATGTTCCCGAAAAATCCGACACCTATGGTGCCAATTAGGAAAGCGGGGCCTGATCCAAAACAGAAAAGGCCAAGCTTCTGGGCCGCGTCGTCGCCGATTTTTCCGCTTTCTAAAAGGGTGGATACCGTCTTTATTCCAACAGGATATCCACCCACTGTTCCAAGCAGAATTGCGCTGAAAATAGCGCTTTTTTGGCTGCCTTTTAAGTAGATGCCAATGAATGCAGAAAGAAACATGAATGGGAACAGAGAAGGGAATACCGTGTCAGCGCACAAGTGGCTTGCACTCCTAACGGATTCCATTACGCACTCTGTTTTAAATATTAAAAGGCAGGCTAGAAAAAGCGCAAGTAAGGTGGGAGCAACATTTCTAAACCTCATATGGCTGAGAACTCAATTCTCAGAATGTCGCCACTTATGTACATTTCCCCGTTCGAATATGAGGTTGTACAAAGGTTGCTCCCGCTGACAGACAACATTACATCTGACATGAGCATAGAGATGTTGTCTTCTGTGAACTTCTTTATTTCCTTGCACCCTGAAATATAGATGCTTTTTTCATTTTCCATTTCAAGATAAAACATGCTACCACCCTAGAATAAAATATGTCCTTCTAAAATATATTATTCATAGGTGGTAGCAATGAAATTCTTGAATATATTTAGGCTTTTTCGCGGCTATGTGCGAGTAAAAGCCGAGGGTGGATTTTCTGATAAATTCCTCAATGATTTAAAGATTCACGGAATAAATGCATTTGATGTTGAGAGAAGTAGCATGGGCGTTTGTCTGTCCGTTTTTGCAGAGGACTTTCGACTTATTCACGCATTTAGAAGAAACTCAAGTATGCGACTAAAAATACTTGAAAAGCGTGGACTGCCGTTTGTTTTATATAGACGCAAAAATCGCATAGGGGTTCTTTTTGGCCTTGCCCTTGGCCTTTTAATCGTCTACTACTTTTCGGGTTCACTCCTTACAATTTCAGTTGAAGGGGTGGACACTTTGAATGAGAACAAAGTGCGTGGGGTTTTCCAGAAAAACGGCGTTTTTATTGGTGCACGAGTGGAAGACATTGACCCACAAACCGTGTGTGACTACGCGGTTTTGGACTTGCCCGAATATTCCTGGGTTTCCTTTTCAAGAAGTGGGACAAACGGTGTCATTAAGGTCAGGGAGGCGGTCCCTGTACCAGAGGTTGAGTCACACATAAAACCACGCAACGTCATTGCAAAATATGACGGGCAAATTGTGAAAATTGAGCCGTTTTCTGGCAAGGAAGAGGTGAAGGTGGGGTCGGCGGTTGTAAAAGGGGACCTTCTAATTTCTGGGGCCGTGGATTTGACCTCGGGCATTACGACACTTCACGCTGCGGAAGGCAACGTTATTGCAAAAACAAAGAGGGACATTGTGTCCGAGTTTTCGAGCGATTCAAGCCTTTTTAAACGCATGAATCGCAAAGGCTATACGACCCTTCTATTTCTTGGCAAAAGAATTGGGTTCGGACGCGGAGAGAATGCGTACGAGAGCTACTTTGAATACGACGGGATACTTATTCCTGTGGGCCTTGCATCTTCCTTTAGATATAAGGAAAAACGAGTGGAATTGCCAAGAGAAGAAGAGTATCTTTTGTGCCTCAACGATCTTTTTCAAAAACAGGAAGAAAATATGAAAAACGAAGACATTCAGAGCGTTAAGGTTAAATATGAGTTCTCTGAGGAGGAAACTATAATAACAGCAAGTTATACGCTTCTAGAAGATATTTGTGACTACAGTTACATAAATGTTGAGTGAATGCTGAATTTCTTGCTGGGTGAAATACACGTAAATAGCCTTGTTATGCCTAATTCCTTTATGCATAGGGTTTAATAGCATACAAGAAAATTCTGTGAAATTTATATAAAATGTCAATTATAATTTTATTAAATATATATTATAATTAACGCTGTATTATTAGTGGGAAGTGTTCTTAAATGGCAGAGAAACTCATAACCTTTGACAGCATTGAATGTGTTGCTGGGCTTTTTGGGAGTTTGGATGAAAACATAAAAATAATTGAAGATGAGTACTCTGTTAACGTAATTGCAAGGGGAGACACTCTTAAAATTACAGGGGATGCTGAAAACATTGAGAAATGCTCTAGAGCCATTGATGGACTTCAGGTTTTCTTAAAACGCGGAGACCCATTAAATGAACAGAACATAAGATATGTTATAAACATGGTCAGTGAGGGCACTGAAAGTCAAATAGCAAGACTTATGTCTGACTGCATTTGCATTACTTCTTCAGGAAAGCCAATTAAACCAAAGACACTTGGTCAGAAGCGTTATGTGGATGCCATTCGTGACAACACAGTAATTTTTGGTATTGGTCCTGCAGGTACAGGTAAAACTTACCTTGCCGTTGCCATGGCTGTTAAGGCATTCAAGGCAAAGGAAGTAAACAGAATTATTTTAACAAGACCTGCTGTTGAGGCAGGCGAAAGTCTTGGCTTCTTGCCAGGTGACCTTCAGCAGAAGGTAGACCCATATCTTAGACCTCTTTATGATGCACTCTTTGATATGCTCGGACCTGACAGCTTCCAAAGACAAATGGAACGAGGAACTATTGAGGTTGCACCACTTGCATACATGCGTGGTAGAACTCTTGATGATAGCTTCATAATCCTGGATGAAGCGCAGAACACAACATCTGAACAGATGAAAATGTTCTTAACACGCCTTGGTTCAAATTCAAAGGCAGTTGTAACAGGAGACGTAACGCAAATTGACCTTCCTGGTGGTAAGAAATCAGGACTCAAGGAAGTTACAAAAATTCTTAAAAACATTGATGGTATTAAAACTATCCGCTTCAATGAGACTGATGTGGTCAGACATCATCTCGTACAGGAAATTGTAAAAGCCTATGAAAAGTATGCGGAAAAGAATAATACCAGCAAATAAAACGAAGGTAGGGGTATAAATGGCAAATAAAATTAAAGTTGTAATTACAAATGACCAGAGCGCCGTTAAAATACCAAAAGGAATGAGAATGCTCATTCGTCGTTGTTGTACTGCTGTACTTACAATGGAAGAATTTAATGGTGATGCAGAGGTTTCTGTAAAGCTCGTAGACAACGAACAAATTCGTGAAATGAATGCTACATACAGAAACATTGACAAAGAGACAGACGTTTTGTCTTTCCCTTTAGGCGTAGATGGTGTTTATGATGTTAATCTCTCCACAGGAGAGGCTCAGCTTGGAGACATTGTTCTTTCAGTTGAGAAGGCAATTGAACAGGCTGAACGCTACGGTCATAGCCTTCAGCGTGAGGTAGGTTACCTCACAGTTCATTCAATGCTTCACCTCCTTGGTTACGACCATGAAAATGGTGGACTTGAACTCTTACATATGAGAGAAAAAGAGGAACAGGCATTAACAGAGCTCGGTCTTAAAAGAGACGGAAGCTACTACATGGAATAATCGGAGATATTATGGAAAGCAAAACCGCTTTTATTGCAATAGTTGGTTGTCCAAACGTTGGTAAATCTTCACTCCTCAACAATATGATTGGACAGAAGGTTGCCATTGTTTCAAACAAACCACAGACAACACGCACAAAAATTATGGGCGTGTTAACCTTAGATGAAACACAGCTCGTTTTCACTGACACACCTGGTTACCACAGACCAAAGAACAAGCTCGGTGAAAAGATGATTAAGGCTGTAACAGACAGCGTGTCAGGTGTAGACGCGTGTCTTTTCGTTGTTGAACCAGAGGGCGACCTTCGTCCTGCTGAAGAGGAACTCATTCAGAAGTTTAAAAAAGAAAAGCTTCCAGTAATCCTTGCCATCAACAAGATAGACACAGTTGAAAATAAGGAAACACTTGCACTTAGAATTGCAGAGCTTTCAAAGCTCTACGACTTCACCGCAATTGTACCGGTAAGTGCTGTTAAGGGCGTTGGCGTGGACGAGCTTCTTGACGAACTCATTGCTCTTTCACAGCCATCAATTCACTTCTTCCCAGACGACGCCTTAACAGATCAACCTGAGCGTGTAATTGCTGGTGAAATTATCCGTGAGAAGATGCTTCGTCTCATGGACAAGGAAGTGCCACACGGCATTGCCGTTAGTATTGAAAAAATGCACGAGCGTGAAGACTCGGGCATAGTTGACATAGACGCAGTAATCTACTGCGAAAAAGAAAGCCACAAGGGTATAATAATTGGCAAAAAGGGTGCCATGCTCAAGAAGGTATCCACCTATGCCAGAGAAGACATGGAAAAGTTCTTTGACTGTCACATTAACCTCCAATGCTGGGTTAAGGTCAAAGAGGGCTGGCGCGACCGCGAAGGCCTTATTCACAACTTTGGGCTTGATTAATTGCAATGAGTCAATGGGGACGGTTCTCATTGACTCATTTTATTATGAGTCAAACAGAACCGTCTCTGCTGACTCATAGATAGGATGTATCTAAATGGAAAAGAAGACAATTTTTAATCTACTTACTTTGGTAGCGTTGCTGTTTGCAATAGCTGGCCTATATTTCATAAGCAATTCAATTGCAGGAAATAGCTCGTGGGCTCTTCCTCTTGGCCTTGCTTGTGTAATTTTAGGCGGTGTGGTTAATACCGTGCGAGGCAAAGTTGGCAAGGAAATTCAAGATGCAGAAAAGAAAAAAATAATATACATTCATGGAAAGGGCGGAAGTGCTGCTGAGGCTAAACATTATGAACAGCTCTTCCCTGAGTACGATGTAATTGGCTTTGACTACAAGTCTGAGACACCTTGGGATGCCGAGGTTGAGTTCTCAAAGTTTTTCAAGGAATTTGGTCCTAATAGGCATGTAGAAGTCATAGCAAACAGTATTGGTGCATTCTTTTCACTCAATTCACTGAACGACTACGCCATTAAAAAAGCATACTTCATTTCACCAATAGTAAACATGGAAAAGCTCATTTCTGATATGATGATATGGGCTGGTGTAAACGAGGATGAGCTTAAAGAAAAGGGAACAATAGAAACAGACTTTGGTGAAACTCTTTCTTTTGAATATCTTACTTGGGTTAGGGAACACCCATACACCTGGAATATTCCTACCTCTATTCTCTACGGTAGTAAAGATAACCTTCAGTCCATTGACACAATAAAAGAGTTTGCTAGTGCGATTCATGCCGATTTAACAGTTATGGACAACGGTGAACACTGGTTCCATACAGAAGAACAGATGAAATTCTTAGATGATTGGCTAGTTGGGGACGGTCCTTTTTTCGTGCAAAAATGCTCGAATTAGGGACAGACTTCACAAGACGGCAAAAGCTCAAAATTTGTTTATATAATAAGAAAAACTCCTCTCAAAACAAGAGAGGAGTTTTTTATTATTTCTGACAAATTTTATATGCAAAAATCTTGCCGAGGTCTGTCCCCAAATAGTGCAAAAATGCACGAAAAAAGGACCGTCCCCAAAAGGCCCGAAGGGCCGAGGCTTGGACGGAGTGCACTGACGTTAGTCCGTCCCTCGTCGGCACAAAAATGTGCCTGTTGGATGCGTCCCCTTATAGCGCGCGAAGGAAGTCGAGAGTTTTGAAGTGCTTGTTTGTTTGTTGAAGCGTGAATGCTTCGGTAATGTATGAGAGTTCGTTTTGAGCGGCTTCTGTCAGCTCGAAGTCGAAGATTTTTTTAGGCTCGCTGAAAACAATGTGGCGCATGGCGGTAACTGTCGAGAACGACAGTGGCGTGCCAGGGCGACCGTGGTTGCAGCTTTGACAAAGGATGTTGCCGTGCGGGATGGAGAAGTAGAAGACTGGTGACTGGAATTCTCCACAAGAGTCACAGGCAACAAGGTTTGGCATGAAGCCTGAAATGGACATGGCTCTGAGTTCGGCCACAGACTTTATGAGTCTTTTGTCTTTCTTTCCCTTGGAAAGAAGGTAGATGGAGTTGAGTGTCAGACGAAGGAGTTCGTCTGCGTCGTCCATTTCAGGAGCAAGCTCTCCTGCAAGTTCGGCAAGGTAGAGAGCGGTTGAAAGGCTCTCTATGTCTGAACGAAGTTCAAAGAAAACGTTTTTTGCATTGGCGGAGTCTACAGTGTATGCATCGCGCCCTTTGAAGAAGGTGAAGTCAGAGTAGGAGAGGAGTTGCGTTCCAGAAAGGAGCTTGCTCTTCATACTCTTTGCACCGTGAACGAATGCCTTTATGACACCGTACTTAGATGTTAGTACGGTTATGAGTCGGTCTGATTCGCCGACGTTTTGCTCTCGTATAACGAGACCGTCTGTCTCTATATGCATTTCGTTCACCACCTCTTTTAGAATAGTATAATTATACTATAATGTGTTGAATTAACAACGTCTAAATGATAAAATTGTGTGAAATAATATTTGAGGGTATAAAGTAATGAAAGAGTTAAACAGACATTTAAAAGCATTGGATTTTGATAAAATCCTTGAACGCCTTGAGGGCTTTGCCTCATGCGCGGACACAAAGGAAATGGTGTGGGAGGTAAGACCGGAAACTGAGCTCGCAAATGCAGAGACTTTGCTTGCACAGACTTCTGACGCACACGCACTTCTTGCAAAATTTGGTGGTCCATCCTTTGGTGGACTTAAGAATGTAAACAATCTGCTCCATGTTGCAAATGGAGGCGGAACTCTTTCCATGCGTGACCTTCTTGATGTTGCATCTACCCTCCGTGCACTTCGTACACTTTCAGACTGGTATTCTCAGTGCTCAGGACTGGATACATCGCTCGTAGGATACTTTAATGTTCTGACCTTCGACAAGTACCTTGAGGACAGAATTTTCACATCCATTTTGTCTGAGGATGAAATGGCGGATACCGCGTCTAAGGATCTTTTCGACATTCGAAAGGCACTTCGTAACAAAGAGGCAAGCATTCGTGACAAACTTGACCACATTATTCGTTCCGAGCACTACAGAACTGCACTTCAGGATGCCATTGTTACAATCCGTAACGGTAGGTACGTAGTTCCTGTAAAGCGTGAACACAAGAGCGATGTAGCGGGTCTTGTACAAGATACATCAGACAGTGGCGCAACAGTATTCATTGAGCCAATGTCTGTCGTTGAAGCAAACAATGAAATTAAGGTGCTACTTGGTAAGGAATACGAGGAAATAGAGAAAATTCTCGGCGAACTTTCAGCAGCTGCTGGCCTCCTTTACGAGGACGTAAAAATGAGCTACGACGCAGCCGTTTATTTGAACCTTGTATTTGCAAAAGCGCAGCTTGCATACTCAATGAAAGCGTCGCTTCCAATCCTTAATGACCAAGGCATAATTGACCTTAAGGGTGCACGTCATCCTTTAATAGATCCAAAGAAGGTTGTAAAGACTGACATAAGACTTGGCGAGTCATTCGACACCCTTGTCATTACCGGTCCAAACACTGGTGGTAAGACAGTGTCCATTAAGACCATAGGTCTTATGTCCATAATGGCAGCATGCGGTATGATGCTACCTGTAGCAGACAACAGCAAGGTTGCCATTTTTAAGAATGTCTTTGCAGACATAGGCGACGAGCAGAGTATTGAGCAGTCGCTTTCAACCTTTTCTTCGCACATGATAAATATAGTAGACATCATGGCGAAAGCGGGTCGTGGCACACTCGTCTTAATAGATGAGCTTGGCGCTGGTACTGACCCTGTAGAGGGTGCAGCACTTGCCATGGCCATCCTTGAAAAGCTCCACGAGCAGGGTGCCACAATTGCAGCAACAACACACTATGCTGAACTCAAGGCGTATGCCCTTGAGTCACCAAACATTGAAAACGGTTGCTGCGAGTTCGATGTAAACACGCTTTCACCAACATACAGACTTTTAATTGGCGTACCTGGTCGTTCAAATGCATTTGCAATTTCTGAACGCCTCGGCATTAGCTCCGAGGTTGTTGATCGTGCTCGTGACCTTGTGTCTGCTGAAAACACACGCTTTGAAGACGTAGTTGAAAAGCTTGAAGAGAGCAGAGCACAAATGGAATCTGAGCACCAAAAGGCGCTCGAGCTTTCAGCCGAGGCTCGCCTTGAAAAAGAAAACGCACAGAAGATGAAGGACGACATTGAACGTCTTAAAAACGAGGAAGTTGAAAAGGCAAGAAATGAAGCAATGCGTATTGTAGAACGTGCAAGACGTGAGGCTGCATACTTCCTTGACGACATTGAAAAAATGAAAAAAGAGCAGAAGAAGGCTCAGGATTTATCTAAGCTTTCAGCAGATGCAAAGCTTATGATTAAACGTCACGAGGGCTCTCTTGACGACATTACAAATCCAATTATTGCTCTTGCAATGGATGAGGACTATGTCCTTCCAAGAGACCTCGTAGTTGGTGACACCGTCGTAATTGCAGACATTGGCACAACTGCCACTGTCACAGCCCTTCCAGACAAGAAGGGCATGGTTGAAGTGACTTCAGGAATTATGAAGTCACGTGTTGAACTTTCCAAGCTTCGTTTGGTTGAAAACCCAAAGAAGAAGCAAAGTGGCAACAAGAAAGCTGCTTCTGGACGAGGCGTCAACAGAAGCCTTTCTTCAAGGTCCGACATGAAGGTTGAAACTTCAGTCGACCTTCGTGGTATGGCTTCTGACGAAGCCATTATGACGCTTGACCATTTCATTGACCTTCAGGTGCGTGTCGGCATTGGTGAGTTTACCGTTATCCACGGTAAAGGCACCGGCGTTTTACGCAAAGCCGTAAAACAATACCTCGGCCGCCACCCTCAGGTCAAAGAGTTCCGCCTTGGCACCTTCGGTGAAGGTGAAGACGGCGTGACAATTGTCAAGCTTAAATGATTGGGGACGGTTCTCTTTTCGTGCATAAATGCATCATTTGGGGACAGACCTCACACCTCTAAAAAGTGACATATTTGCTTATACAGTAAGAAAAACTCCTCTTTTGCTTTTAGAGGAGTTTTTGTTATTTTTGATAGCAAAAATTCTGGTGCAGGTCTGTCCCCAAATCGTGCAAAAATGCTTCAAAAGAGAACCGTCCCCAAAAGGCCCGAAGGGCCAGGGTTTGGACGGAATGAACTGACGTTAGTCCGTCCCATGTCGGCTCAAAAATGAGCCTAACAGAACCGTCCCCAAATGGGTCGGCCACAAGATGTTGTGTAAAGTCTGGGGCTTTACACAAGTGTCGCAAAAAAAGTTGCTTTTTTGCTTGACACAACGTTGTTTGATATGTATAATATGCGAGTGTAAAGAAAACGGCTTTACATACAATCTGAAAGGGGAGGCGTTAGCGTGGCTAAGGATTTTGAAACAATTAATATTCTTTTAGACTTCTATGGTGAAATGTTAACAGAAAAACAGCGTTCATTTATTGAATACTATTATAATGATGACCTCTCTCTTGCAGAAATTGCTGAGAATGAAGGCATTACACGCCAAGGCGTAAGAGATGCTATAAAGAGAGCTGAGGGACAGCTCTATGAAATGGAATCTCGTCTTGGACTTGCTAAGCGCTTCGAGGAAGTTCGAAGCGGACTTGAACAAATTCTCGGTTGTGCTGAAGAAATATATGATCACAACATGCGCACAGGACTTTCAAGAGAAGTTAATGACGCGGTTGTGCGTATTAAACTCATAGTTAATCAGCTCAGCGAATAAGGAGCATAAATATGGCATTTGAAGGTTTGTCCGACAGACTGGAAGCTGCGTTTTCCAGACTGAAGAGCAAAGGCTCGCTTACAGAGTCGGATGTTAAAGAAGCCATGCGTGAAGTACGCTTGGCACTTCTTGAAGCCGACGTAAGCTACAAAGTTGCAAAAGACTTTACCGCTGCAGTAACAGAAAGAGCAATAGGCGCTGAAGTAATGAAGAGCCTTACTCCTGCGCAGATGGTAATAAAAATAGTAAACGAAGAGTTAACTGAGCTTATGGGTGGTACCCATACAAGACTCACTATTGCACAGCATCCACCAACAATCATTATGATGTGTGGTCTTCAGGGTTCTGGTAAAACAACTCACTGTGCAAAAATCGCAAAGAGGCTCAAGGGCGAAGGTCACAGACCACTCCTCGTAGCCTGCGACGTTTACAGACCAGCTGCTATTAAGCAGTTACAGGTTGTAGGTGAACAGGTAGATGTACCTGTTTTCGAAATGGGACAGGAAAACCCGGTCATAATTGCAAGGGAAGCTGTAAAGCTTGCTAAGGATAAAGGTTATGACTATGTATTTCTAGATACAGCAGGTCGTCTTCATGTAGATGAAGAGCTCATGGAAGAACTCAAGAACATCAAGGCTGAAGTTCATCCACATGAAATACTTCTTGTAGTAGACTCAATGACCGGTCAGGACGCAGTTAACGTTGCATCCTCATTCAACGAATCAGTTGGACTTGACGGTCTTGTTCTTACAAAGCTTGATGGTGACACCCGTGGTGGTGCGGCTCTCTCAGCTCGTGCAATTACAGGCAAGCCAATTAAGTTCGTAGGTACAGGTGAAAAGCTTGATGACCTCGACATCTTCCACCCAGACAGAATGGCTTCTCGTATTCTTGGAATGGGTGACATGCTTTCTCTCATTGAAAAGGCTGAACAGCAGTTTGATGAGCAGCAGGCAATTGAGCTTGAGAAAAAGCTCAGAAAGAATAAGTTTGATCTTAATGACCTTCTTACAAATTTACAGCAGGTTCGTAAGCTCGGACCTATGCAGGATCTTCTTGGAATGATTCCTGGTATTGGTAAAAAGGCTAAAGATATTGAAGTGGATGAAAAGCAGTTTGATAGAATTCAGGCTCTCATTCAATCCATGACACCAAAAGAGAGGGAAAACCCAGACATAATCAATCCTTCTAGAAAGCGCCGCATTGCTGCAGGTGCAGGACAGCAGGTTGAAGACGTCAACAGACTTCTTTCTCAGTACAAGCAAATGCAAAAAATGTTTAAGCAACTAAACGGCAAAAAGTCCAGAAAGCAAATTCAGCGTATGGCACAAGGCATGAATATTAATGGCATGGACTTCAGTCAATTTGGTATGTAAGAACAAAATCATATTTTTGGAGGAATATTAAAATGGCAGTAAAAATTCGTCTTAGAAGAATGGGTGCTAAGAAGGCTCCTTTCTATCGTGTAGTAGTAGCAGATTCACGTTTCCCACGTGATGGTCGTTTCATCGAGGAAATCGGTTATTACAACCCAACAGTTGAGCCACCAGTAATTAAGGTAGACGCTGACAAGGTTCAGCAGTGGATTGCTAACGGCGCTCAGCCAACAGAGACAGTAAGAGCTATTCTTAAGAAGAGCGGCGCAATTAAATAATCTTGGAGGTCACAACCATGCGTGAATTACTCATTTCAATTGCGCAGGGCCTTGTTGACGATCCTTCAGCCGTTACAGTAGAAGAAGATGCTCCTAACGAAAATGGAGTAGTTGTTTTCCATCTTCACGTAGCTCCAGATGACATGGGCCGCGTAATTGGAAAGCAGGGTCGTATTGCAAAGGCAATACGCACAGTTATGCGTGCTTCTGCTAACAGAAAAGATGCACACGTTGCTGTAGAAATTGACTAATATAAAGCACGGCTAAACCGTAGCTGGAAAAACAGGACGGGTTTCGTCCTGTTTTTGCTTTTTAAGGAGGAATGAAGATGCTTCTAGAATATCTTGAACTTGGAAAAATCGTAAGCACCCATGGCGTTCGCGGAGAACTCAGAGTCCAGGCCTGGTGCGATTCATACGATTTCTTTTCATCATTTGAAAAAGTATATCTTGGCAAAGAAAAGAAAGAATACACAGTAGATGCATCGCGTCCTCATGGAAACGTAATGCTTTTAACTCTTTCAGGCATATGTGATTTAGATGCAGCAAATGCGCTTAGAAATACAATTATTTATGTTAAAAGAGAGGATGCATCGCTCGGCGACTCAAAATACTTTATTGCAGAACTTATTGGCTGTAACGTTGTCGATGCGGATGATGAAAGCATAATATATGGTAAAATAAAAGATGTAACAAATACAGGTGCATCAGATATTTGGCATATTGTTAAAGATGGTAAGACATATCTTCTTCCTTCAATACCAGACGTTGTTAAAAGTGTTGAGGTTGAAAAGGATATTGCCAGAATTAAACCTTTGAAAGGCATTTTTGAGGGAGCTGAAGAAATACGTGAAGATTGATATTTTGACGTTGTTCCCTGAAATGTGCAATGAAGTTCTAAATACAAGCATAATTGGCCGCGCAAAGGCCGCTGGCCTTGTGGACATTGAATGCCACAATATCAGGGACTATACAGAAGATAAGCACAGACACGTGGATGACACCCCATACGGTGGTGGCACGGGTATGATCATGCAAGCGCAACCAATATACGACTGCTACATGGACGTTACAAAGGACAGAGACTGTCACTTTGTATACATGACTCCGCAGGGTAAGACCCTGACACAGGACAAAGTCCGTGAGCTCGCGTCGTATGAAAACATAGTTGTCCTTTGCGGACACTATGAAGGAGTAGACGAGCGCGTAATAGAGGAGCTTTGTCCAGAGGAAATCTCCATAGGAGATTACGTCCTTACAGGAGGAGAACTTCCGGCACTCGTTTTATGCGACAGCGTTTGTAGAATGCTACCAGGTGTTCTTCGAAACGAGGAGGCATTTGAAAAGGAGAGCCACTTCTCTGGTCTCCTTGAATATCCACAATATACAAGGCCACCAGTGTGGCGTGGCAGAGAGGTGCCAGAAGTGCTCCTTTCAGGCCACCATCAAAACATAGAAAAGTGGCAAAATGAACAGTCAATTTCACGAACAAAAGAGAAAAGACCAGACCTATATGACTCGTATTGTTCGCACATTATTGACAAATAATTAAAAAAACTGTGAAAAATACACAAACAAATGGGTATAAAACTCGACAAGTTTGTCCTAGCAACCGAATATTTTTAAAAAGGACATTATTGGTAATTTTTATCATTGACGAGTTTGAGTTTTGTGATTATAATATTGACAAATTAAAAAATCTGTTTGAATATTTTTGATTAATATTTAAATTATTTGTGAGGGAATTTATTATGTATGTTAAAGACGTAAAGGTTCAAAATCAGGTAGGTCTTCATGCAAGACCTGCAACATTCTTCATCCAGAAGGCTAACGAGTTCAAGTCATCAATCTGGGTAGAAAAAGATGAGCGTAGAGTAAACGCTAAGTCACTTCTTGGTGTTCTTTCTCTCGGTATCATGGGCAACACAGAAATCCGCATCATGGCTGGCGGATCAGACGAAGAAGAAGCAGTAGAAGCTCTTGTTGCTCTTGTTGAATCAGGCTTTGCAGAATAATTTAAATTTATAGTATAATTGAGCACACTGCTAATTCTAGCAGTGTGCTTTTATTTTGGGCGCGCCCATTAGCGACGGTCCTCCCACGCACATTACGCTAAACTGGGACGGACCTCAGCCCAAAAGCCCAAAAGCTTAAAAATCAGAATTGATAAAATAACAATAATTGTATTTAATAATTATAAAATACAATAAAATACAACTGAGGTCTGTCCCTAAATCGTGCAAAAATGCACGAAAAAAGGACCGTCCCCAAAAGAGGTGAGAATATGGCAAACCCACGCATGTCCTATCTTCGAGGCAAAGCAATGCGTCTTCCAATGCTTCCAGGCGTATATATTATGAAGAACAAGGATGGAGAAATAATATATATAGGTAAGGCAAAGCTTCTTAAAAACAGAGTAAGCCAATATTTTGGCTCGCAGAATAGACATCAGACTAAGGTTCTTAAAATGGTTGAGAACGTTTATGACTTTGACCATATTCTTGCTAGTAGTGAATTTGAGGCCTTAATTCTTGAATGTAATTTAATAAAGCAACACATGCCAAAGTACAATATCCTTTTAAAGGATGACAAGGGTTACTGTTTTATTAAGATTACAAATGAACCTTGGCGCAGACTTGAATTCACATACAGAAAGGACGACGAAAAGGCAACATACATTGGCCCATATATGAGTTCATATGTTGTAAGTCAGTCCTTAGATGCTGCTAGTAAAATATTCAAACTTCCAACCTGTAACAAGACTTTTCCGTGCAACAATAAGAATTTAAGACCTTGTCTTAACTACCATATGAATTTGTGTAGTGCACCTTGCTGTGGCAAAATTAAGAAGGCAGACTATGATGCATCCGTTGACGAAGCAATTGCGTTCTTAAAGGGTGGCACTAAGAAGTATGTTGCAGTTCTTGAAAAGCAGATGGAGGAATATTCAGAAAACCTTGAGTTTGAGAAGGCTGCTGCCATAAGGGACAAAATTTCGGCAATAAAGAGAATGTCCGACAAACAGAAGGTTATTTTCTCCAATGATGAAACTCGCGATGTATTCACTCTTGCACGTGATGGTGACGAAATTTGCATAAACGTCACCAGATTCCAGGAGGGACGACTAGCGTCTTCCGATAATCATTTTTCACAGCTTGACGAAACCCTTGAAAACACACGTGGTGAGTTTATCAAGCGTTTCTACACCTTACACGACGAAATTCCACCAGTTATTCTAACTGATGGAGACGTCGAAGATGCCGAGCTCATTGAGCAGTGGCTCGGCGAAAGACTCGGTAAAAAAGTACAGATCCAAATTCCACAGAAGGGCAAGTCCTTTGAGGTCGTAAATATGTCTAAGAGTAATGCATATGAAGCAATGGCTCAAAGAAAATTCCGCCAAAAAGCCGACTCTGCCACAATTGAACTCGGCGAGCTTTTGTCTTTGTCAAAAGTGCCAGAGTTCATTGAATCCTATGATATTTCGCATACTGCTGGTGCAGACGCTGTTGGCGGAATGGTCGTATTCAGGAATGGATCGCCTTATAAGAAATCCTACAGAAAATTCATTATAAAAGACGCCCTGGGTGGCGACGACTACGGCTCAATGAGAGAAGTCCTAACACGCCGTTTTAACGAGTATTTAAAGGAAAAGGAGACAGGCGAAGGCTTCGGCCGTCTCCCAGATTTAATACTTATGGACGGCGGTAAAGGACAAGTCAAAATAGCCGAAGAGGTTGTTGCGCAGTTCGGCCTTGACGTGCCAATTTTTGGCATGGTCAAGGACTCAAAGCACAAAACTCGCGCCATAACGGGCGATGGACGTGAAATCTCTATCAACAGCCAAAGACGAGTTTTCACTTTGGTTTCCAGTATTCAAGAAGAAGTCCATAGGTTTGCTATTGACTACCATCATTCAAAGCATAGGGCAACTACAAAGAAAACTGGACTTCTTGACATACCTGGAATTGGCCCTAAAAAGAGCGAAACAATATGGCGTGAAATGAAGACATTAGACGCCATAAAACGTGCAGATATTGACACACTCTCAAAGCTTCCTGGAATATCCCTGAAGGATGCCGTCAATATAAAGAAGTATTACAGTTAATTTGACACTATAATTGTATAAATATACTAATAAGAATTTGTTGACAAAGTTAATATCAAAATGAGATAATAATGTGTATTTTTATGGGAGATAAAAGCAATGAGAGTTATTACTGGAACTGCACGTGGAATGAAACTTAAGACACTGGAAGGTCTTGACGTTAGACCTACAACAGATCAGGTCAAGGAATCCATCTTTAGTATCATTCAATTTGAAATACCAGGCGCTCGTGTGCTTGACCTTTTTGCTGGTTCCGGTCAGCTTGGCATTGAAGCCCTCTCAAGAGGCGCTTCACAAGCAACTTTCGTAGATATGGCAAGACCTTCCGTCGCAGTTGTAAAAGAGAATCTTTCTCATACACATTTGTCGGACAAGGCAGTCGTAAAAAATGAGGACAGCATTGCTTTTCTTAGTAAGACAACAGACACTTTTGATGTTGCTCTCCTTGACCCACCATACGGTAAGGGTCTTGTGCTCAAAGCACTCCAAACTCTTCCTTCAAAAATGTCTCACGGCGGAGTTATTGTATGTGAGACTTCTAAAGAGGAAGAACTTCCAGAAAGTGCTGGCGAGTTTTCTAAAATTAAAGAGTATAAATATGGAAAAATAAAACTGACAGTATATAGAATCCGAGAGGAGAATGACTGATGCGCACAGCCATCTGTCCTGGTAGTTTTGATCCAATAACAAACGGACACTTAGATGTTATTGAACGTGCTGCAAACCTCTTTGATGAGGTAGTAGTTGTTGTAATGACAAACTACCGTAAAAAAGGAAGTATGACCTTTACGGAAAGCGAACGTGCTGAACTTATAAAGAAGGCAGTTGCTGACATTCCAAATGTAAGGGTTGACACATATGACGGTCTTCTTGCAGACTACGCAAGAGACCATGACATCTGCTTTGCTGTTAAGGGCCTTAGAGCTGTATCCGACTTTGAAGATGAATTCCAGCAGGCCATAGGCAACAGACACTTAAATAACAATCTTGAAACAGTATTCATTGCTTCAAGAGCAGAAAACATGTTCTTGTCATCTAGCATGGTAAGACAAATTGGTGAACTTGGAGGAGACATTTCACTCTTCGTTCCAAGTGTTATCCACG
This sequence comes from Ruminococcaceae bacterium UBA1772, assembly GCA_002314645.1. Taxonomy (GTDB): domain Bacteria; phylum Bacillota; class Clostridia; order Oscillospirales; family Acutalibacteraceae; genus UBA1227. The sequence continues at coordinate 33,138 of DCGS01000072.1, forward strand.
AGGATGTAAAAAATAGACTATTAAGAAAGGACTGAGAAAATGGCACAGATAGATGAACTTCTAGATCAACTTGAAGACATTCTTGAAGATGGTAAATCAAAAGCTTTTTCAAGCAAAATAACCGTTGATGCTGACGCCATTAGATCAGTCATAGATGAAATTCGTGATGTTTTGCCTGAAGAAATTAAGCAGGCAAGAATCCTTGCTTCTGAACGCCGTGAAATTATTAATATGGCTAACAAAGAAGCAGAGGCATTGGTTTCAGAGGCAAAGGCAAAGAGCACAGAACTCCTTGCAGCTGCTGAAAAACGTTCACGAGAATTTGATAACGAAACTGCAAGAAGAACCGAGGAACTTATTAAAGATGCTCAGAACAGAGCAGTAAATCTTGTAAGCTCTGCAAGAAATGAAGCAGAAGAATTGGTTTCAAAAGAAGAGGTAGTAACAGAGGCTAAGGAAACTGCAGAACTTCTTGTTTCTCAAGCAGAAGACATTATGGGCGAGGCTAAGGAAAAAGCTGTTCAAATGATCAAGGATGCAAAGGACAAAGCAACCAAGATTGAACAGGAAGCTGAAAAGAACGCCAACCAAATTGAGGCAGCCGCTGAATCTAAGGCACAGGCTCAAATGGATGCCGCTAAGAAGTGGTCAAACGACTTGAAGCACAACGCAAGCAACTATGTAGATGAGCTCATTTCAGAGACAGAATACAGAATTGCAAAGAGTCTCAATGAGGTTCAAACACTTCA
>DCGS01000072.1:33971-34170 GCA_002314645.1 Ruminococcaceae bacterium UBA1772
CAGAAAAAGAGAAACACAAAACAGAAGAGATAATTATTTAGGGCAGTGTCAAAGGACATGGCCCTAAATTTATGTAGTCATTCATATTACACCAGGAACATTAATATATTTGTATGGGTGATAATATGTTCGTTTTCTCATTTAGATCAGCAAAGGTTAAAATAATAGTAGTATTTATTCTTGCGGTAATACTCGGCGC
>DCGS01000072.1:34322-35283 GCA_002314645.1 Ruminococcaceae bacterium UBA1772
ATTCCCTCAGCCTTTGACGAAACATATGAGAAGTACAATGAAATTCAAAAGAATCAGAACCTAGACCTGGAAAAGTATAAGGGTGTCCGCGCAAAAAGGTGGACTTATGAAATAAAAAACTACCCAGGGTATGGATCGCAGTCGTCAACAATAAGAACTAATATCCTCGTCTTTGAGGGTAACGTAATAGGTGGCGATGTGTGCTCTGTAGAACTAAACGGCTTCATGCATGGATTTGAAAAACCAGAGGAAAAGGTGGTGGAACCTAGTGGAACAGAAAATTCGACTGGATAAACTCATTGCATCGCAAGGTGTCCTTACAAGAAGCGATGTAAAGCGTCTTATAAAGCAAAAACAAATTCTAGTAAACGGAATAGCTGCAAAGGATTCAGGGGACAAGGTGAACCCGGAAACTGATGAAATCATAGTTTCAGGACAAGCACTAAACTTTAAAGAGCACATATATCTTATGATGAATAAACCAAAGGGCGTCGTTTCTGCCACTGAGGATGACACATATAAAACTGTAATTTCGTATGTTCCAGAAATGTACAAGCGTCCAGGACTTTTTCCTGCTGGAAGACTAGATGCAGACACAACTGGCTTTGTGTTAATTACAGATGACGGCGAATTTGCACATGATATCCTTTCTCCTAAGAAACACATTGAAAAAACATACCTTGCAACACTGGCGGAGCCACTTTCCAAAGAGGATATAGAACGTCTTGAATCTGGCATTACCCTTCGTGACGGCACAGAGTGTCTTTCTTCTAAGGTGAAAGTGGTTGACCCAGACACAAACACAGTTGAAATAAAGATTATGGAAGGCAAATATCATCAGGTTAAGCGTATGTTTGCCGCATGTAATAATAAGGTCGTTGAACTTAAAAGAATTGCCATGGGAAATCTAAAACTTGACGAGAGTTTAGAGCCTGGACAGGTAAAAGAACTGAAAAATGAT
>DCGS01000081.1:0-6219 GCA_002314645.1 Ruminococcaceae bacterium UBA1772
TCATCGTCTTCATCCTCATCATCAAGATCATTTTCATCAAGATCGTCGAATTCATCCTCTTCTTCATCATCCTCTGTCTTAACATTGAATGCTGAACCGTCCTTGTCAAATTCATCTAATGACTGACGAGACTTTAAATCCCATTCCTCATTTCCCATATAAACAAACTTTGAGCTTGTTGTTATATCAATATATAATTCAGTAGAAATAGTTCCATCAGTATCCTCAACACCCTTTAATGCTAATGCCTCTTTAATAAGAGCTAGGATGTTCTGTGGACCAGTTTTCTGTTCCATTAACTGAATTGCGATTTCTAATAATGACATCTGTGAAACATTTTCCATAATTATTCCTCCAATTTTACATGCTATTACATTTTACTTGAATTTTCTATGATTTTCAAGTATTTAACGCAATATTATCCAGATTTTATGACTCGAAATTATATCTTTATCTAAAATTATATCATATTCCGCGTCATATCTTTTTTCGCTTAACAAAAGCTTTTTACAGAAAGTATTAAATTCAAATTCAACACCTATATCATTTTGATAAGCACCTGTTGTTAATGTATCTGGTATAAGCTTAATTTCCATATTAATTTTACCAGCTCTTAATATAGTTAAGGAATCATTTTCCTTCTTTATATATACATTAGTACTATCTAAGCTTTTATCCTCAAAAACAATAAATCCATTTTCTATTTTTGCTTCTGATTTATAGGATATTCTATTATTCTCATTATCTATACTATAGAATGATACTTCCATAATTATTCTCCATAACTACATAGTAATTATTTAATATTCTCTTCTACCTTCAAATGCCTTTAATACAGTCATTTCATCTGCGTAGGATAAATCTCCACCTACAGGTAAGCCATGAGCTATTCTAGTTATATTAATAGGATATGTATTTAATAGCTCCTTAAGATATCTAGCAGTTGTTTCACCCTCTAGAGTTGCGTTAGTAGCAAGAATAATTTCATCTATCTCTTTATTCTTAACTCTATCAATTAAGGGCTCTATATTTAAATCATTAATACTAATACCCTTAGAAAATGATATAGCTCCATTTAAAACGTGATATACACCTCTATAGCTATTAATCTTTTCAATAGTAAATAAATCCTTAACATTTTCTACTACTAAAACCTGCTTATGATTTCTTGATGAATCCTTACAGATATCACATAAATCACCTTCAGCTAAATTACCACATGATGTACATATATGTATATCCTTAGTTATTCCTATTAATGCATTAGAAAAATCAACTATATCTGCCTCATCCATATGAGTAAGACAATATAGTGCATATCTTTCTGCAGTTTTCTTACCTACTGAGGGTAAATGACTAAAGCATTCAATTAAATCCTCTAAAGCGGTTGGATATTTCATTTTAGAATAATCCCATTCCTCCGCCGAAGCCACCCATTAACTTCTGTGATTCAGCATCAATTTTCTTTCTAGCATCATTTAAAGCAATAACAACCATATCCTGAACCATTTCAATATCGTCCTTTGCTGCCTCTGGATCAATTTTTACTGATATAACCTCATGAGTACCCTTAACCTCTACTGATACTACACCACCACCGGCTGTACCTGTAAAAATTGTACTCTCAAGCTTTTCCTGAGCCTCCATCATTTGCTTTTGCATCTTTCTTAAACGCATCATCTGTTGCTGATTCATAATCTTATTCCTCCACTATCTTTAATTGATTATCATCAAAAAATTCTTTTACATTTTCAATAAATTGCTCATCCTCATTCTTAATTATTTGAGTTGGAACAATTCTCTTTTTTACACCTACAGGTATTTCATCTAATGTAGGCTTTTTAATACCACTTTGGTATTTATTCTTATAATCGTCTCTAATCTTACTCCATACTGCCTTAGGTACACAAATATAATCCTTAATATTTAAATCAAATTCATTTAATATTTCAATTATCTTTACGTAGTTTTCATAAAGCATTACTCTATTACAGAATGAAACATCCGCAAGCTCTACAAGGAATGATTCATCTGATACTGCAACAATCTTACCATTTACTAATATTTGTATAGCAAATGTGTTTGAATATCTTTCTGAAATTTCTCCCCATACTGCAGTTAGCTTTTCCTTCTTTTCCTTTGAAGCATTATTTAATATTGCCTCAATATCTCTTACTGTTACCTCATTTGAGGTATTAGCTTGAATTGGCTTTGTTGCTACATTTACTGGCTCTGGTATTACTGAAGGATTAGGCTCTACTACCGTTGGCTCACTATAATCTGTATCATCAGGTATAATTACTGTATTTTGTACAGGAGTATTATTTACAGGCTTTGGTACCTGACGATAGCTATCCATTTCACTTCTAGTTGGTAATACAGGAGTAAATGACTTAAGAGAAGAATTTACTGGTGTAAAATCACGACTAGATAGCATTTGTATTGTTGATTCTAATGATTCAATTCTATCTAGTAAATTTACCTCTGAATTTAAATTATTATCATTCATTTTTAGAATTGCTAATTCTAGGAACGCTCTTTTTTGAGTTGAGAATCTCATTTGATTTAATGAATCATTTAAGATTTCAAGCCATGAATAAATTAAATTCTTACTTATATTTGAAGCTAATGATTTAAATTCTTGAGTATTAAACATTAGCTTATTTTCTAAAATAACCTGATTCTTATATAACAAAACATCTCTTAGGAATAAAATAATATCATTTATTACTCTAGGAACCTCTTTACCCTCTTTTAGCATCTTATCTAATAATATAACTGCCTCAGTTTCATTTTTAGATGCACAGGCATTAAGAATTTCTATTATCTTTAAATATGAAATGTTACCAGATACTGCTAAAACATCATCTAGTGTTATTTCAGGGTTTACAGAATATGAGATACACTGATCAAATAATGATAATGCATCACGCATACCACCCTCAGCACTTGACGCTATTTGATTTAATGCATCCTCGTTAATCTTAATATTTTCTTCTTCTGCAACAATTTTTAATCTTGTTAAAATATCATCAATAGAAATTGATTGGAAATCAAATCTTTGACAACGAGATAAAATTGTATTTGGAAGCTTATAAGGCTCTGTTGTTGCTAAAATGAATATTACATGCTTTGGAGGCTCCTCTAATGTTTTTAACAATGCATTAAAGGCTGCATTAGAAAGCATATGAACCTCATCTATGATATATACTCTGTAACGTCCGTTTACAGGGGTGAAGTTAGCTTCATCTCTTATGTCACGGATGTTATCTACACCGTTGTTAGAAGCGGCGTCTATTTCAATTACGTCAAGAATGGAGCCGTTGTCAATGCCTTTACAGGTTTCACATTCGTTACAAGGGTCTCCGTTAACTGGATGCTCACAGTTTACAGCCTTTGCAAAGATTTTTGCACAGGTTGTTTTACCAGTACCTCTTGAACCAGTGAAGAGGTAGGCGTGTGAATGCCTTCCAGAAGTGATTTCACTCATAAGGGTTTTGGTAATATGCTCTTGTCCTACAACGTCTGAGAAGACTTGCGGTCTCCATTTTCGGTATAAAGCCTGATACAAAGTTAACCCTCATTTCCTGATAAATTTAAAAGCAGAGCCACTTTCACTTGATCATATGGCGAGCAGGCGGACTGTGGCACACAGGACTATCCGCTTAATGCTGCTCGGTTCCCCGCCTGACATGATTCACGGCGCTCTGTTGCACAGGACCCACGCGCCATATGATCAAACAAAAGCAATCTCTGCTTTTACCTACAACATTATATATGAGAATGATGTTAAAATCAAGACTTTGAAAAGGGTTTTTAATTTATAAATATAATGTAATTTTTAAAGGAATTATGCTAAATGTTGTGGTTTTATGTTGTAAAAAAACGCAATGGGTGGTATAATACATACTATTAATATCTATATATGCCATTTGGAGGCAACTTTTATGCGTGAAAATGACATCCAAAGTGAATTAATAATTGGCAGAAATCCTGTAACAGAAGCTTTGAAGTCTGGCAGAGAAATAGATACTCTGTTTGTTTCAAAGGGTGAAAGACAGGGTTCTGTTGGTAAAATTATTGCCATGTGTAGGGACCAGGGTATTATTGTTAAAGAAACAGACCCTAAGAAAATGGACTACATGTGTGGCAATGCTAATCATCAGGGTGTTATTGCAAGAGTTGCTGCTCATTCATATGCATCTGTAGAAGATATATTTGCAAGAGCAGAAGAAAAAGGAGAGGCTCCTTTTATAATTATTTGCGACGAAATAGAGGATCCGCACAATTTAGGCGCAATAATAAGAACAGCCGAATGTGCAGGCGCACACGGCGTCATTATTCCAAAGCGTCGAAGTGCTACTCTAAATTTCACCGTTGCCAAAACGTCCGCTGGTGCGCTTGAGTATATGCCAGTAGCAAGGGTTAGTAACCTTGCTACAACCTTAGATGAACTCAAGGAACGTGGCGTTTGGATTTATGGAACCGACATGGACGGTGAAGTTTGGTGTAAAACAGACCTCAAAGGCGCAATTGCTCTTGTTGTAGGTTCGGAAGGCACGGGAATGGGCCGCTTGGTTAGAGAAAAATGTGATTTTGTTCTTTCTCTTCCAATGGCTGGTGAAATAAATTCACTAAATGCATCCGTTGCTGCAGGAATTGTAATGTATGAAGCAAGCCGACAGAGGCTTAATATAAAAACTGTCTAAAGGAGGGTCGCAGAATGGCTGATAATTTTGATATGTCACTTGATGATATCCTTGCATCTTTTGGGGATGATGTAAGGGAAAGTTCTGCCCCTAAAAAAGCATGGTCTATGGATGAAATAGATGCTCTTCTTGGACTTGGACCTGATCCTTCAGAAAAGGAAAAGGAAGAGGAAGAAGAAGCTTCATTTGAACCAGAACCTGAGGTTTTGGAGGTTCCAGAAGAGGATGAATCGCCAGAGGAAGACTCTTACGATGAGGAACCTGAAGAAGAGGAAGTTTTGGAAGAAGAGCCAGAAGTTGAGCCTGAACCAGAGCCTGTAAAGAAGCCTGTTTCTCAGAAAACTCGAGTTTTTGATGCAAATAACATCCAGGTTAAAAAGACTGACATTACCATGGAACCTGAGGAGAAGGTAACAGGCGAGCCTGAAGAAACCTCTATTATTATGGAGCTTGCTGACGAGCCTGAAAATATTGAGAATAGCGCAAATGATGAAGATGATACAGTTTTTGTTACAGAAGCACCTAAGAAGGAAGAGCCTGAAAACAAGGACGAAAGATATGCTCTTGCAGGAAAGACTGTTGGTATTTATCCAATAAGAAATGACAACATTGACCATCAGATAATGACCGAAAAGGTTGAAAAATCTGGTGGCATGGTTACAGATAAATATAGAGAAAGATTCTTGAATAAGCCAAAGCAGCATCTTGAAAGAACTGCTGATTATGAGCGTCTTCACCCAGATATGGGCGATGAACCAATTGAACGCCCAGGCTTCATTGTAAAGAAGAGTAAATTCACAAACACAGCAGACCTTGAACCAATCCCTACAATTATTTCTGCTGATGCTGAGCGTAGCAACTTTGACAAGACCATTGTTGCTAGAGGTGAAGCAGGAACTATAGTTCGCGACGAAGATGGCATAGACGGACAAATTCGTCTCAGTGGTTTCGGCGAAGAAGAGGTCATTGACCAAATAGATGAAGAAAATGCAGAAGAGGCATTGAAGGAAAAAAGAGACAAGAAGGTTGCCTCATTTAAGCTCGATGACAATTTTGCAGAGCTTCCAGAAGAAGAAAATGACGCAGATTTAGAAGATGAAGAGGCAGAAGAGGCTTCTGCAAAATCTAGCATCTTAGAAGAATTAGATGACGAATATAGATATCCAGCAGATGCATCAAGAATTTATGAATCTCTTGCAAATGCAGAAAGAAAAACTGGAATTTTCGTTATTGTACAAGGCGTTCTTACAATAATTTCACTCATTATTACTGGCCTTATTTCTGCATCTGGCGGTAATGTTGAAATGATAGGAAACGGTGCACTCGGATGTGGCCTTATAAATATTGTAATCCTTGTTATTGCATCAGTTCTTTCAATGAATACCCTTCTTAAGGGCGTAACTGGAATAAAGAACAAGAAGCCTAACACAGAAACAGGTCTTCTTTTAGTAGTAGTTGCATGCTTCCTTGAAAACATTGTTATGGCTCTCTTCACGAGCGATGAATACAC
>DCGS01000081.1:6344-20854 GCA_002314645.1 Ruminococcaceae bacterium UBA1772
GGAACACAGCTTTACAGCAGTGAAATTATTCCAGATGAGGACGAGGCTTTTGAAATTGGCAGAGGTCTTCTTATGGGAGAACCAGAAATTTGTTACAACGCAAGAGTTTCTGTTCCAAAGAACTTTGTTAAGAATTCACTTGAAGACGATCCTGCTGATGATTACGCATACAAGCTTATTTATGTTGTAGCGGGAGCGGCAGTTCTTCTTGGAATTATTTTTGGTATTGTTAAAAAGGATATTGTTGTTGCATTTGGAATTTTTGCAGCTGTTTCTTGTATTGCAATGCCAGCATTTACAAAGATTGCATCAAATATTTCTCTTTTCTTAGTTAATAGAAAGTTTAATAAAACAGGTGCTGCAATTACAGGACATAAGGCTGTAGCAAACAGCACAGGCGTAAATGCATATGTTTTAGATAGTACAGATATCTTTAAGAAGGGTAGTTGTAGTATTATTGGAATTAAAACATTCCACAACATGAAGATTGACGATGCCATTCTTTACACAGCAGCACTCATTATTGAGTCTGGCGGACCTCTTGCAGATATTTTTGGCAACGTAATTTTAGGCAAAAAAGAACTCCTCCCACCAGTTGAATCACTTGCTTATGAGGAAAAACTTGGCCTTTCAGCATGGATTCATGGCAGAAGAGTACTTGTTGGTAGCAGAGATTTACTTGTTAATCATAACGTTCAGGCTCCAGAACGTGAGTTTGAACTTCAGTACACACATGATGGTAGAAAAGTAATGTATCTTGCAATTGCTGGTAAAATTTCAGCAATGTTCGTTATTAACTACCAGGCTGACAAGCACATGAGAAAATATCTTCAGAACGTAGATAAAGCTGGAGTATCTTTACTTGTTCGTACTTGTGACTGCAACATTACTGAAGAAATGATTTGCAAATATTTCAGCCTTAACATTTCAGCTGTTAAAATTTTAAGCCCAGTTTCAGGAGATATCTTCCAGAAGTATAGAACTACTGAATGTGAGGATGCTAAATCTGGAATCCTTCATAATGGTACAATTGAGGCCTCACTCAAAACCATATATGAGGCAAGAGAACTTAATGCAAATATTCCAATTAATAATCTCATTGCAACTATATACACTGGAATTGCTTTAGTTCTGTTCCTAATTCTTGCAATACTTTCTGGTCCAATGGGAATTACAGGCGGTCAAATTGTTATGTTCCAAGTTCTGTTTGGATTAATAGCCTCTGCGGTTCCTGTTCTTAAAAGAAAGTTTGATAAATAAAAAGACATAAAAAAAGAGCTGTTTACGAATTCGTAAACAGCTCTTTGATTTTTAATTAGTCAGCTGAGTATGGGAGAAGTGCAACGTGTCTTGCGCGCTTAATAGCTGTTGTGAGCTCACGCTGATGATATGCACATGTTCCTGTTACTCTTCTTGGGAGGATCTTAGCTCTGTCTGAAGTGAATCTTCTGAGCTTTGCAGTGTCCTTGTAGTCGATTGTTTCAACTTTATCTACACAGAAAGCACAAACTTTTCTACGAGACTTTCTTCCGCCCTTTGCATTTCTATCGAATGCCATGTCAGTAACCTCCTTTAGGTTTTAATCAGTAATGTTTAGAATGGTAATTCGTCTTCCATATCAGTAGATGAGAAATCATCTGCACCTGCTGTTGAGAAAGATGTTGGCTGTTGTACAGGAGCTTGTGGAGCTGGAGCAGCCTGTGCTACTGGATTAAAGTTTCCAGTACCTGACTCTGCTTTTGAACCACAGAAGCTTACGTTATCTGCTACAACGTCAACAGCTGTACGTTTTTGACCGTTCTTGTCTTCATAGTTACGTGTCTGGATTGAACCTTGAACTGCAATCATTGATCCTTTGTGGAAGTAACGAGTTACAAATTCAGCAGTTTGTCTCCAAGCAACTACGTTGATGAAGTCAGTCTGACGTTCTTCGCCGCTCTTCTGATACGCTCTATCCACAGCAACTGTGAAAGATGTTACAGAAGTACCATTTGTTGTTGTACGAAGTTCAGGGTCTGCTGTAAGACGACCCATAATAACTGCACAGTTAAGCATTGGTTTTACCTCCTACCAAATTACTTAGATGTGTTGAGGAAACGGAGAACGCCGTCTGTAATACCGAGAACACGTTCAAACTCAGCAGGGAATTCAGGTTCAGCTGAGTACTCAACAAGAACATAGTAGCCTTCAGACTCATAGTTGATGTCGTAAGCAAGCTTACGCTTACCCCACTCATCAATGTTGCTGATGGTACCATTCTTTTCAATAAGAGCTTTGAACTTATTGAAAACTTCCTGTGCTGCTTCGTCGCCATTCTTTACTGAGAATACCAACATTGCTTCATAGTTTTTTGCTGCCATTTCTAGCACCTCCTTTTGGTCTTTTGGCCCTATCACTCATCCGATAGAGCAAGGATTGGAGACGTTTTTAGACGCCTCGCGAAGTGATATTATAACAACGAACAAAATGTTTGTCAATTGTTTTTAAGGTTTTCAAGGGATTGCATCTTAAGATATGCGTTGATAAATCCGTCAATATCTCCGTCCATTACGGCATTGATGTTACCCATTTCATAGTTTGTTCTTGTATCTTTTGCAAGAGTATATGGCATAAATACATAAGATCTAATCTGGTTACCCCAAGCAATTTCTGTCTTTACGCCCTTAATGTCTTCAATTTTCTCAAGGTGCTCACGCTCTTTAATTTCAATGAGCTTTGACTTGAGCATTTTCATACACATTTCACGGTTTTGATGCTGGCTTCTTTCAACCTGACAAGAAACAACAATACCTGTTGGCTTGTGGATGAGACGTACTGCAGAAGATGTCTTATTAACCTTCTGTCCGCCAGCGCCTGAAGCTCTATAAACTTCCATTTCAATATCATCTGGTCTTAAATCAACCTCAATATTGTCGTCTATTTCAGGCATTACTTCAAGAGAAGCAAATGATGTATGACGTCTTCCTGCGGCATCAAATGGAGAAACACGAACAAGGCGGTGAACGCCTGCTTCACTCTTCATGTAGCCGTATGCATTTTCACCTTCAATGAGGATTGTAGCAGATTTAAGTCCTGCTTCATCTCCGTCAAGGTAGTCAAGTGTAGACACTTTGAATCCGTGACGTTCACCCCATCTGTTGTACATACGGAAGAGCATTGAAGCCCAGTCCTGAGCCTCTGTTCCGCCTGCACCTGCATGGAAGGTAAGGATTGCATTGCTCTGGTCATATTCGCCTGTAAGAAGTGTAGAAAGAGTCATTGTGTCAAGTCTATTCTTAACCTCTTCTACGCTCTGTGTGCATTCCTCAAGGAGAGATTCATCCTCTTCCTCGTCTGCAAGCTCAATCATTACGAGTGTATCTTCATATAAAGAATGGAGAGACTCATAAGTAGCTATTTTATTTTTTAACATACTTGTGCGCTGGAGAACCTTCTGAGAGTTTTCAAGGTCATCCCAGAAACCGTCTTTTGCAGCCTCTTGCTCAAGTTCTGTAACTTCTTCTTTCATTTGATCAAGGCCAAGAGCGGCGCTTAAATCTTCAAGAGGTTTCTCACTTTCTAAAAGAGAGAGACGTAATTCTTCGTACTGAAGCATATATATCAGTCCTTTCACTAATACTCAATTATATTAAAAGAGAGTAGTAAAGTAAAGAAAAATATATGGTATTTGACTGAAATATATTGTATAATTTAGATGTATATTTATATAAACATTAGGAGCAATAACTATGAAGTATGAAAATGCAATATGTCCAGCTTGTAATAAAGCCTTTGAAGAGGGCGACGACATTGTAGTTTGCCCTGAATGTGGAACGCCACATCATAGGGATTGCTACAACAAACTTGGATATTGCGCAAATAAAGAACGCCACTCAGAGGATTTCGTTTGGGTGGATGAAAATAAGCCAGTAGTTGAAAAGATTGAGAAGACTTCAAAGGAAAAGCCAAATTCAGATGAAGTTTCAAAGGTTTTCCCTGGTGGATTTATAAGCAATGAAGATGCTCCAAATGGTGCAATTCCTGCAATGGAAATGGATCGCGAGGGGAACACTAGACCTGTATTTAGAACAATTACGGGTAAAGAGAAAATTGGAGACTATACCGTTGAAGAATACGGTAAAGTAATTCAAAAGAATAAGCATAAATTCATTCCAAAGTTCATGGCTATGGAACGTTCTAATAGGAAATGGACTTGGAACTGGGCTGCATTCTTCTTTGGACCATTCTGGCTTATGTACAGAAAAATGTATAAGTTTGGAATTATTGCCATGCTTATTTCAATAGTTATTCCAATTTGCTTCATTGGAGAAATATCAGAATACGGAACAAAGTATTCTGAAGTTTATAACGAAGTAATGCAGATTATGCTTTCAGATGCTGATCAAACAACCGAGGAATTAAATTCTAAGGTTGAAGCTCTTCAAGAGAAATTACCAGCACAACCAATTTGCATACAGGTCACAAATTATATTCAGTTTGCAGTTGATTTGGTCCTTGCTGTGTTCGGAAATTATTTCTATAAAGAGCACTGTAAAAAGATTTTGTTTAAGGGCAAGGAAATACAAAGCGGAGACAACCCTGAGGCAAAAGATCTTTATTACAAACGAAAAGGTGGTAGAAGCATTTTTCCAGCACTTTTGCTTTTCGTTGGTATGATGATTATTATAAATGTCGCTGCATTGGTATTTGTTAATTATAATGTAGATGTAGCAACACTTTTAAGGAGGGTATTGTAATATGGCAAAAACTTGTGCAATAGTCCTCGCCGCTGGCGAAGGTAAACGTATGAAGTCAAAAAAGCCAAAGGCTATGGCGTGTGTTCTCTTCAAGCCAATGATAGATTGGGTTCTTGATGCGGTTGAAAAAAGTGGTGTAACAGATACATGTGTTGTAGTTGGACATCTTGGAGAAGAAATTGATGTTCATATAGATGGACGTTCGGAAATTTGTTATCAGAACGAACGCCTTGGAACAGGACACGCTGTTATGCAGGCCGTTGCGTTTCTTAACAACACAGATGCAGAAAACGTTTTAGTTCTCAATGGTGACGCTCCATTCATGGATTCTACAACTATTGAAGATTCACTCGGCCTTCATATGGCAATGAATAGCGGAGTTACAGTAATTTCTGCAAAGCTTGGCAATCCTATTGGCTACGGTAGAATTGTAAGAGATGCAGGCGGAAATTTCCAAAGAATAGTTGAGCAGAGGGATGCAACTGAACAGGAAAAATTAATAAATGAAGTTAATTCTGGTGCATATTGGTTCAACAAAAAGTGTCTTTTATATGCATTGACTCAAATTAAACAAGAAAATGATGCTCACGAGTATTATTTGACAGATACAATTGAGGAAATCAAAAAAATTGGTTGGCCAGTATGTGTTCATATGACTGACAATACAGATGTAGTTCTTGGCGCTAACGACAGAACTCAGCTTATGGAACTCAATGAAATTGCAAGAAAGCAAGTAATTCTTAATCATCTTGTAAACGGTGTAGATATTCCATGCGCAGACGGCGTTATTATTGGTACAGACGTTGTTATTGGACCTGAAACAACTCTTCTCCCTAATACAATCATTAGAGGTCGAAGTGAAATTGGAACAGCCTGTGAAATTGGACCAAACTGTCTTATAGATGATTCAAAAGTTGGTGACAACGTAAAACTTCGCAACACAGAAGTTGAACAATCTCAAGTTATGAACGGCACAGATATTGGACCATTTTCACATGTAAGACCAAATTCTTACATTGCTCAGAATGTTCATATTGGTAACTTCGTTGAGGTTAAGAATTCTCAAATTGGTGAGGGAACAAAGCTTCCACATCTCTCATATATTGGAGATTCAGACGTAGGTAAGGGCGTAAACTTTGGCTGTGGTTCATTAACCGTTAACTACGACGGAAAGAACAAGACAAGAACAACAGTAAAAGATGGTGCATTCATTGGATGTAATGCTAACCTTATTGCTCCAGTTACTATAGGTGAATACGCATATATTGCAGCTGGTTCAACAATTACAAATAATGTTGAACAATGTGCTCTTTCAATTGCAAGATCTAGACAGGTGGATAAACCAGGTTGGGTTCTTGAGAAAAAACCTTATAAAAACATGCCATAAGAAAGAGGATAAATAAATGTATATAATAGCTGGACTTGGAAATCCAGGTGCAGATTATGAAAAGACACGTCACAATGTTGGTTTTATGGCAATAGATGAAATTGCAAAGGAACTAGGTGTTCGTGTTGATAGGCTGAAGTTCTTGGCACTAACAGCTGAGTGCCGTATAGGCACGGAGAAGTGTCTTTTAATGAAGCCGCAGACGTATATGAACAACAGCGGAGACGCCATAGGCCAGGCGGCACGTTTTTACAAAGTGCCTCCTGAAAATGTAATTGTCATTTCTGATGACATTTCACTTGAGCCTGGAAAAATAAGAATCAGGCGAAAAGGTTCCGCTGGTGGTCATAATGGACTAAAAAGCATAATCTCTCATTTGGGCTCTGAAAGCTTCCCAAGAGTAAAAATTGGTGTGGGTGACAGGGCAAATCCAGACCGTTCGCTTGCAGACCATGTTCTTGGAACATTTTCAAAGGCGGATATGAAGGAGCTGGAAGATTTGTTTCCTAGTGTATATGATGCAGTAAAGCTTATTGTGTCGAATAACACTGACGAAGCAATGAATAGGTATAATTAAATAAAAATTTGTACCCCCACTATTTCTTTAGTGGGGGCATAGCCATTTAAAAAGAGGTAATTATGTCAGGTTTTTCGAATTCCCTAAAGGGAAATGAAATCTACAAAAAAATAGAAGGGAATGTACTGCGCGGCGCTTTGCCATGCGGTGTTTTAGGTGCGTCTGTTGTACATAAAGCGCTTCTAATTCATAGTTTGTGTGAAAATACAAACCGCAGGGCAATTGTTATAGTGCCAGACGACGCAACGGCCGTTAAGGTTTCAGATGATCTGAAATCTTTTGGAACAAATGCAGTACCATTTCCAACAAAAGATATATCGCTCATTTCTGCTCAAACAAAGTCAAAGGAATACGAGGAGCAGAGAATGGGTGCTCTTTCCTCTTGGGTTTTAAAGGACGTAGATGTTTTAGTAATGCCTGCTTCCGCGTCGGTTCAGAAAACTATTTCTAAGAAACATCTCATAGAAAACATTTCAAATTTGGAAATTGGCAATGAGATTTCTCTTGATTCTCTTCTCAGACTTTTCGACAATGCAGGATATAAACGCGCTGACGAGGTTGAAGGACACGGTCAGTATGCGGTTCGCGGGGGAATAGTAGACTTTTTCCCACCAGACAGAGAAAGACCTTTAAGACTTGAACTCTGGGGTGACGAAATTGACACAATTTGTGAGTTTGAAACAGAAACTCAAAGAAGAACGGATGTTGTAAAAAGCGTTTGCATTACTCCTTCAACTGAAATTATTATCCAAAATTTTGAATCCTTTAAAGAAAAATTAGAGGGCGATGCAAGCAAACTCCGCACTAAAAATGCTGATGTTGTAAGACAAAAGATATTATCAGATCTTACGAACTTGGAACAGGGTATAAGTATTTGTACAGACAAATATTTAAACTATGTTTATGAAGATGCAATGACCCCGCTTTCATACATGGGCGAAAATGACCTTCTAATTGTTGTGGAAAGTGCATCAGTAAAAGAGCGAATTAACGCATACAACAAGCTTTTAAATGAAGAAATAAAAGACGCCCTACAGGATGGCGATTACGTGAAACAGATGGGCGTGTATGCAATTCCATTTAGTGGAATGGTGGAGGACTACGGTAAAGCAAACACTATCTATTTAGATAATTTTGCGCGTGGTAGCTTTGACACGCCGGTTAAGGATTTGTACACCATTGCATTAGGTCAGGTTCCATCTTGGAATGGTACAGTGTCATCTCTTCTTAAGGACTGTATAGATGACAATAAAAATGGGACAGTGGTTGTTGCCGCTGGTACAGAGAAGGCAGCAAAATCTGTGGCTGAGGATTTGGAAGCAGAGGGATATAACGCAATTTATTTCTCCGTAGTTCCAAATGAATTCCCTGAAAAGCGTGTCTCAGTTATTGCAAAGACATACTCTTCTGGATATAGAATTCCTGATTCAGATTTCACACTCATAACTCACGGTCAAGTTAGTGCGGGAATTAGAAAAAGACACAGAAATAAAAATGAAAACGCTTTCCACAGTCTAGATGAACTCCACACTGGAGATTATGTTGTTCACACAATTCACGGTATTGGTATATTTGCAGGAATAGAAAATCTTTCTGTTTCTGGCGTAAGCAAGGACTACATAAAGATTAAATATGCAAAGCAGGACGTTCTTTACGTTCCAGTAACACAGCTTGACCTTGTGTCAAAATACATTGGACCTCGTGAAGATACTAAAACCGTAAAACTTAATCGTCTTGGCTCAAAGGATTGGGAGAAATCAAGGAGCAAGGTTCGCGCCGCAGTTCAGGATATGGCGAAGGAACTAACCGAGCTCTATGCAAAGCGTCTTAATACTCCTGGCTTTGCTTTTTCTCCAGATATAGACATGCAGAGCGACTTTGAAAGACGTTTTGAATTCGATGAGACAGAGGATCAGCTCAGATGCATAGACGAAATAAAGAATGATATGGAGCGGGCAGTACCTATGGATCGCCTTCTCTGTGGCGATGTAGGATTTGGTAAAACAGAGGTTGCTCTTCGCGCGGCCTTTAAATGTATTGCCGACGGTAAACAGTGTGCAATTTTGGTTCCTACAACAATCCTTGCGTTCCAGAATTACAACACCATAGTTAAGCGCTTTGATGGGTTCCCAGTTGAAATAGAAATGCTTTCAAGATTTAGAACGGGAAAGCAGCAAAAGGCTATTTTAGATGGCGTTAGACGAGGAAGCATTGACGTTATTGTAGGCACACATCGCTTAATATCTAAGGACGTTGAGTTTAAGGATTTGGGCCTCCTTATTGTTGACGAAGAGCAGAGATTCGGTGTTGCTCAAAAAGAAAAACTCAAGGAAAAATTTCCGAATGTAGATGTCCTTACGCTTTCTGCAACACCTATTCCGCGTACCCTTAATATGGCTATGACTGGAATTCGTGATATGTCAATTATTGAAGAGGCGCCGCTTGATAGACACCCTGTTCAAACCTACGTGCTTGAATATGATGAAGGTATTGTGGCTCAGGCAATAGAAAAAGAGCTTAGGCGTGGTGGCCAGGTTTATTATATGTATAACAATGTTGAGGGAATTCTTCATAGAGCTGCAAGAATTCATGAACTTGTGCCCGAAGCACGCATTGGAATTGCTCATGGAAAAATGGGCGAGGATGAACTTTCTGATGTTTGGAGAAAGCTCGTTGAGGGCGAAATTGATATACTTGTTTGTACAACCATAATTGAAACGGGTGTGGATGTTCCAAATGCAAACACTTTAATTATTGAAAATGCGGATAGAATGGGTCTTTCACAGCTTCATCAGATTCGCGGAAGAATAGGTCGTTCTTCTAGAAGGGCAACTGCTTATTTCACATTTACTATGGGCAAGGAGCTCACTGATATTGCTGAAAGACGTCTTTCTGCAATTCGTGAATATACTGAATTTGGTTCGGGCTTTAAAATTGCCATGAGAGACCTTGAACTTCGTGGAGCGGGTAGCATTTTGGGTGCTAATCAACACGGCCATATGGAAGCTGTTGGTTACGACATGTACCTTAAAATTCTTGGCGAGGCCGTGGCGGAGAACAAGGAAAATGAAACTGGTGAAGCGCCTGCAAAACAAAAAGAATGTCTTATTGACGTTCAAATTGATGCGCATATACCAGATTCATATATTACCAGCGTTCCTCATAGACTTGCCATTTACAGACGTATTGCTGACGTTCGTTCAAATGAAGACGCAATGGATGTTACAGACGAACTCATAGATAGATTTGGAGATCCGCCACAGGCCGTTTTAGGGCTTATAGAGGTTTCACTTCTTCGAAACACAGCTTCCAAACTTGGAATTTATGAAATAGGCCAGCGCGGTGACAATCTTCTCCTCTATTGGGATGACATTAACATGCGTGCTGTCACACGCCTTTCCTCAGACATGCGAGGAAGAATAATGGTCAGCGCTGGCTCAAAGCCTTATGTTTCTGTAAAGACTACGGGAGCAGAAGGTACAATTCCAACGCTTAAAAAAGCACTTCTTATTCTTTCCGCTGGAGTAAGGGATGCGCACTCGGATAAATAAAAAAGAACCGTATGGGCTTTACCCATACGGTTCTTCTAATTTAGTCAAGGTTAAGTTTGTGCTTCATAATGTAGTTTGTGAATGCAAAGAGTCCAGCTGAGAATACTGAATATATTCCTATTGAACCAAATACTACGGTTTGAAGCGCTCTTCCTGAACTGTCATTAAGTTTATCATAGTAGTCAGGAATGAGAGTTGTAATAACTGTGAGATAAAGTGAAAGAAGAATTGTTGTAATGATGAAAAGAAGGAAATAAGAGAAGAGTGTTCCAATTATCTTATGCTTCTTTGCAATGAGATTACCAAAGCTTACTGATGCGTACCAAGAAAGAATGAATCGCGTGAGGTAAGCAAGGGCTAAAACAACAAGTTCAACTACGAATACCCAAATTGGAACGCCAAGCTCGTCTTTAATGTAGTCGCCTTCGCGATCTATTAGGGTTTTGATGGAATCCCATGCACTGCTGAGACTGTCAGTAAGTTCTTCGAAGTGACCAATTGTAATGTAGAGTGAAAAAATTGCAATTACGCCACTGAAAATCATCCAAATCCAGGCATTTGTTAGCTTTGAGAAGATTAAAGAAGGTGTTCTAACTGGAAGTGTCAGCATAAGATAACCTTCATCTGTAAAGAAGTTCTTATAGAACCTATAAACTAAAAATGCCATTGTGAGCATGAATATTCCAAGGAATACAAGCGTATAGAGTAATGTAATGAGTGATGTTAACACCTCAAGGATTCTTACAAAGGTGCCAGGGACGTTGTCTATAACGTACTGACGAGATGTAATCCATGTGAGGAGCCTGCCAACAAGGGCAAGAACTAAAACTACAATGTATGATGGAACTGCAACCTTGCTTGTTGTGAGGAATTCGTGTTTGAATAATTTTCCTAACATCTGAACACCTCCCTAAAGAGACCATCAACAGTTTTGCCTGATTCTTTAACTCTTTCCACTGAGCCATGCTCTAAAATGTTTCCGTTTTGGATGAACACATATTCGTCAAGAACAGATTCAACGTCCGCAATGAGGTGTGTTGAAATAAGCACAGTAGCGTTTTCACAGTAGTTGCTGATGATTGTTTCAAGGATGTAGTCTCTTGCTGCAGGGTCTACGCCTCCAATTGGTTCATCAAGAAGATAAAGTCTTGCGTTTCTACTCATAACGAGGATTAACTGAACCTTTTCTTTTGTACCCTTTGAAAGAGATTTTAATGTTTTCTTTGGATCTATATCTAACTTATTTAGAAGGTCATATGCCTTATTCTTGTCAAAGTCTGAGTAAAAATCAGCCATGAAATCAACTGCCCCAGAAACCTTCATGGAGTCTGTTAAATAGTTTCTTTCCGGAAGATATGCCACTATTTTCTTTGTTTCAATACCTGGCTTTTTCCCGCCTATGAGAAGCTCACCTGATGTTGGTAAAAGAAGACCACTGGCGAGTTTTATAAGAGTTGTTTTACCGCTTCCGTTTGGACCAAGAAGTCCTATGATTTTTCCCTCGGGAAGAGTTAAATCTATTTCGTTAAGAGCGGTGAAGTTACCATATTGTTTTTTGAGTTTTTTGCATTCCAAAATGGCAGCCACTTAGATTCCTCCTTCGCTTTATTTATTACATGATAATATATTGCAATAGAACGCTAATTATTTCAAGCGATTTCTTGTAAATAAATTGACATACATATAAAAATTCTGTATTATTATTTCAGTGTTTTTTTACGGACTTATATAAAAATGTTTACATTTTTCTTACATTCGAGAGGGGATATAATATATGAAGGCACGTACCGCTAGAGTGTATTACTTAGCAATGTTTATTTTAAGCTTTGTGGGCGTAATGACTGTATCTTTAATTATTGGCGCAGGTATGGTTTTCCCATTCGCTTACACAACTGCAAGAGACTTCATTCAAAAGAAAATTGCGGAATCTGGCCCAAGAAGCAGAACTGCAAAAGCAGCTGCTAAGGCTAAAAAAGAAGCTCTTATGAAAGAGAAGGAAAAGCTTAATAAAGAAAAGAAAGCTCTTGAGAATAAAAAGAAAAAAGAAAGAGACAAGCAAGTTAAGAGAATTTATGAAGAGCGCGTATCTGAAGGATACGAAGCTTCTTTAAACATGATAAAGAGCACTCCTGTTTCAGTTGCTACAGTTGAATCTAAAACCCCAAAAAAGGAAAAGAAAACTAAAAAAATGGAGAGCACACCGGTTGCTCCTGTTCAGCAGAATGATGAACCTGCTTATGATTACACAGCAAATGGTAGTATGTTTAAAGGAATTAGTTTCTAAAATAATTAATGGGAGCCGATGCCAAGCTTTGGCATCGGCTTTATTTTTGGAGGTCTATTATGGCACTTTCGGCTGCAGAAAGACGCAAAAGAACAAAAATGGCTATAGTGTTTGTAGTAACTCTTTTGGTTTCTATAGCATACACGGTTGTTGGCCACAAAATTGCAACTAATTCAATTTCGCAATATGAGAGTGAAGATATTGAGGTAATGAAGGGCAAAATTGTTCAGATTACTGACAGGGTTCCCTATAATGATGGTGAAAACGTTGGCATGAAGGTTAAGGTTTTATCTGGAAGTCATAAGGGCGAAACACTCTATGCCGTTCTTCAGCTAAGCCAACATTCACTTACAAACCTAGATACCGCAAGTGAGGGAGACAAGGTAATACTCTACACAAATGCAGACGAAAATATTAATGCGGATTGGATCGTAACTGGCTTTGAGCGATTCACACCTCTTATGTGGTTAGGCATAATTTTCATTATACTAATACTTGGTTTTGGCAGATTTAAAGGCGTTAACACCATAGTTTCACTTGGGTTCACATGTCTTTCGGTATTTTACGTAATGGTGCCAGCAATAATTAATGGCCAAAATGTATATGCTTGGACTGTTGTAACTTGCATATTTATTATTGCAATGACAATGCTCTTTGTTAACGGAGTTTCAAAAAAGAGTTTGCTTGCAGGCCTTGGTTGCACAGCGGGCGTGTTAATGGCTGGTATTATAACTCTAATAATGAACGTTCTTATGAAAATGAGCGGATTTACTAATGAAGAAGCAACTCTTATTTATTACTTGAACAAGGAGCCTCTTGATCTAAAGGCATTAATTTTCGCCGCAATAACAGTTGGTGCTGTGGGCGCAATTATGGACGTTGCAATGGATATTGCATCCTCTCTTAATGAACTTGCTGAAACCGTACCAGGCATTACTCCTAGTATGCTAATAAAATCTGGTTTTAACATAGGTAGAGATATTATGGGAACAATGGCGAACACCCTGGTGCTCGCATACATAGGTAGTTCTCTTTGCTGTGTTATCCTTCTTACTGCATACAGTTCGTCTCTTTTGGATTTGTTTAATAGGGAAATGATTGCCATGGAACTTCTCCAAGCACTTGCGGGAAGTATTGGAATTATGCTGTCTATTCCTCTTACAACAATTTTCGGTGCATATTACTACACATCTGGCAAGAAAAACAGGGAATATAATCTTGACATAACTAGCCCGGATGGATTATAATTTATGCGTACTTGCAAATTGAATATTTGCTCCGAGCTTATACATCTAAAGCAAACGTCATGAAGTATAAGCCTATAGGTATAAGGGAAACTAAATGCCTTCCGTGTTTGAAAAGGGGTCTGCTCCGCTGTGCATAAGTGCATTGGCGTTATTTGGTTATTAAGGACTCTTTTTCAAAAAGAGTCCTTTTATTTTGTATTAAAGACCGAATCTCCCACGGTCTATAATAATGAAGTTGTATAACCACCACAACACACTACAATTTCATATCCATAACATAGAAGCCAGATAAATAATCTGGCTTCTATCTTTTGTAAATTGACAAGTGTATGTTTTGTGTGTTATTATCAATGCGGTGGTTATTTTATATAAAAGGAGAAACTAGCACTATGAAGGATATGATTATTAAACTTATTAAATTTGCTCTTGTTTTTGTTCTTTTAGCTGTAATTGGACTTTTAGCAGTAGGCATTTGCGTCATCAATCCATGGAATACACCTGCAATCTTCAAGCGTAATTACCCAGAGTGGTTTGCAGCTCATCCATTCCTTGATGCTATTATTAGCGTAGACTAATGATATTTACGGTTGCCTATAAATGGCAACCGTATTTTTTTGAAAAAGTGCTTGCATTTTCATATCCACTTGTATATAATGTATTAGCACACGGGGAATAAATCCCTATATATCGCAGGGTAGAGCAGGTGGTAGCTCGTCGGGCTCATAACC
>DCGS01000081.1:20873-34150 GCA_002314645.1 Ruminococcaceae bacterium UBA1772
CCGGAGGTCGCAGGTTCAAGTCCTGTCCCTGCACCCATAAATCCCATACCAATTCGGTATGGGATTTTTTCTATTTTTTACCACTATTATTGTACAATATTACCTTGTAATTCAATTGACATTTATATATCAAAATGATAAAATTTTTACACAAACAGACAAAGTATTTTCAGGTATAATTTTGGATGCATGGCCCAAAAGTTTCTACAGCAACACCAAAGTTGCTACTACTTGTTAATTAATCCTAATTTTTGCGTGTTAATTAATAGGTAGACTAATATTTAGTCTGCTTTTTTTATTTTTTGGAGGATCTAATATGAAGTTACTTGAAGATAAAATTTTGACGGATGGTCAGGTTTATCCTGGCGGAGTATTAAAAGTTGGATCTTTCCTTAATCATCAAATAGATGTTCCTTTTGTAAATGAGCTTGGAAAGGAATTTTATAGACTTTACAAAGATGAGGGCGTAAATAAAATTCTCACTATTGAAGCATCTGGTATTGGTATTGCTTGCCTTGTTGCTCAGAATTTTAATGTTCCTGTTGTTTTTGCAAAGAAAAACCAGACAAAAAATATTGCTGGTGAAGTATATACAAGCAAGGTCGTATCTTTCACTCATGGAAGAGAATATGACATCATTGTTTCTAAGGAATTCTTAGGACCAGATGACAAGGTTCTTATCATTGATGATTTCCTTGCTAACGGAAGTGCCCTTCAGGGACTTATTAAACTTGTTGAAGATTCAGGTGCAAAGCTTGCTGGCTGTGGAATTGTAATTGAAAAAGGATTTCAACCTGGTGGAGACATGATTAGAAAAACTGGAGTTCGTGTCGAGTCACTTGCAATTATTGATGATATGACAGACGACGGACAAATTACATTTAGAAGCTAATTGGGTTATTACTGCAAAATGCAGTCGTAATATATTCAAAAGAATTTTTTGGAGGTACGTATAAATGAAAAAGATGAGACGTATTGTTGCTCTCGTTCTTACTTTTGTGCTTTGCTTGTCACTTGCAGCATGCTCAAAGGGTGGAGAGAAGCAGAAATTAGGTGTTACAGATGACTTGCTTCCACGTCAGGAAATCAAGACAGAAGTAACAGTTCCAGAGGACTTTAAGATTGGTCTTATTTGTCTTCATGATGAAAACTCAACATACGACAACAACTTCATCCAGGGTCTTAAGGACGCTGCTAAGGGCATGGGTCTTAAGGATGATCAGGTTATTATCGTAACAAACATTGGTGAAGAAACAGCTTGTTATGATGCTGCTGTTGACCTTGCAAAGAACAAAGGTTGTAGCATTGTATTCGCTGACAGCTTCGGTCACGAGTCATTCCTTCAGCAGGCTGCTAAGGAATTCCCTAACGTACAGTTCTGCCATGCAACAGGTGTTACAGCAAAGACTGCAGGTCTTGATAACTTCCACAACGCATTCGCAGCAATTTACGAAGGACGTTATCTTGCAGGTGTTGCAGCTGGTATCAAGCTCAACGACATGATTAAGAACGGTGAAATTACTGCTGAGCAGGCTATCATTGGTTATGTTGGTGCATTCACATATGCAGAAGTTATTTCTGGTATGACATCATTCTACCTTGGTGCTAAGTCAGTTTGTGAAAGCGCTACAATGAAGGTTCGTTACACAGGTTCTTGGTATGATCAGGCTAAGGAGCAGGAAGCTGCTACAGCTCTCATTGAAAAGGACGGTTGTAAGCTCATTTCACAGCACGCTGACTCTCTTGGTGCTCCAACAGCTTGTGAACTTGCTGGCGTTCCAAACGTTTCTTATAACGGAAGCACATATTCTGCAGGTGAAAATACATTTATCGTATCTTCAGCTATTAACTGGGCTCCATACTTCCAGTACATCATTGAAAGTGTTGTAAACGGAAAAGCTATTGACGCTAACTGGGTTGGTACAATTGAAACAAACTCTGTTGTTATTACAGGTATTAACCAGGATGTTGTTGATGGACAGAGCACAGTTGCTGAACTTAACAAGGTTGTTGATCAGTTCAAGGCTGGTACACTTAAGGTATTTGATACTTCTAAGTTCACAGTAACAGTTGATAAGGACAACAAAGTTAACGTAAACGCTACAGTAGATGAAAATGGTCATCTTACAGCTTACATGGCTGACACAGATGGAGACTTTGCTGGTGACGCTCAGGTAGTACATGATGGCTACTTCGATGAGTCAGGTGCAGATTTCCGTTCAGCTCCATATTTCGATATCATCATTGATGGTGTTACAAATCTTAACGTAAACTTTGGTTAAGTTTTAAGTAGATAAAATTAATGCAAGGGGGCTTTTGCTGGCCCCCTTGTGTAATTTTGTACACAGTCTAGATTTAGGGGGTCCACTGTGAACGCATTAGAATTAAGAAACGTAACAAAACGTTTTGGCGAAGTTGTCGCTAATAATAAAGTTAATCTTTCAGTAGAGGCTGGAGAAATACTTGCAATCCTTGGTGAAAATGGTAGTGGTAAGACTACCCTTATGAACATGATTTCAGGTATTTATTATCCTGATGAAGGTGAAATATTTGTTAATGGGGAACCTGTTACTATTAGTTCACCTAAAGATGCATTTGACTATAAAATTGGAATGATACATCAACACTTTAAACTTGTTGATGTGTTTACTGCTACAGAAAATATTGTTCTTGGAATTGATGACGGAAAGCATTTCAATTTAAAGGAAGCTGCAAAGAAAACGGCTGAAATTTCTGAGAAATACGGATTTGATATAGACCCAAAAAAGAAGGTCTATACAATGTCTGTTTCTGAAAAACAGACAGTAGAAATAGTAAAGGTACTCTATAGAGGTGCCGACATTTTAATTTTGGATGAACCAACTGCGGTACTCACCCCACAAGAGACAGAGAAGCTCTTCAATGTGCTTAGAAAAATGAAGGAAGATGGAAAGTCTATTATCATCATCACTCATAAGATGCACGAGGTGTTATCTGTTTCAGATAGGGTTGCTATTTTGCGCCGCGGTGAATATATAAATACAGTTAAAACTTCAGAAACAAATGAAGCTGAATTAACTGAAATGATGGTTGGTAAAAAGATTTCTCTTAACATTAATAGGTCTGAACCTGTGGACCCAGTTGACAGACTTGTTGTAAAAGATTTAAATCTTATCAACTCAGACGGAGTAAAGGTACTTAATGATATAAATTTTGCCGCTCGTAGTGGTGAAATACTTGGAATTGCAGGAATTGCAGGAAGTGGTCAAAGAGAACTTCTTGAATCAATTGCTGGACTTATTTCTCCAAATTCTGGAGAAATATCTTACAACGATCCAAAAACTGAAGAAATAGTAAACCTAAGAGAGAAGACTCCTGTACAAATTAGAGATCTTGGCGTACGTCTTTCGTTTGTGCCAGAGGACAGACTTGGAATGGGCCTTGTAGGAAATATGGACATTGTGGATAACATGATGCTTAGAAGCTACAAAAAGGGCAACTCAATATTCCTTGATAGACAACCTCCAAAAGACCTTGCAGAAACAATAATTGAAGATCTTGAGGTCGTAACCCCAGGTCCTACAACTCCTGTAAGAAGATTATCTGGTGGTAATGTACAGAAGGTACTTGTTGGCCGTGAAATTGCTGCAGCGCCTACAGTTCTTATGGCTGCATATCCAGTTCGTGGACTTGATATTAACTCTTCTTATACAATTTATAATCTTCTTAACGAACAGAAGGAGAATGGTGTTGCTGTTATTTTCGTAGGAGAGGACCTTGACGTTCTTCTTGAATTATGTGACAGAATTCTTGTTATTGGTTCTGGACGCGTAACTGGAATTGTTGATGGTAGAACAACAACTAAGGAAGAAGTTGGACTTCTTATGACAAAGATGGATGGAGGTAATGAGAATGGCTAAGGTAAAACAACATACTCGTGAACCTCTATTTCACATTACAAAGCGTACAGAAGTACCTTTGAAGTCTAGTGTATTAGTTAGAACTATTGCTATAGTATTAGCCTTAATTGTATGTGGCATAGTAACAAAACTATTTACTGGTGACAATCCTATTTCAATTTATAAAACCATTATTCATGGTGCAATAGGAAGCGGACGTTTCCTTGTTACAATACATGAACTTGCATTACTTCTTTGTGTATCTCTTGCTGTTACTCCAGCGTTTAGAATGAAATTCTGGAATATTGGTGCTGAAGGACAAGTGCTTATTGGATGTCTTTCAACTGCAATGTGTATGTTTTATCTGGGTGGAAAAGTTCCAGAAGGACTTTTAATCCTTATAATGACTTGTATGGCTATACTTGCCGGGGCCATTTGGGGAGTAATTCCAGCATTCTTCAAGGCAAATTGGGGAACAAACGAGACTCTTTTCACTCTTATGATGAACTATGTAGCAATCCAGCTTATTGAGTATTTCTTGAAGATTGCTGATAAGTCTGGCTCTAACGTTGTAGGTCCAAATCTTTTGAGCCACGGTTGGTTCCCAAGACTATTCGGTCAAAACTATATATTGAATATTCTTATTGTTGTAGTTATTACTGTTTTAATCTATATTTATCTTAACTTTACTAAGCATGGATATGAAATTTCCGTTGTTGGTGAAAGTGAAAACACAGCTAGATATATAGGTATTAATGTTAAAAAGGTTGTAATTCGTACAATGGCACTTTCGGGTGCAATTTGTGGTATTGCTGGACTTCTTCTTGTCGGTGGTTCTTCACACTCAATAGATTCAAATCTTGCTGACGGACGAGGATTTACTGCAATTATGGTTTCATGGCTTGCAAAGTTTAATCCTATTACAATGGTATTAACTGCACTTCTCATTGTTTTCCTTGAGAGAGGAGCAGACGAGGTTTCATCAATGTTTGGCCTTAATGCAGATTTTGCTGAAATTCTTACAGGCATTATCCTTTTCTTCATTATTGGCTGTGAGTTCTTTATTAACTATAAGATTAATTTCACTCATAAGAAGACTGAAGAAGTAAAGGAGGGCAAATAATATGGAAATGATTGCACAATTTATTTACCGCTCTATTTTACAGGGAACGCCTCTTCTTTACGGAGCAACAGGTGAAATATTGACTGAAAAATCTGGCAACTTGAATCTTGGAATTCCAGGTATTATGTACGTTGGTGCCATTTCAGGTGTAATTGGTGGATTTTTCTATCAAACAAATTCAGATTACATTGATCCATTTTTGGCAGTCCTTATTCCGCTTCTTTGCTGTCTTTTAGGTTCGCTTTTGGTTTCTCTTTTATACTGTTTCTTAACAGTTACTCTTAGAGCAAACCAAAATGTTACTGGTCTTGCAATTACAACATTTGGCGTAGGCTTTGGTAATTTCTTTGGTGGCTCTTTAATCAAGATTCTTGATAGTGATGTTCCATATCTTGCACTTGTTAAGATTGCTAAAGCATATAAAACCACACCAGATTTTGCAAGCGATTTAGGCCCTATTGGAACCATTTTCTTCTCATACGGCTTTATGGTTTATCTTGCAATAATTATTGCAGTTATAGCAAGCGTAGTACTTAAAAGAACCAAAGTCGGATTGCATCTTAGAGCTGTAGGTGAGAACCCAGCTACTGCTGATGCAGCTGGTATAAACGTTAACAGATACAAGTATGTAGCTACATGCTTAGGCGGCATGATTGCTGGTCTTGGCGGCCTATTCTATGTTATGGACTACAGTAATGGTATTTGGTCAAATAACGGCTTTGGAGACCGCGGATGGCTTGCTATAGCTATTGTAATTTTCGTTATTTGGAAGCCAAGTCTTGCAATTCCTGGCTCATATTTCTTTGGTGCGTTATATATTTTATTCAACTATATAAATGTTCCAATGACCTATATTCCTATTATTCAGATGCTTCCATATGTTGTAACTATTTTTGTTTTAGTTGCAACAAGCGTTAGAAAGAAGCGCGAAAACCAGCCTCCTCAGGCTCTTGGACTTTCATATTTCCGTGAGGAAAGATAATTAAAAATCACAAAAATGAGCTTCAGATGAAAATCTGAGGCTCTTTTTTCATTTGTTATAATTGTAAATTATTTGTTAATAGATACAGTAAAAGACAAAGCGCACGAAAATTATTGTGCAAATTGACGAAAACGATGAATGTGTCTAATTTTGCCTTACTACGTAAAACTTTTGTTAAATAATTCTAAATACGATGACGAAATTTCGTATATGTGCACAAATATTTTTTGGGTGAAACTATTGCAAATGCCTGTAAAGTAAAAATGTTGTCACAATGTGAATAATTAACAAAAAAATCACCAAAAAAATGGTCAATTGCTTGAAATTTGCTATATATAGTGTTATACTACAGCGTATAAATATATTTTTTTATATTATTTTTATATTTATATATATCATGGAGGTGTACAGCAATGGATTTATTTACTAACACATTATCAGCATCAATGCACAAAAGTCTTGATGGCTTGTGGACAAGATCTGAAGCAATTTCAGATAACATTGCAAACTTTGAAACGCCTAACTACAAGAGAAAGGTCGTTTCGTTTGAAGACCAGTTGTCATCAGCAATACATAGCTATGACTCAAAGAAGGACCGTATTCATGATATTAATAGCACCTTTGCTGTAACAACAGAGGAAATCAATGAGCGTTACAGAATGGACGGAAACGGTGTGGATCTTGAAGAGGAAAATACTGAACTTGCAAGAACCGTTTACCAGTACATGTATGGCCAAAGAGTTTTAAGCGATCATTACTCAAGACTTAAAACGGCCATTAACGTAGATTAATTCGAAGGAGGGTTTTAAATGGCTTTCTTAGATTCCATGAACATTGCAGCGTCCGGTCTTACAGCTAGCCGCATGCGAATGGACACAATTTCAGAAAATATTGCCAATGCAGAGGCAACAAGAACCGCAGATGGCGGACCATACACAAGAAAAGCTACAGTCTATGAAGCAGTAAATGCTAGTAACGGAAGAACCTTCCACAGCATTCTTAAAAATAGACTTGGAAATGAATATAAATTTTCAGAAACTCTTGGAACATTTGGCGGTGCACGTGGTGGCGTAACAGTTTCACAGGTTATTGATGACACAACCGACTACGTTACTGTATATGATCCAGATCATCCAGATGCAGATGAAGACGGTTATGTACTTTATCCAAATGTAGACACAACACAAGAAGTGTTGGACATGATGGCGGTAACACGAGCTTACCAAATGAATTTAAATGCGCTTGATGCTGTTAAAACAATGGCTTCTCAAGCTCTCAAGATAGGTGAATAATTATGAGCATTAATCCTATGGCACAAATTACATCATTTGATCAACTTTCACAGATTGGTGGGGTTGCAAGTCCTAAAAACCCAGGCTTGGATTCAGTAAATGGAAATGATTATTCTTTTGCAAATGCCTTTACAAACGCAATTGGTGATGTAAGAGCAACAAATGACAAAGTTACTGAAGAAGCTTACAAGCTTGCTACAGGACAGACTGATAATCTCCACGACATTACTATTGCTTCAACAGAAGCAAATCTTGCAGTTCAGCTTTTTGTTCAGCTTAGAAACAAGGCTGTTTCTGCATATCAAGAATTAATGAACATGAACGTTTAATTCACATAAATCACTAAAGGACACGATTAAATGGGACAGGTTATTGAAACAATAAAAAAGCTCTGGACCTCGCTTAAAGAGTATTGGGCTAAGAAGGATAAAAGAGGTAGAACTCGAATTGTTCTCGGCTTAATTGCTGCCGTTATCCTTATTGCCTTAATTGTTGTATTTATGAATATGACAAAATACACAATTCTTTATTCTGGACTTGATTCAGATGAGCAAACAGAGGTTTCGAACTATCTGGCAGAAAACAGAATACCTTTCAAGGTTGAAGGAAACACCGTTAAGGTGGATTCAACAAAAGAAGAATCTGTTCGTATGGAACTCTCTAACCAGGGACATCCATACTCCACTCCAAACTATGATTTTTATTTCAACAATGTTGGAACACTTACAACATCTGAAGAAAGAAAGCTCATTGAGGAGTATCAGTTGAACCAACGTCTTGCGGATGTTATTAAAACAATTGATGGAGTCAAGAGTGCAACTGTAACAATTGCATATCCAAATACAAGCAGTTATGTTTTGTCTGATCAAGATAATGATGACCTTACAGCAGGTGTCACTGTAACTCTTAGAGGTGGCAAGAAATTATCAGAAACTCAGGTTGCTGGTATTCAGACACTTGTTTCAACAAGTGTACCTGGTCTTAGCGTCGCAAACGTTTCTGTAATTGACACTGCTACAGGCGAAGCTCTTACGGGTACAGTCGGTACTCATGGAGGCTCATCTGTTTCATCTTCTTCACTTGATCTCAAGAAAGACGTTGAAACAGCTTATGAGGAAGAAATTCAAAACAAGGTTTTGACATTCCTTAATGAACTTTATGGAACAGGAAATGTAAGAGTTTCAGTTAACTGCTCTGTCAATATAGATGACTCAATTAAGGAAATTGTCACATATATTCCTTCTGAAGATAACCGTGGTGTTATTACATCCGAAGATTTAGCAAATCTTAGAAACAACAGTGGCAATGGCGTATCTGGAACAACAGGAACAGACACAAATGCACAAATCACTGAAAATGAAGATATTACAACATACCCAACAGTAAACACTGGTAGCGGAACTGTCTACGTACAGGATGAGAAGTCCTATGACTATCTTGTTAGTTACGTAAAGGAACAGGTTCAAAAGCAATCTGGTGTTATAGATAACCTCACCGTTTCAGTAATTCTCAATAAGGAAAGCATTGCTGATAGTAAGAGACAGCAGCTTACAGAACTTATTTCAAATACTGCAGCAGTTGATGGAAGCAAAGTAGTTATTTACACAGACCTCTTTAATTCAAACGGTTCTTCTACTGGAACTGAAGGTCCACTTACACTACTTGATCAGTACCCATGGCTTATATATGCAGCTATTGGTCTTGGCGTACTTCTTCTAATTATCATAATTCTTATTATTGTGCTTCGCAGAAGGAAGAAGAAAAAGAAGAAGGGCGCAGCAGTTGCCGAAGAAGTAGCTCCTATGGCAGAAGCATCACTTACACTTGATGCCGACCAAATGGAAGAACTTCAAGATTTGAAAATAGCCAAGGGAATGGTTATGAAGCAGAAGATTCAGGACTTCTCACAACAGAACCCTGAAATAGCTGCTCAGCTCGTAAAAGGTATGCTTAGAGGAGAGGACAAGTAATGGTAGATACATTAACTCCACAACAAAAAGCTGCCGCAGTCATGATCTCAATTGGTGCAGAGAATGCTGCAGGAGTATATAAATACCTGAATGAGGACGAAATCGAAACACTTACTCTTGAAATTTCGAAGCTCAAAAGCCTCAGCGCAGAAGAGTCCGAAATGGTGCTTACAAGCTTTTACCAGCTTTGTCTTACCAAGAAGGTAATTGACGAAGGCGGCGTAGATTATGCTCGAGTTGTTCTTGAAAAGGCTTTTGGTGCTCAACAGGCAACAAAACTGTTGGAGCGTGTGTCTAGTACAATGAGGTCAAGAAACTTTGACTTCATTAGAAAAGCCGATTACAAGAACCTAATGGCTATTATTCAGAATGAGCACCCTCAGACAATTGCACTTATTCTTTCATATGCAACGTCTGACCAGGCATCAACAATTATTTCTGAACTTCCAAAGGACAAGCAGATTATGGTTGTTGAAAGAATAGCCAAAATGAGTAGTGCATCTCCAGATGTAGTTGGCATCATTGAAGATAATCTCGAAAAGAAATTCTCTTCTTTCATTACTTTCGACAACTCCGAAATTGGCGGCATAGACTACATTGCGGATATCATGAACCACATGGACCGCTCAAACGAAAAGTACATTTTCGACGAACTTTCAAAGGTCGACGAAAAACTTGCAGAGGAAATCAGAAAGAGAATGTTCGTATTCGAAGATATTACTATTCTCGACGATATGGCAATCCAGCGTTTCCTTCGAGATGTCGATTCAAAGGATTTGGTTCTTGCAATCAAGGGATCAAACCAGGAAGTTTCAAATCTCATATTCAAGAATATGTCCAACAGGCAAGCTGAAACAATTAAGAGTGACCTTGAGTATACTCATAACGTTCGACTCCGTGACGTTGAAGAAGCACAGCAGAGAATTGTTGCTATTATTCGTCGTCTTGAAGAAGAAGGAGAGCTTGTAATTATGAAGGGCGGAAAGGATGAGGTAATTGCCTAACGTTATAAAGGGTAGTTCGACAACTCCTTCTGCTCCATCAGCCAGAAGAAGTAATGTTGTAAAACTATCTTCATCTGAAGGTTCAAAAATTAATACTTTCCAAGGCTCCTCATCAAATATTACAAACGACACAGTTATTCTTAGTTCTGCTTTTGAAAAGGCTAAGAAAATTGTAGAAGCAGCTAACAACTACAGTGCAAACCACATTAAGGAAACCACTGAACGTATGAATCAGGAGTATGCTGAAACAAAGAAGTATACATATGATGAAGCATATGCAAGCGGTTTTGCCGAAGGAAAAGCATCTGGCCATGATGAAGGTTTTGCTGTTGGAAAAGAAGAGGGCTATAGAGCCGGAATGCTCGAAGCTCAAAAGAACAGTAAAGTACTTGTTGAAAGACTTTCTGTAATTGTTAGTTCTATTGAAAAGGCTAGAGCTGAACTTTTGGCTAAGGAAGAAGATAATCTTTCTGAACTTGCAATAATGATTGCAGAAAAAGTTTTAAATCAAGCTGTTGATAATAATAGAGCGGTAATGGGTTCTATTATTAGCGCCGTTGTTTCTGACAACCAAGATCAGGAATGGATTAAAATTAATGTTTCTGAAGATGTATATGAAGATCTTGAAAAGACTTATTTTTCAGAAAGAATTAAAGAAATGTCAGACGGCGTTACTCTTTGTCCAAGCAGAGACTTAAGTGACACAGACTGCGTAATAGAAATGCCAGGCTATGTTACAGATGCCAGTATTGGAACACAGCTCAGCAAGATTAAGAAAGTATTTAATTCTTAACTATTTTATATATTATTTAATTATTTACCATTATATTGGAGGTGTAGAACTTTGAATATTGCAGATGCCAAAGAGGTACTTTCAAAGTTTTCCCCACTTTCAAGTATGGGTAAAGTAAAAAACGTAACCGGAATAATGATTGAGGTTACAGGAATAAAAGCAAAGGTTGGCGATGTTTGCACTATCTACGGTGCAGACGATGAAAAAACAATTACCTCAGAAGTAGTTGGATTCAAGGATGAAAACGTTCTTCTAATGTCATATGGAGATATGAAGGGTATTAGCCCTGGAGCTTTTGTTCAAACAACAGGAGCACAGCTTCGTGTTCCCGTTGGAAATTTCCTTATTGGTAGAGCTGTAGATGCAACTGGATATCCAATGGATGGAAAAGGTGAATTTACTGATGTTAAGCAGTTCTATGATGTAGAAGGAAAACCAGCCAATCCTATGGAAAGAGTTCGTATTTCTGAACAAATGCCATATGGAATAAAAGCAATTGATGGAATGATGACCATTGGTAAAGGCCAACGTATGGGTATATTTGCCGGAAGTGGTGTTGGTAAGAGTACTCTCATGGGTATGATTGCAAGAAACATCAAGGCGGATGTAAATGTAATTGCCCTTGTTGGTGAACGTGGACGTGAGGTTACTGAATTCATTGAAAAGGATTTAGGCCCTGAAGGTATGAAGCGTTCAGTGTTAGTTGTTGCCACATCTGATCAGCCAGCAATGCTTCGTGTTAAATGTGCATCAGTTGCAACTGCAATTGCTGAATATTTTAAAGACCAAGGAATGGACGTTCTTCTTATGATGGACTCCCTTACCAGATTTGCAATGGCTCAAAGAGAAATTGGTCTTGCAATTGGTGAACCACCTATTGCAAGAGGTTATACTCCATCAATTTATGCGGAGCTTCCTAAGCTTCTTGAAAGAGCGGGTAACTTCCACAGCGGTTCAATAACCGGAATTTATACAGTTCTTGTTGAAGGTGACGACACGAACGAACCTATTTCAGATACAGTTCGAGGTATTATAGATGGACATATTGTTCTCAGCCGTGACCTTGCCACTAAGAACCATTTCCCTGCAATAGACGTAGGTCAAAGTATTTCTCGTCTTATGAATGATATTGCAACTCCTGAACATAAAGCTGCAGCATCTAGAATTCGTGACATACTTGCCGAATACAACAAAAATGTTGATCTTATTTCAATTGGTGCATATAAGCCAGGCTCAAATCCAAAGCTTGACGAAGCTGTTGAAAAGATAGACAGGGTAAATGAATTTTTAAAGCAAAATGTAGGTGAAAATTTCACCTTTGAACAAACTATAGAACTTATGAACCAAATATAGTTAGGTCCGGGGTGCGGTGAATGAAAAAGTTCGTTTTTACACTTGAAAAGGTTTTAAGTGTAAAAGAGCAAATGTACGAAGTTAAAAGAGGCGAGTTGTCCATACTTAATCAAAGATTAGGTGACATTGAAACTCGTATTGAAGACAATAAAAAAGAGTACAAAAGGTACAATGAAGATGTAAATGAAAAACTTCGTGCAGGCACAACTGCATCTAGTATTGAAGCATACAAGAGATATTTTGTGGTTCTTGATAATGAAGCACAAAGACTCGAAGGCGAAAAGATAGAAATGCAGAATCAAATAAATGAGAAGCAGAATGAGGTTTTAGAGGTAAAAACAGAAATATCTGGTCTTGAAAAACTTAAAGAAAAACAACTCGCCGAATATAACAAGGGACTTCAAAAGGCTCAAGAAAGAGAAATAGAGGAGTACGTAAGTGAAAAGCTATCTAGCGTATAAGCGCTTGATATATACCTTGAAAATTTAATAAGGAGGTGAAAAGGATATGGTATCAAATGTAAACCAAGTGTCTTCAAACGTTCAGACAACAGTATCTTCAAGTCAGACTACAAGTACTCCAACTGAATCTTTCCAGACAGTTCTTATGAATGCAGGAACAAACTCGGCATCAGTAGATGCAAACAAGGCGGCGCCTAATGAAAAGGCTCCTGAAATGAGAACTACAAGAGATGATTCTAAAAATGTGGAGGAAGCCGCAGCACTTGTTTCAGATGTATTTGTTTCTAATGTTCAGCCTGAGGTTGTAAATTTAGAACAGGATATGACTGTACAAGGTCTTAATGTTTCTGTTGAAACAATAGGAAATTTATATGAGAGTCTTGAAGTTGTTGTAGCAGAACTCCCTGAGACTGCTGAAACT
>DCGS01000081.1:34265-41612 GCA_002314645.1 Ruminococcaceae bacterium UBA1772
CATGTTGCAACTACACAGAATGTAACAGAACCAGCTGAGAATACAGTTGAAAATGTTGTTACAACTGAGGCTCCAGAAGTACAAACCGTAGTAAATGAAAATGCATCCGTTATTGTTCCAAAGGAAAATGAAACTGCAAAGGAACATGAGGAAGTTAAATCTTCAACTACTCAAAATGTTGTTGACAGTAGCGTGGTAGCAACTGAGGTTTCTTCAGAGGCACAGGTACAAGCTCCAGTAATGGAACATGTTTCTGTAAAGGCTTCAAATATGGAGCAGTACATTTCAAATCCAACAGCTTTACAGGTTGTAAATAGAATTGTTGAGAATTTTGAGAATGTTAAGGCTTTCAAGAATGAAATTTCATTTGTTCTTAATCCAGCTTCACTCGGTCGAGTAGCTGTTAGAATGATCGTTGAAAGAGGAACACTCACAGTTGAACTTGCAGCAAGTAGTAAGAATACTCAGAACATTTTGGCTGAGAACCTTGAGTCAATTAAGGAAGTTCTTAGAAATATTGCAATTGACAACCAGGTGAGAGAAATTCTTGATCATGGTCAGGAAAACTACCTTGAAGACAGAAACAATCAGAACCCACAAAAAGAGCAGGATGGACAGGCTGATGCTGAAAAGGATTCAAACAATCAGTACACAGAGGATTTCCTTTCTATGCTCGATTTCATGAGTTCAGAACAAATTTAAAAAAGGAGTGGAATTATGGCTATTGGAAAAGTAAACGATAGTGAGAGACTTTATGCTGATGTTCTTGCAGAACAGAAAAACAAGAAAGTATCTTCTGACATGGATATGGACGACTATTTGTCTCTTATTGTTGCAGAAATGCGCACACAAGACGTTCTTAATCCAAACACAGACACTTCACAAATGGTTCAGCAACTTGTTTCAATGACAACTATCCAGGCAATGCAGGATATGGTTTCAGCAAGTAATTCACAGTATAGTGCATCGCTCGTTGGAAAGACAGTCGTTGTTGCTGACTATGATAGCAATGGAAAATACTTCCAAGAGGAAGGCGTAGTGGAAAGTGTTATTATGGCATCAGATTCACCAACATTCATGATTAATGGTAAGGAATATAACCTTAGCAATGTTATGGAAGTAAAGAATACTTCCGGTGAATAAGAGAAGCAGTAAATAATCTTGATTTCCTTATACAAAGGATGGGTATAATGCAAATTAATAATGATTACACAACCTTTGTCGGTACGAATCCACTGTCTGATAATTCGTCAGCGCTAGGTACCTCGGGTCAAGTGCCTGCGGCACCAAAGGAAACCTTTGACACACTTTTCGATGCGGAAGTAAAACGCAGTGAAGATGCTCTTAGATTTTCAAAACATGCATTAAATAGAATTTCTCAGAGGGAGATTGAACTTGAACCTGAGTTTATTTCTAAAATGGCAAGTGCTGTGGATAATGCAGAAGAAAAAGGAATTACTGATGCGTTAATCCTAGGTGGAAACAATGCATTTATTGTAAATGTTCCGACAAGAACAGTCATTACTTCAATGAACAGTAATGAAATGAAAGAAAATATTATTACAAATATAGATGGAACGGTAATTATTTAAGCCGGACCTCTTAGAGGAAGCTTATGAGTTTTGACCGACAGATAAACTCAAGTTTCGTTTCATCAATAAAATAAGAAAGAGGTAATTTATTATGATGAGATCTTTATATTCAAGCGTTGCAGGCCTTAAGTCACACCAGACAGCAATGGACGTAGTAGGTAATAACATTGCTAACGTTAATACATATGGTTACAAGACACAGCGTACAACATTCAGAGATGCTTACTATCAGACACTTCAGGGTTCTTCTGATTCAACAAAGGACATTGGTGGTGTAAACGCTGTACAGATTGGTTACGGTTCTAACGTTGCTACTGTAGATACAAACCATGAAATTGGTGGTTATGCAGCTACAGGTTATACAATGGACTGCTACATTGATGGTGAAGGATATTTCGTAGCTACAGATGCAAATGGTAACGCTCTTCTTACAAGAGTTGGTGCTTTCTGCTTCGATGCTGATGGATATCTTGTTGACGGTAACGGTCGTTATATCTGTGGTTATTCAGCTAAGACAAATGCTGATGGCTCAACAGTAACAAACCCAGATGGAACAGCTGTAATGGATGTTGATCAGTTCAACACAAATGCAGAAGCTGCTTCATTCCAGAAGAACAGAATCTGCAAGCCACTTGATGACGAAGGAGAGCCAATTGCTCTTTCAAGTATTTCAATTGGTGCAACAGGTGTTGTTACAGGTGTTAATAACTCTGGTGAAATCATTACAATTGGTCAGATTGTTCTTGCTAACGTTCCAAACCCAGATGGTCTTACTCTTCTTGGTGATTCATACTGGAAGGCAATGAACAACGTAGGTTCTTATACATTTGAAACTCCTGGTCATCTTACAGGTGAACTTGTAACTGGTGGTCTTGAAGCTTCAAACGTTGACCTTGCTAACGAAGTTACAGAAATGATTAGAATTCAGAGAGGCTATCAGGCAAACTCTCGTGTAATCAACGTAGCTGACTCTATGCTTGAAGAACTTATCAACCTTAAGAGATAAGTTTATTAATAATTAGTTTTTTGGAGAAATAACATGATTGAGTTAACAGATATTTCAGGTAAGTTTTTTATCTTAAATTGTGGTCTTATTGAGACAATTGAATCTATTCCAGAAACAAAAATTAACCTTACAAACGGAAAATATTTACTTGTTTCTGACACTGCTGATCAGGTAGTAGAGAAAATCGTTGAATATAACCGCAAAATTTACGGACCTGTTAAAGAAGTACGAGTTATTAATGACGACGGATTGTCATTCTAATTTTCCCTTCATATTTAATGGATCTGAAAAGAGGTTAAGTATATGGATATAGGTTGGATTATAGGCTTCGTGGTTGGTTTCGCGTTGCTTGTTTGGGGTATGGGACTCAGTACCATTGGTAACTTCATTGAGTTCCAGTCTCTTGCCATAGTTTTGGGTGGCGTTATTGCGTCAATGATTATGGCTACACCATTCTCTGCATTTAAGGATATTCCAAAGCACTTTAAGATTATCCTTAAAAAGAAAAAGAATGATCCAAATGAGACAATCGTAAAATTGGTTGACTATGCACAGGAGGCAAGACGTAAAGGTCTTTTGACTCTTGAAGATAAGGCTAATGAAGAGGAAGATGAATTCCTTAAAAACAGCATTATGCTTATTGTTGACGCCATTGAGCCTCAAAAAGTTAAAGAAATGCTTGAGAACGAACTCGATCAACTTGAGGAAAGACATGCCGCAGGTTGGGGTCTTTATGAGCGAGCAGCTGGATTTGCTCCAGCCTTCGGTATGATAGGTACACTCATAGGTCTTATTAACATGCTTAAAGCCATGGGTGATATTTCATCTGGTGACGCCGCATCTGGTCTTGGTACTAGTATGTCAGTTGCTCTTATTACAACATTCTATGGTTCTTTCCTTGCAAACTTCCTTCTTATGCCTATTGCTCATAGACTTAAAGCAAAGCATAACGAGGAAATGATTTGTAAGCAAATTATTGTAGAGGGTATTCTTTCTATTCATGCGGGTACAAACCCAAGACACATGGAAGAAAGACTTAAGTCTTTTGTTCGTACAAATAAGCGTATTAATGCTGAAGAACAGTTAAAGGCTGAAAAGAGTTCAGGTGAATAAATAATAACTAATTAGTAAAAAGGTGGTGAGGGCAATGGCTAAAAAGAAAAAGAAAGAAGAGGGTGGCGGTCCTAACTGGCTCGACACCTATGCAGATATGGTTACTCTTCTTTTAACCTTCTTTGTACTGTTGTTCTCTATATCATCTGTAGATGCACAAAAGTGGGAAATTCTTGTTCGTTCTTTTTCTGGAGAACAAAATTCGGAATCACAGGTTATTGTAAATCCGGATCCATCACAAAAAGAGGACCCATCTGGTGTAAATACGGCAGATGATGAAAATGTATCAGATAAAACTGTTACCAATCCGGATGAAGTTCTTCAGTTTGAAGATCTTTATAAATATCTTGAAAATTATATTGAGGAAAATCACCTTGAGGGTGACATAAGCCTTTATAATGGCGATGGATATACATTTATAATATTCAGAAATAACATTTTCTTTGATGGTGATAGCTCTGTTCTTAAACCAGAGGGAAGACAAATTCTTGATATTTTTACAGGGGCCATTGTTCATATAACGGACAAGATAGGAAAAATAAGTGTTGAAGGTCATACAGCACGTGCTAACAGTGCCTCTAAACCAAACACTGTTTCAACTGATAGACGACTTTCATCGGATAGAGCGGTCAACGTTTTATGTTACATTCAAGAGAAAAATCTTATAGATCCAAGTAAACTTGTTTCAACTGGACACGGAGAGTTCAAACCTATTGTTCCTCATGACGGTACAGAAGCTACAAGACAGAAGAACAGACGTGTTGAGCTTTGTGTGTTTGAGTCTGGCAAGGATGAAATGACTCTTGACCAAATTTATGCGGAGATAAATGGATAATATGCATTTAAAAAATTTTAGTGTAAGAGAGGTGAGCTTTGATGGCAATGTCACAAAAGCAAATTGACGAGCTTTTATTAGACAAAGATAATATTCAGGCAGAAGCGCAATCATCAGATGCCAGCAAGGCTAAAAACTCTCCAAAGAAGAGCGTGGTTAAGCCATACAACTTCCTTGCTCCACAGAGATATCAAAAAGAGCAAATAAAGATGCTCGACAACGTATTTGATAATTTTGCAAGATTCGTTGGTTCACAGCTTACAAGTATGCTTCGTATTAGCTGTACTGCAAGAATAGTTGGTACAACTGAAATGAAGTTTAGGGATTACAACACTCAAATTGGCGATTCATCATTAATTGGAATTATTGAATTTGAGAGCCCTGAAAATTGGCCTGACAGAAAAACAGAACTTATGGTTCTTGAAAGACCAATTAGTTTTGCTCTTATGGATTATCTTCTAGGTGGAGATGGTACATGTTATAACATTGACCGTGAGTACACTGAAATTGAAATGGATATTCTTGAAAATATTATTAAACAGTTTGCTCCACCAAAAAATAATATCTGGAACAACTATGCTCCAGATATGAAGAGAAATCTTCAAATGATTGAAACAAATCTTCGTATGATTCAAAGTATTCCAGCTGACGAAACAATTGTAGTTCTTGATTTAGAGCTTGAAATTAAAGGTCTTCACGGACTTTTACAGCTGGTGTTGCCTTCTCCAACAATGGACGCATTCCTCAATATCTTTAGCAGCAAGGCTTTAGCTGTTAAAAAGGAAGATGAGGATGAAGAACTTGTTTTAAGAAAGAGAAACATACTTGATTCAATTAAAGATACGCCTTTGACTGTAACTGGAGTTTTAGGTACAACCGAAATTCAGGTTCAAGAGCTTCTTGAACTTCAACCTGGCGATATTTTCTTACTTAACGATGCAAGTAAAGATCAGTCAGTTCACATTAAGGTTGAGGACGATGTCTGGTTTAAAGGAAAAATTGGTGTTCACAAGAAAAATTATGCAGTCAAAGTTACTGAGACGTTAAATCATAGGTAAGGATGGTACAAACAAATGAGGATTGAAGAATTAGGCGAAATTCTTAACATAAGTACAAGCGCTGGCGCAACAGCTGTGTCTGAACTTGTAGATAAGGAAGTTAAGCTTTCAATTGGAAATATTGAAGGTATACAAGCTGGTTCTATAGTTTTAAGTGACTATGAACCAACAATATGCTTTGAATTTGAATTTACTGAGGGACTTTCTGACAAAGGAATAGCAGTAATGAAGCTTTCTGATGTTGCTTCACTTGTTGGTGCTGTTCTCCAAAAGGAATTCACAGAAGAGTTTGAGCTTGATGAAGTTAATAAGACAACAGCAGCTCAAATTATGGGCGATTTAATTGGCGGTTCTTTTTCCTCATTATCAAATTTTGCCAACATAAAGGTAGGAGTTTCAGCTGTTGAGCCTTTTGCAGCTCCAGAAACAGAAACTCTTATTAAGGAATATTACAATTCAGATCAAGAAGTTTGCCTTATTAAATATGGTATTACTGTTAACGGTGTAATTGATTCGGATTTTGTATTAATCTTAACTGATGTTCAGGCAGAAGGCCTTGTTGGTGCATTTAATACTGGTCTTGCAAAAACAGAGAACCAGGTACCAGATGACGGATCAGTTACCGTAGGTGACGACGCATACGGCAATGGTACAGACTATGATATTCGT
Organism: Ruminococcaceae bacterium UBA1772; assembly: GCA_002314645.1. GTDB lineage: Bacteria > Bacillota > Clostridia > Oscillospirales > Acutalibacteraceae > UBA1227. The sequence continues at coordinate 40,539 of DCGS01000081.1, forward strand.
CCAGTAGAACTTCAAAGATATTCTGAGTCTGAGACTGATAATGTTGAACAGTCTTCAAACCTTAATATGCTTATGAATGTACCACTTCAAATTACAGTTGAAATTGGTAGAACAAAGAAACAGATTAAGGATATTCTTGAACTTACAACTGGCTCAATTGTTGAACTTTCAAAGCCAGCTGGCTCCCACGTTGACGTATTTGTAAATGGTCAGCAGATTGCTAGTGGTGAAGTTGTAGTAGTAGATGATTACTATGGTGTTCGTATTTCAGAAATTATTAACACCGGCGAAATTATGAAAATACTTTAATTGGTTTTAAGGTGACGTAAATGAACAACAAAATCTTAATTGCAGACGATGCTGCTTTTATGCGAATGATGCTTAAAACTGCATTGAATGAAGCAAATTATAACGACATTATTGAAGCAAAAACAGGCTCAGATGCCGTTGTAATGTATAAGGTTGAAAGACCAGCCGTTGTTTTAATGGACGTAACAATGCCAGAAAAAGACGGTCTTGAGGCATTAAGGGATATTAAGAATTTCGATCCTGATGCCAAAGTTATTATGTGCTCTTCAATGGGCCAGGAGGATGTTGTAGTAACATGCTTCTCTATGGGCGCTGACGATTTTGTTATGAAGCCTTTTAAACCAGAACGAATTGTTCAGGCAGTTTCTAAATTCGTTCAAACGGAGGAATAATTGTGAGTTTCTTTTCTGATGTATTGCCTTTAATTGGGGCAATGATTGCCATTATTGTCATACTTTATTTAACATATTTAGCAAGTAAGTATGTTTCTAAGAAGTACGTTCAAACCTCAAACGGTGGCAGTATACAGATTGTTGAAAGAATGGGCCTTGCTCAGGATAAAATGCTTGCTATTTGCCGTGTAGATGGTGAATATATGTTACTTGGCATTGCAAACAACAATATTTCAATACTTAAAGAATTACCTGATTATGAGCCTCCAAAGAATGAATCGCAGGAAAACTTGTCTATTAATTCATTTATGGATGCATTTAAGAAAGTGGGCACTAAGAAATGACAACAGCGTTAGATTTGAAAAAAATACAT
>DCGS01000066.1:0-8293 GCA_002314645.1 Ruminococcaceae bacterium UBA1772
TCCCAGCTGAGCTATGCTCCCACACAAATCCACTGACGTGCTGTCCATCAGCGACGTGTTAAATAATACAACACATTGATTAATATGTCAATATGTTTTTTTGAAAAATTTTTAGACTTTTTTTATTTTGAATTTTTAATGATTCTACGTATGTCTTCTGGTGAGAAATTATACTTGTTAGAACAGAAATGACAACACACTTCTGTGTTCTCATCCTCTGCCATCAAAAGGAGTTCTTCTTCTCCAAGACTTACAAGTGCCTTTTCGACTCTTGCCTTTGAACAATTACATTTATATGAAGTGTCAGCTTCGTCTAGAACTTCAAGTTCAAACTTTGGAAGAGCCTTCTTTGCAATGGCTACAGGGTCAAGTCCCTGAACGAGCATTGCTGTAACGGAAGGAAGATCTTTAAGTCCTTCCTCTACTCTAGTTATTGTATCCTCTGTTGCAGTTGGAAGAAGCTGAATAAGGAAACCACCAGCAGTAATTATTTCCTCTGTTTCAGGCGCACAGAGCACGCCAAGAGCACAAACAGAAGGAATTTGTTCAGATATTGCAAAGTAGCTTGTAATATCCTCTGCAATTTCTCCAGAAATAATTGGAGTCTGTCCAATGTATGGCTCCTTAAGGCCCAAGTCCTTCATTACTGTAAGGTTACCATTCTTTCCTACACAACCTGCAACATCAAGTTTACCAAGGTTGTTAAGAGGAAGTGAAACATTTGGATTTGCAATATATCCTCTAACATTACCCTCATAGTCTGAGACAGCAATAACGGACCCTGAAGGTCCGTCTGCATTGAGTCTTAAGGTAATTGAGTTGTCCTGACCTTTAAGGGATGAACCCATTAAAGATGCAGCTGTTAGAAGACGTCCAAGTGCAGCTGAGCAAACATTAGTTGTGCCATGAATTTCATGAGCCTCTCTTACAATGTCTGTAGAATCAGTTGCCATTACACAGAGGTCACCCTCTATTGAAATTAAACGTACTAATTTACCCATTTATTTTTTAAGTCTCCCAAATATTACATCATATCCACCAGCGCCGTAGCTGAGCGATCTATTAACTCTTGAAATAGTTGCAGTAGAAGCTCCAGTTGCAGCAACAATGTCACTGTATACACACTTGTCTGTGAGCATTTTAGCAACAACAACACGCTGTGAAATAGATTTAAGTTCATTTACTGTGCAAAGGTCCTCAAAGAACTTTCTGCACTCATCTTTATCCTTAAGTTCAAGGATTGCGTCGTATAAAAACTCAAGGTTTTTGTCATCCATTTTATAAGACATTTTCTTCACCATCCACTTTAGTGCTTTAGCATATGATTATTTTAACACTACCGTTTCACGTTGTAAAGTGTAAAAGTGAATTAATAATGAAGTTCAGATTCAGTAAGACCCAAAATGTTGTCTACAAGGGTCTTAAGTGTGTCTGCAATACCACTGGTATTGCCATCTTCAAAATCATAGAACTCGTCCATTCCAAGACGAATGACCGCAAAGAATTTAGGGTTAACGCGTGGCTGAAGACTCTGCATTAAAAAGGAAATGTATTCCCCAGTATGCTCCTCAGTAAACTTGAATTCCTCCGTAAATATACGGATAAGCTCCGGCATAAAAATGTCCGGAGCTTGTTCATATACGTTACCCATTGAAAGAGCAAGACCAAAGAAGTATGCAGCGTAAACCTCGTTTTTCTCCACATTTCTTGGTTTAAACTCTATATCTATAACTTTTTTAAATTCAGAAAAAAGTTCAGGTACTGTATTTATCATATATCGTTTCTTGTAAGGTCAGAGTATGTCTCACGCTTAATGATAACTCTGTCCTTTCCTCCACTTACCATTACAGAACATGGCTTTGGAATTCTGTTGTAGTTAGATGCCATTGAGTAGTTGTATGCACCTGTTGAAAGAACAGCTAAGTTGTCGCCTGGTTCAACCTTCTGAATCTTTACATTCTCTCCAAGAAGGTCGCCACTTTCACAGCACTTACCAGCAACTGTTACAGTTTCAGTCTTCTCCTCATTTGCCTTGTTTGCACAGAGCATTTCATACTGTGACTGGTAGAGGATGTAACGTGGGTTGTCACACATACCACCGTCAACAGAAACATAAGTACGGATGTTTGGAATGTTCTTAACAGCACCAACTGTGTATACAGTAATACCCTCAGAACCAATAATTGAACGGCCTGGCTCAATTAAAATTGCAGGAAGCTTAATTCCAAGGTCATTGCATGCAGCCTTAATTGCATCTGCAACCTTTGTCATGTAGTCGCCATATGGTACTGGCTCGTCTGATTCAAGGTACTTAATACCGAAGCCACCGCCAAGGTTGAGCTTCTCAATTTCAAGTCCTGTCTCTGCCTTTACGTCAGCAATGAATTTGCACATTACTTCAGCAGCAAGAACGAATGGATCAATGTCGAAAATTTGAGAACCAATGTGGCAGTGAACACCAACAAGGTTAACTGAAGAAAGCTTTACAGCCTCTTTAACAGCATCCATAGCTTCGCCTGTTTCAAGAGCAAAACCAAACTTTGAGTCAATCTGACCTGTACGGATGAAGTTGTGTGTATGAGCATCAATGCCTGGCTTAATGCGGAACATAATGTTTACAACCTTACCAGCGTCTTCTGCAATTTTAGCGAGCGATTCAAGCTCTGTAAGGTTATCAACAATAACTGCTCCAACACCAAATTCAACTGCCATTGAAAGCTCGTCCTGTGTCTTATTGTTTCCGTGGAAGTAAACTCTATCCATTGGGAATTCAGCTCTGTGAGCTGTGTAGAGTTCACCACCAGAAACTACGTCAAGGCCCATCTTCTCGTCGTCACAAATACGGCACATTTCCATACAAGAAAATGCCTTACTTGCATAGAGAACAAGACCATTTCCACCATAGTTGTCTTCAATAGATTTTACATATGCCTTGCAGTTAGCACGAATACCATCTTCATCTAAGATGTAGAGTGGTGTGCCGTATTTCTTTGCAAGATCAACACTGTCTACCCCACCAATTGTAAGGTGACCTTTTTCATTTACGTTAAGGCTGTCTGATACAAACATTATTTTCACATCCCTTAATTACTTCTTAATTTTTATCTTTACTTTGAGTGGTTCCTTTTCCTCTGTTGTCTCCTCAGTCTTTTCCTCAACAGATTTTTGTAACCATTCAATTATTTCCTCTTTACCCTCACCCTTAACGGCTGAGAATGGAATTATGGCAAGAGGCTCAAACTCAGAAATCTGGTTTGTAATTGCCTCAAGCTGGTTTTTATATTCAGTCTTATTAAGCTTGTCTGACTTTGTAAGAGCAACAATGTAAGGTCTATCCACCTGGTGGAGGAAGTCAAGCATTGTTATGTCATCCTTTGTAGGATTGTGTCTCATGTCGACAAGCTGTACAACAAGACGAATGTCCCTGTCAGATTGAAAATACTTTTCAATCATTTCTCCCCAGCGGTTACGCTCAGCGAAGGATGTCTTCGCGTAGCCGTAGCCTGGAAGGTCAACAAGTCTTGCAGTGTCAGCCTTATAGAAGTTAATGGTAATTGTCTTACCAGGCTGTGAGCTGACACGAGCTAAAGACTTTCTATTAAGTATTTTATTAATGAGCGATGACTTGCCAACGTTTGACCTTCCAGAAAAAACAATTTCAGGCATGGTGCAAGCTGGAAGCTGTTTAAAGGTTCCTGCTGACAATTCATAGTCTACTTTGTTTAAATTCATACTTTGCCTCCTATTTAACAGAGTGCATTGTCAAATACTTCTTTAAGTGTTGAAACTGGTACAAATTCCACGTTACTCTTTACGACCTTGTCTACATCGTCAAGGTCTGCAAGGTTTCCATGAGGAATGAGTACCTTTTTAACGCCTGCTTTATATGCGGCCATTGACTTCTCACGAAGTCCGCCAATTGGCATTACCTTACCGGTAAGAGATATTTCACCAGTCATGGCAACCTTGCCATTTACTGGTCTCTTTGTAAGGGCTGACACAAGGCTTGTTGCCATTGTTACGCCAGCAGAAGGACCATCCTTTGGCACCGCACCTTCCGGTACGTGTATGTGTATGTCCTTCTCCTTGTAGAATGGCTCCGCAATACCAAGGTCAGTTGAGTTAGAGCGAATGAAGCTTACCGCTGCCTTCGCCGACTCCTTCATTACGTCGCCAAGAGAACCTGTAAGTTCAACATTACCCTTGCCTTCCATTACGGCAACTTCAACCTTTAGCATTTCACCGCCAACAGAAGTCCACGCAAGACCATTTGTAACGCCAACCTCATTTTTAAGTTCATTCTTTTCTTTATACTTTGGTGTACCAAGAAGCTTTGGAAGCTCCTTTGGAGTAACCTTCATTACAAGAGTATTTTCGTCTGCCTTCTCATTTACAACACGAAGAGCAGTCTTTCTGCAGATTTCATTTATCTTTCTTTCAAGATTTCTAACGCCTGCTTCTCTTGTGTAGGAAGAAATCATTTCTTTTATTGCCGCATCAGTAATTTTTATCTGATTTTTTGTAAGTCCATTCTTCTCTATTGCCTTAGAAACTAGGTGTTTCTTGGCAATTTGGAACTTTTCTTCGGCTGTATAGCTGTAAAGGTCAATTACTTCCATGCGGTCAAGAAGTGGCGCAGGTATGTTGTTTTTGTCATTTGCAGTTGTAACAAAAAGTACTTTTGAAAGATCAAAAGGAATTTCTACGTAGTGGTCAACAAATGACTTGTTTTGCTCTGCGTCAAGCACTTCAAGCATGGCAGAAGCAGGGTCTCCGCGCATGTCAGATGACATTTTATCAATTTCATCAAAGAGGATAAGTGGGTTTTTAGTACCTGCTTCACTGAGCGCGTTAATAACGCGGCCAGGCATTGAACCTATGTATGTCTTTCTGTGTCCGCGAATTTCAGATTCATCACGTACACCGCCCAAAGACACTCTTGCATACTTTCTTCCCATTGCATCTGCAAGTGCACGGGCAATAGAAGTCTTACCAACACCTGGAGGGCCTGCAAGACAAATAATTTGTCCGTTGACATTCTCATTGAGACTTCTTACTGCAAGAAGTTCAACAATTCTGTCTTTTACGTCAGAAAGACCATAGTGGTCTGCATCAAGAACGCGTCTTGCCTTTGAAAGGTCAAGATTGTCCTTTGTTTCTGAGTCAAAAGGAAGGGCAAGGACTGTATCTAAATAGTTTCTAATTACAGCAGCCTCTGAGCTTGAAGATGAACCCATCTTCTGAAGTCTGTCACATTCCTTTGTAAGCTTTTCACGTGACTTGTCACTAATGCATTTAATATCTGCAATTTTCTTTTTATAGTCAGCTATTTCTGAAACTGAATCCTCGCCATCAAGCTCTGCTGAAAGAACGCGGAGTTGCTCACGAAGGTAGTATTCACGCTGATTGTCGTCTACAGCCTGTTCAACCTTCTCAGTAATTTCAGTTTCAAGCTTCATATACTCAATTTCTGAAGTTAGAAGCTCGCATACCTTTTCAAGTCTGCGAAGTGGATGCATTTCCTGAAGAACCTGCTGCTTTTTGTCAAAAGGCAAATGAATTACAGACGAAATATAGTCGGCAACCGCACCTGGAGCTTCGTCGTCACTAAGACGAAGAACTATATCAGGTGAAATTTTCGGAGTAAACTGTGAGTACTCCTCAAAAATATCCCTTGCCTTACGAAGCAAGGCTTCTGCATATATTTCGTCCTTTTTAGCAAAGCCTCTTTCAGGCTTTCTATTAATATCAACACAAAGGAACTTTGCTCCATTGTAGCCCTTAGAAAAGGTTGCACGGGACTTGCCCTCTACAATTACGCGAAGGTTCTTTGAGTTTGGTACTGTTATTATTTGAAGAACGGATGCTACTACACCAGTTCTGTAAATGTCCTTGTAAGTAGGATTATCTATGGATGGATCCTTCTGAGATGCAAGGAATAAATCCCTACCTGAATCCATTGCTGTTCTAACGGCCTCTATTGACTGGTCACGTGCAACGTCGAAATGTAAGATCATTCCTGGGAACACACAAAGGCCACGAAGAGCAACCATAGGTAATGCAATATTTCTTAAATCTTTTTCCATAACGTGTATGTACTCCAAAATCTTATTTTCAATAAAGAAAATTATGCAAAAGGAACTGTCAATATTACTGACAGTTCCAATTTTTTGCTATTAGACAGCACCCCTACGCTTTTTCTGGGTACCTTTTATATCGGAACTTTGAATGTAAAGCGGGGTGGGATCTTTCTTATTCTCATTTCTGACTATAATTGGCTCTTTTTCTTTCTTTGCAGCAGCCTCTGTAATAATAACCTTTTCAATCTTCTTGTCAGATGGGCTTTCATACATTATTGGCTGAAGTACTCCTTCAAGTACACCGCGAAGACCACGAGCGCCAGTCTTCTTTTCAAGAGTTTCTTTTGCTACAGCACGAAGAGCATCGTCCTCAAATTCAAGTTCAACGCCATCCATTTTAAAGAGCTCTTTGTACTGCTTTGTTAAAGCATTCTTTGGCTCTTTAAGGATTTTAACGAGTGCATCCTCGTCTAAATCTGAAAGGGCTGTAATAACAGGAATACGGCCTACAATTTCAGGAATGAGTCCGTATTTTACAAGATCCTGTGGAATAACTTGTGCCATTGCTTCAGTTAAATCCATTTCCTGCTTTTCTTTTATTTCAGCGCCAAAGCCAAGGCTTCCCTTGCCCACGCGCTTTTCTACTATTTTTTCAACGCCATCAAATGCACCGCCGCAGATGAAGAGGATGTTTGATGTGTCAACCTGGATAAACTCCTGCTGAGGGTGTTTTCTTCCGCCCTGTGGAGGAACGTTAGAAACAGTACCTTCAAGGATTTTAAGAAGTGCCTGTTGAACACCTTCACCTGATACGTCTCTTGTAATTGATGGGTTCTCTGATTTTCTTGCAATCTTGTCAATTTCATCTACGTAGATAATACCCATTTCAGCACGCTCTACGTCGAAGTCAGCAGCCTGGATAAGACGAAGAAGAATGTTCTCTACGTCCTCACCAACATAACCTGCCTCTGTAAGTGTTGTTGCATCTGCAATTGCAAATGGAACATCAAGAATTCTAGCAAGTGTCTGTGCAAGCATTGTCTTACCAACACCAGTTGGTCCAAGAAGAAGTACGTTACTCTTCTGGAGGTCTACCTCTGACTTATCCTGGAAGAAAATTCTCTTGTAGTGGTTGTATACAGCAACTGAAAGTGTAATTTTAGCCTGTTCCTGGCCAATTACATATTCATCAAGTACTGCTTTTATTTCCTGAGGCTTTGGCAAAGGTTTTGCACCATGCTTTGCATTTCTACGTGACTTTGGCACAGCCATTTCTTCTTCAATAATGTCACAGCAAAGCTCAACGCATTCATCGCAGATGAAGACGCCAGAAGGTCCAGCAATAATTTTATCTACTTCGTCCTGTGTTTTGCCACAGAAAGAACAGCGTATTGCTTTATTATCTTCTCTTGCCACAGTTCACACCTCCGTGATTTCTTATCTCTTTGTAATTACCTTATCAATAAGACCGTACTCCATAGCTTCTTCAGCTGTCATGTAGTTGTCACGCTCTGTATCAATAGCAATTTGCTCAATTGACTTGCCTGTGTTTTCAGCAAGGATTCTGTTGAGCTTGTCACGAGTTCTAATCATGTTGTCAGCAACAATCTTAATTTCTGTTGTCTGACCTGTAATTCCTCTGTCTCCACCAATGAGTGGCTGATGAATGAGGATTTCAGAATTAGGAAGAGCAAAGCGCTTACCCTTAGCACCTGCTGAAAGAAGGAATGCACCCATAGATGCTGCCATACCTACGCAGATTGTAGAAACGTCACACTTGATGTACTGCATTGTGTCATAGATGGCAAAGCCTGATGAAATTGATCCACCTGGGCTGTTGATATAGAGGTTAATATCCTTCTCTGCATCCTGTCCTTCAAGATAAAGAAGCTGAGCTACTACAAGGCTTGCTGTCTGGTCGTTTACCTGGTCAGAAAGAACAATAATTCTGTCTTCTAAAAGACGAGAAAAAATGTCATACTGACGTTCGCCTCTGTTTGTTTGTTCAATGACATATGGTACTAAGCTCATAAATTGCCTCCTGTAAAAGAATTGGCGACGAGGCAATCTCGTCGCCTTATTATTGGTTGTTTTATGAAGTTTTAATCAAAGTAAATTGATTATTCCTCAGTTTTCTTTGTTGTCTTCTTTGCAGCTGGCTTTTTAGCAGCTGTTTTCTTAGCTGGCTTTTCTTCAGCGTCGTCAGCCTTCTT
>DCGS01000066.1:8372-11165 GCA_002314645.1 Ruminococcaceae bacterium UBA1772
TTGTCTTCTTTGTAGCTGTCTTCTTTGCTGGCTTTTCTTCAGCAGCATCTTCAGCCTTCTTTGTTGTCTTCTTAGCAGCAGCCTTCTTCTCTGTTACTTTAACTGCAGCCTTAACAACGTCAAGAGCCTTTGTTGACTTAAGGTCACGAGCAATATCCTCAGAACCGAAAGCCTTTCTAACAACGTCTGCTTCTACGCCGTAGTCAGCAGCCATCTGGTTGATTCTATCATCAACGTCCTTGTCTGAAACTTCAACCTTTTCAAGTTCAGCAATCTTCTCAAGAGCAAGCTTGCACTTAACCTGCATTACTGCTCTTTCTCTGAAGCTTTCACGAAGGTCTTCTGCCTTCATGCCTGTGAACTGAAGGTACATGTCAAGGTCCATACCCTGAGACTGCATCTGATAACCGAATTCGTTGATTGCGTCATCAATCTGCTTCTCATACATTACTTCAGGAATTTCGCCTTCTACAAGACCAGCGAGCTGCTCAAGAATTGCGTTCTCAAACTCAGCGTCAACCTGCTCTGCCTTCTGCTCCTGAAGACGCTTCTTTGTGTCAGCCTTGAGTTCCTTAAGTGTGTCGAACTCAGATACGTCCTTAGCGAACTCATCATCAAGTGCTGGAAGCTGCTTCTCCTTAATTGTGTGAAGCTTAATCTTGAATGTTGCATCCTTACCTGCAAGGTCTTCTGCACCATACTCTTCTGGGAACTTAACCTGAATGTCGAATTCCTCGCCAGCCTTATGACCAATGATCTGATCTTCAAAGCCTGGGATGAACTGACCTGAACCAATGTTAAGCTCATATTCTTCAGCCTTACCGCCTGGGAAAGCAACGTCATCTACGAAGCCTTCGAAGTCGATAGTAACCATGTCGTTCTTCTTAACTTTTCTGTCAACCTCAACGAAACGAGCGCTTCTGTCAAGCATCTGGTCAATCTGAGCGTCAACGTCCTTAGCTGTAACGTCAGCTGAAGCCTTTTCAACCTTTAATCCCTTGTAGCCCTTGATTTCAACTTCTGGCTTAACAAGAGCCTTAAGTGTGAACAAAAGACCGTCCTTTGAAATTTCAGGAACGTCAATGTCATATGGGTTGTCAATAAGCTCAAGGCCTGCTTCTTTAACAGCAGCCTCTACAGCGTCTGGATAAAGGATTTCAAAAGCATCGTTGTAGAATACTTCTTCGCCATAGTACTTTTCAATCATTCCGCGTGTTGCCTTACCCTTACGGAAGCCTGGTACTGCAACCTGCTTTTTAACTTTCTGGTATGCCTTTTCAATTGCTTCCTGGAATGTCTTTCCATCTACTGCAATTTCAAGTTCATACACATTTGTCTCAATCTTTTTTGAAGACTTTAAACTCATTTTAATCCCCCTAGAAATTATGTTTCTATAAAACTAATATATTATAACAGATGATTCTCTATTTTTCTACTACTTTTTTAATATATCTTAAGTGGGCAAAATTTAAGCGAATCAGCTGATACAAGTCTGAAATCTATTCCTTCACAAACGCCCTGAACTGCGTATGCAATTGAGTTTCCATGAAGGTGTGCATAAAAGCATGTTTCTATGCCTTCGTTTTTTAGAATTTCCATTATTGGCTCGCACTGTTTTTCCCTGGATATTGGCGGATAATGGAGAAATACTACAACTGGTAAATTCAGTTTCTTTGCTTCATCTATGGACATTTTAAGGCGTCCGCACTCGCGATTTATTATTTTTTCAGCCTCATCTGTGTCGTCGTCAAAAAACCATCCACGAGAGCCACAAATGGCCTTTCCTTCAACCTCATACGCGTTGTTGTGAAGAAACTTAATTGTTTTAATTTCATTCTCTTCTAGGAATTCATTCATCTTTTTCATTGTTCCCCACCAATAGTCGTGGTTTCCCTTTGAAATGATTTTAGTTCCTGGAAGTTCATCTAAAAATTTTAAATCTGGCAATGCGTTTTCAAGGCTAAGCCCCCAGCTTATGTCACCAGGTATTATGACAGTATCTTCGGAGCTTATTAAATTTTTCCAGTTTTTAGTAAGTTTGGGAACATAATCCTGCCAGCCTGGAAATACATCCATTGGCTTATCTGCGCCAAAAGACAGGTGTGTGTCTCCAATTGTAAAAATTGACATAATAAAACTCCTGTTCCTGCACATAATAACAAAGGCGGATATTCCGCACAGAAATTATGAAAGGTCGAATACTATGTTTGATAATTCAAAGAACTGCATTAGTTGTAGCGTAAAAAATTGCGAATATCATGAAGATCCAAATCATTGCTCTGCAAATGTTGTTGAAATCAGCAACAGCAAGGCAACAAAGAGCAGAGAGACACTTTGCTCAACCTTCAAACCATGTGAGAACTGCAAATAATTCGCAAAAATATAAAAGGGACTGCTCGTGCGGGCAGTCCCTTTTTCATCAAATCAGATGCCTAAAAGGTCATATACGCACTGTTCCATATCAGCAATTTCTGATATAGATGTGAAACGTACTTCCTTATCCTTAAGACCAGCAAGTGGAGCTGGAATCTTTGTTCCTGTTTCCTTTGAAAGAATGTCAGCCATTTCAAACTCTGGAACCTCTGGAGCTGAACCAGAAACAGCAGTAATAACGCTCTTTGCAAACTTATATGGGCTTGCTGTAGCAGCAATTACAGTAACGTTGTTGTCTCCTGAGCTTGCCTCATAGTCGTCATATACCTTAATGGCAACAGCTGTATGAGTATCTGCAAGATAATTCTTTCCTTCGTATGTTTCCTTAATTGTCTTAAGTGTTGACTCTTCGTCTGTGTA
>DCGS01000066.1:11295-18669 GCA_002314645.1 Ruminococcaceae bacterium UBA1772
TCAAGGTTACTTGAAATGAGAATGTCCATTGAAGGAGAAACTGTTGTAAAGAAGTCTCTGTTTCTATCATATGTTCCTGTTGTAAGGAAGTCTGTAAGTACGTTATTTGAGTTAGAAGCACAAACGAGCTTTCCTACTGGAATACCCATCTGCTTTGCATAGTAAGCAGCAAGAATGTTACCGAAGTTACCTGTTGGAACTACAACGTTCATCTTGTCGCCCATTTTAATTGAACCGTTTTCAAGAAGGTCACAGTAAGCACTGCAGTAGTAAACAATCTGTGGAACAAGACGGCCCCAGTTGATTGAGTTTGCAGATGAGAACATGAGTCCGTTTTCTGCAAGCTTCTCTGCAACCTTCTTATCTGTGAAGATCTTCTTTACGCTGCTCTGTGCGTCGTCGAAGTTACCGTTGATTGCACAAACGCCAACGTTCTTTCCTTCCTGAGTTGTCATTTGAAGCTTCTGCATTGGGCTTACGCCGTGTGCTGGGTAAAATACAAGAATTCTTGTTCTATCTACATCCTTAAAGCCTTCAAGTGCAGCCTTACCTGTGTCACCTGATGTAGCAACAAGGATTACAATTTCTTTGTCTGGAGCTGCTCTCTTTGAAGCAGTTGTAAGAAGGTATGGAAGGAGCTGTAAAGCCATGTCCTTAAAAGCACATGTAGGTCCACGGAAGAGTTCAAGAACCTTTGCCTTTTCTGAAAGGTCAACTATTGGAGCAACCTTTGCACTGTCAAACTTCTGTCCGCCGTAAGCGCCATTAACGCAGTAGTCAAGTTCTTCAGCAGAGAAGTCTGTAAGGTAAAGAGCAAGGATTTTCTTAGCCCTTTCAATGTAAGACAATCCTACCATTTCTGAAATATCAGTTTCAGAAAGTGTTGGAATTTCGCATGGAACGAAAAGTCCGCCTTCCTTTGAAATACCGTTAGTAATTGCCTCAGAAGCAGTTACTTTAAGTGATTTGTCTCTTGTACTTGTATAGAACATATCTAGGACTCCCTTTAATTACATATAACTGTAAAAAATATCTTTGTTATAGTTTACTTTGAAATAACAGAATGTCAAGTATTTACACGGTTTATTCAATATAAAAGGCATTTTCACACAAGTTTAATGAAAATGTTTTTTCCTTTTCGTTGAAAAATACGAATACGCAGTCAAATCTTGGCTGTAAATTTGCAAAATTCTCATTAGTTGAAAGAAATACGTCCGCAGTAAGAATAAGTTTCTTTTGCTTTAAAATATCCACAAAAAATTCTGGCCTCTCTATTGATCCATGCTTTCTTGTCTTAACCTCAACAAAGCAGATGTATTCATCCTTTTTTGCAATTATATCTATTTCTCCAAACCTTGAAATGAAGTTTCTTTCAAGGATTTCATAGCCTTTTTTCTTTAGGAACTGAGTGGCCTTTTCTTCGCCTTGCACACCAATTCCGTCTTTTCTCATTCCTCTGGATTTAATATTTTCTTAAGGAATGATTTTCTATGTATTTCAGATACCCCATATTCTGAAATCATTTCGTAGTGAAGCTTTGTACCATAGCCCTTATGCTTTTCAAACTGGTACTGTGGGAAAAGCTTTGCCATTTCAAGCATATACCTGTCCCTTGTTACCTTTGCAAGGATTGACGCTGCAGCAATAGACATTGACTTTGCATCACCCTTTATTACGAACTCTTCCTCACAGGAAAGTCCTGGCTTTTTGTTGCCGTCTATAAGTGCATAGTCAGGGTCAACGCCAAGTCCCTCTGCGGCGCGTCTCATGGCAAGGAAAGTTGCCTGAAGAATGTTAATGTCGTCAATTTCCTTTTCAGACGCAGAGGCCACACTGTACGCCACTGCCTTTTCAATTATTTCATCAAAAAGTGCTTCGCGCTTTTTCTCAGTGAGTTTCTTTGAGTCGTTAAGCCCTGGAATTTCAACATCCACAGGAAGGATTACGGCAGCGGCGAACACTGGTCCTGCAAGTGGGCCACGACCCGCCTCATCTATTCCGCATACAGCGGAAAAGCCCTTTTCCATTGCGGCTTTTTCGTATTCATATGTAGGGACAGTTTTTTCTCTGTTTTCTTTATTTGCCATATTGCACCTTATTCCTTTGGAGGTCTTTCAAAGGTAAGTCTTCCAAGCTTTCCTCCACGGTATTCATCAAGAAGAGTGTTTGCTGCACGCTCTGTGTCTACATCGCCCCCACGTGCTTTCATACCGCGCTTTCTGCCAATGGCTTCAAGCACTTCAAAGGCCTCAAAGGTGCAGTCCTCTTCAGTTATTTTATATCTTTCAATGAGTCTTTCAGGATACTCCTCTTTAAGGACCTCTAAAAGACGAACTGCAATTGTTTCACAGTCCATAATTTCATCTTTTACGGAACCAATGAACGCAAGTCTGTCACCAACTATTGGATCCTCAAATTTTGGCCAAAGAACACCTGGTGTGTCAAGGAGTTCAATACCGTTTCCGCATACAACCCACTGGTTGCTTGTTGTAACACCAGGACGGTCTGCCACCTTAAGACGGTTACGCCCGCTCATTTTATTTATGAAGGATGACTTACCTGTGTTTGGAATACCAACCACCATGAGTCTGAGCGCCTTACCAGGCATACCCTTCGCAATATTTTGCTCAATCTTTTTTGAAAGTGCTTTTTTTACAACGCCTTCGAAAGCATTTAAGCCCTTTCCTGTTTTACAGTCAACAGGAATGGCATAGGCACCTATTTTTTCAAAATATGAAATCCACTCTCTTGTGGCTTTCTCGTCTGCAACATCGCACTTGTTAAGAAGAATAATTCTAGGTTTTCCACTGGTCATTTCATCTATTTCAGGGTTTCTACTACTAAGTGGAATGCGTGAGTCAAGAAGCTCTACCACTCCGTCTACGAGTGAGAGTGATTCCTTTATTTTTCTTCTTGTTTTCGCCATATGGCCTGGAAACCATTGAACGGTTTGTCTTTGAAAGTCTGCCATGATTTTCTCCTTGT
This sequence comes from Ruminococcaceae bacterium UBA1772, assembly GCA_002314645.1. GTDB lineage: Bacteria > Bacillota > Clostridia > Oscillospirales > Acutalibacteraceae > UBA1227. The sequence goes on from DCGS01000066.1 coordinate 14,281, forward strand.
TGCATTTTTATATTTATGTGCTATATAATTCTAACTAATGAATAATATAGGAAGTGACAAATTTGGGTAAAGCACGTTACCTCATTAGACGTATTCGCTACATGTCATTTGGAAACATGTTTAAAACAATTAATCAGGTCCATGAAAAGAGTGGCAAGAACAGAATTATTACATTCTTTGATGTCATTTACTGCGGTCTTAAATACCAGGCAGGCTATATGGACTACTACCAGTTCCAAATGTACAACATGAATGGCAAAGAAAGAAAAACAATTATTACTCGTGGTATTAACAATGCCATTTACAAAAAATATAATAACCCTGAAGCCGCTCAAAAGTTTGAAGACAAAATTGTCTTCAACAGACTTTTCAAGGACTTCGTTAAAAGAGACTTTCTTGAACTTACTGGTGAGAACCTAGATGAATTCAAAGAGTTCACAGAAAAGCACTCTGAAATAGTTGTAAAGCCAGTTGGTCTTGCGTGTGGTAAGGGTGTAGAAAAAATAGACACCACAAAAGAAAACATAGACGAGCTTTACAAGAGACTCGTTGAAAACGGTCAAATACTTGCAGAAGAGTGTGCTGTTCAGCACGAGGTAATAAATAACATTTATCCTCTTTCAATTAACACTCTTCGTGTTGTTACTCTTAACAAAAAGGTCGTTGCCGCATTCCTTCGAATTGGCAACGACGGCAATTCAGTTGATAACTTCAACCATGGTGGTATGGCAGCTGCCATTGACATAAATGATGGCGTAATAAAATTCAAAGCCATTGACAAAGCAACTAAAGTATATGATGTTCATCCATATACGGGTGCACCAATTGTTGGAGTTCAAATTCCAATGTGGAATGAAGTTAAAGCCTTCTGTGAAGAAGCTTGCAACATAATTCCAGAGGTTGGATATGTTGGCTGGGATGTTTGCCTGGGACCTGACGGTCCTTCCCTCATTGAAGGAAACGACTTCCCTGGACACGACATTTACCAGCTTCCAGTTCATAGAAATGACAACTACGGTCTTCTTCCTGTTTTTGAAGAAGCAATGAAAAACTAAATATTAAAGTTCTAGATCGACTCTACCGTTCTCAGTAATTGCCCATTTTGCAGCACCTAAAATGTAGTCTGTGCGAATGAGACCAATTGTTGTAGACCTGGAGTCGATTGATTTTTGTCTATTGTCACCCATTACAAATACATATCCTTCTGGTACTGTAAGTGGGAATTCCATGTCATAGTAGTTTGTTGTTGGAGAACCAAGGTATGGTTCAACAGCCTCTCCACCGTCAATGAAGACTTTACCTGTAGTGAAGTCAATGTCTACAGACTGTCCTTCAGTTGCAATAATACGTTTGATGATATTTTCGTGGTAGCTGTTTGGCTGAGAGATAACAACTACATCGCCATATCTTGGGTGGTAGAATTCTGTTTGCATAATTAATGCCCAGTCACCTGTGTGGAGGGTTGGTTCCATAGACTCACCAACTACACCAACAAATCTTATTACGAATGTGAATACAAGCATAATAATTACAACGGCAGTTACAAATACACTTACTGCCTCATATAAAAGGTCTACAGCCTTTTCTTTAAATGTTCTTTCTACTGCATTATTGTCATCCATGCTGGTGCCTCCGTATTGTCAAATTCATATATCATTTTTCCAAGAATACTCTGTTCGTTAACAAGTCCTATTTCCCCGCTCCTGGAATCCAGCGAGTTATTCCTGTTGTCTCCCATTACAAAAAGATATCCTACAGGGACCTTCAGTGGAAATTCAGGTCCGTCTGGGAAAGAACTGTATGTCGGTTCAAGTATGTATGGTTCATTTAAAAGTTCATTGTTTAAATATACTTCGCCTTTTTCAAAGTTTATGTCTATGGTGTCTCCCGCAACGGCAATTACACGTTTAATTATGGAAACATCCTCATGCCTAGACACAACCACTATGTCTCCACGCTTGTAGTCTGTGGTTACATTTGAAATGAGCAGCTGATCTTGATCAGACAAAGTTGGATTCATGGAAGAGCCTTCTACTGTTGCAAGTCTAAAGAAAAATACGAGTGTAATCATTACGCAAACGACTGCAGTCATGAACATTGAAACAAAGTCATAAACGTCTCCGCAAATAGTTCTAAATACGGACTTTGGTTTTTTAAAATTCACTTCGTAAAACTCGACTCTCAAGAAGACACCTCCTTCTTTGTCATTAACTATATTATTTTACTATAAAAGAAATTTAAAAGCAATAAAACAAAAAGAGGGGACACATTGTCCCCTCTTTGTTTTAAGATTTTTAGATCTTTTCCTTAACTTTAGCTGCCTTACCAACTCTGTCACGGAGATAGTAGAGTTTGCTTCTACGAACCTTACCACGACGAACGATATCAACTTTAGCAACGTTTGGTGAGTTAAGTGGGAATACTCTTTCAACACCTACGCCGTAAGAAACACGACGAACTGTGAATGTTTCAGAAACTCCGCTACCACGCTTAGCAATAACAGTACCTTCGAATACCTGGATTCTTTCTCTGTTACCTTCTTTAATGTTTACGTGAACCTTAATTGTGTCACCGATTTCGAACTGTGGCTTGTCTTCTTTGATCATGCCTTCAGTCATAATCTTGAGTGCGTCCATACTTTTTCCTCCTTAAATTTTTCAGAACGTTCATTCACAATTTCTTGTCAGAGGACCGTCCGCTTCGGTACTAACTTTTATAAGTATCAAACCCCTTGTCCGGACAGACAAGGATACGAATGCCTAAACATAATAACAGAAACAAGCGAGCTATGCAAGTATTTTTTTAAGATTCTTTATATTTCTTATATATTATGTTGTTTAAAGCCTTGCTTTATGTTAGAATTCTAAAGTCAAACAGATTCAAAATCAAGAGGTAATTATTCATGCGAATGAGAAAAAAGAAACATCTTGAATCTAGAACAGAAAACTGTGGCGAATACCTTATGTCCTTCACTACTGAGGACAAAAACTTCAACACAGCTGTTCTAAACAAAGATTACATAGATTTCAAAGAGCTTTTTGGAAACGACAATCCTGTTTATCTTGAAATAGGCTGCGGCAAGGGTCAGTTTGCCTGTGAAATGGCAAAGCTTCATCCAAACTGGAACTTCCTTGCAGTTGAGAAGGTTCAAAACGTCATTGTTGCAGCAGCCGAAAAGGCAAGAAACGATGAACTTCCAAACGTTAGATTTGTCAAATGCGGGGCAGAATACCTGCCTTGCTTTATTCCAGACAAATCTATTGCTGGAATTTATTTAAACTTTTCTTGCCCATATCCTAAGAATGCATATAAAAGTCACAGACTTACAAACGAGCGTTTCCTTAAAATATACAACGAGCTTTTAATGGACAATGCAATCATCTGCCAAAAGACAGACAACATGCATTTCTTTGAATACTCACTTGAAGAATTCTCAAGGTGTGGCTGGAGAGTTGAAAACATTTCTCTTGACCTTCACAACTCAGACATTGAAGAAAATGTTGTAACAGAATATGAACACAGATTTTCAAGTCAGGGCTTCCCTATCTACAGACTGGAAGCAAAAAAGCCTAAGGAAAACATTTTAGTTAGCCAGTGTCTTCTTGGCATTAAATGCAAATATGACGGCGGGGCAAACTCTCTTGAAGGACGTGAAGTTCTTGAAAAGAACTACAACTTAATTCCTGTTTGTCCAGAATGCCTTGGCGGTCTTCCTATTCCTCGCGTTCCAGCAGAAATTGTTGACGGTCGTGTTATTAACAAGAACGGCGAAGACGTAACCGAAAACTTTGAACGCGGAGCAGAAAGTGCTCTCATGCTTGCAAAAACCTTCGGTTGCAAAAAGGCAATTCTCAAGTCAAACAGTCCTTCCTGCGGATACGGTCAAGTATATGACGGCACCTTTTCTCATAAAAAGAAAGAAGGAAACGGAATTACAGCAGACCTACTTGAGAGAAATGGCATTATGATATATAATGAGAAGCAGATTGGAGGAATATAAATGAGCTTTGCAGTACCAATCATTGTATTCGTATTATTCTTCATTGCAATTATTGCATTTCAAGTTCTTGCATTTAGAACAGAACGACTTCTTTTCTGGATTCTCTCTTTCGTATTTGGAGGACTTGGCGGACTCTTCTCACTCCTTACAACATCCTACTACGTAGCTGTTATGGAACGCTTGGAGTCAGAGGTTGCTCAAATGGTAGGAGACGCCGCAGACCAGCTTAAGTCCGTTCAATTCTTTAGTGTTATTTGCATAGGAATTACAATGTTCTTCTTTGCAACAATCATTGCAACAGGACTTATGCTTTTAGTAAAGAAGCTTTTAAACAACAGATAAAGAAAAGACCTGAGGAATTCCTCAGGTCTTATTTTTTATCTGTTTTA
>DCGS01000066.1:18711-22467 GCA_002314645.1 Ruminococcaceae bacterium UBA1772
TTTTCTTCTGGAGCTTTTTCTTTTTTCTTTCTGCTAAACTTTGTCTTAACCTTATTTCTAAGATTTTTTGCTCTTTCAAGCTTCAAAGAATTCTTAACGACAAACTTTGTTGCTCCCTGGTAGAAGTAAACCGCACTTGAAGCGGATGAGAAGACGAGTCTTAAAGCATCCTTCTTCATGTCTGTTCTAAGCATTCTGTCTACTGCGTCGAAGTCAACTGACATGATTGAATCATATAATGCATCGCCAAAACGTGCTTGTTCAAATGTTTCAACCATTTTTTCACCAAGAAGAAGGTCGTATGCTAAGTCTACATATGATGCCAAAACTTCTCTTGTAATGCCGAATGCGTTTGCAAGAAGGTTTGGAATTGTCATTTTCTCAAGGTGACCTGCAATGTCAAATACGAAGTCAGTAATTTTTGATGCAGCTTCATTCTCTATGAATCTGTCAACCGCAGCAGCAATTGTGCCTGAAAGGGCAGATGCAAACTTGTCATTGAAAATGAGAGACACAAGTGTACCCTCACTAAGAGTACGAAGTACCTTAATTATTTCGTCTGTAATATTCTTGATTATTACGTCTCTGTCTGCTTTTTCTGCGATGTATTTCTGGATTAAGTCACTTACAACATTCTTGTACTGTTCTTCCCCACCAAACTTTGTATGGCTGAGAACTAAGTTAAGTGCTGTGTTGAGTGAATATTTGCCAAGGAAGTCGTACACGAGCCAGCATACTGTGTCACGTGCATATGTGCGAACTTTAAACTTTTCAAAGAGAGAACTCATTGTCTTTGCATAGAAAGGGAGCGCACTATTAAGTGCTACCTTTACCATAGCGGCAACATACTCTTGAGAGAGCGCAAAAACACCCGCAACAGGAATTGTTACGTCATCTGCAATCTTAATATTCTTCTTTGGAGTGAGGAGAATTTTCTCTGTAAGGTAGCTTACAGCAACTGCTCCCGCTCCAACCATGAGAACGTCCATTGAAAGTTTTTGTTTTGACATTTTCGCACCAACTTATACTTTTTAAATACTTAAAAATTATAGTTTTTTGGTGTGCCATTGTCAATTAGTTTATATCTCTTTAAATAGAACATTACATCCTTTTACATTTTCAAATTTGCCTTCAACGCCCCTACTTATCAGCTCGGAAAGTTGAAGGTATTTTTTTATGTTCTTTTCACCATCTGCATATAGGATTACGTCAATATAGTACTTAGATCCAAACGCCCTACTATTTATATCCACCTTTGTTTCCATTGGCAAAACAGAATTTATAAAACAAAGAATTTGGTTTTCAAAATTCTTTGGAGCTGATTTGTCGACCATTTTACATACTGCATCGTCAAACATTTCAAGTGCTGCAACTAGAATAAATAGTGATATTACGCAGCTTGCAAGTCTGTCTGCAACTGGGAAACCAAAGTGACCAGATGCCACGCCTATTAAAACACCAATGGAAACAAGTGCGTCCGTTCTATGATGTGTTGCGTCAGCAACTAAAGCTTCCGAATAAAGTTTCTTTGCCATATGTTTTTCAAAACGGGCAAAGCCCTCTTTGAAAACAATAGGCACCAAAGAAGTTATAACCGCAAGCGTTGTCGGCAAAGGCGAATTCATGAACTCGCCATCCAGCAAGTCACACACGGCACTGTACCCAAGGGTGAGAGCGGTTAAGAAAAGTATTATTGAAACAATAATAGCCGTAACGCTCTCAAACCGTTCATGACCATACGGATGCTGTTCATCCGCCGGCTTTGCCGACAGCTTTATCCCCACGGAAACCACGAACGAAGCCAAAAGATCCGTGGACGAATGTATGCCGTCAACAACCAGTGCATGCGAGTGTCCCACTATGCCAACAACAACTTTAAGTATAGTTAGAAATAGATTGAGCAAGATCCCACAGAAAGAGACAGATAGTGCTGATAAAGAAATCTTCTTCATATGAAACCCTCCAGTACAATACTATTCAACTTCAAAATTTCTTGTTACTCTTTGACATTGTATCTACACAGTAGTAAAATTTTTTTGGGTGATAAAATGAAAACAGTATCTAGACCAAAGGCTATTTTAATATACATTTTGGCAATAATAATTTGCATAGTTGGACTTGTCCCAGGCTATGTTAAGGGACTAAAAAATAATGAATCGCAGAAACCGACTCAAAAAGTTAATGAACAAACTACTACAATTCCCACTATAGTTTCCAGTGAGTCTGAAGCAACTGTAGCAGAAACACCTGAAACAACCATTCAAAACAATCAAACAGCAACTACTAAAAATACAGGTAAAACCACAGTAAAAACAAGTGGCAACAAGGGTAGTAACGCACTCAACAATTCAGGTTCCAACAGTGGAAATATGAGTGGCAACTACTCGCCTGTTTTCTCTGGTGGACTTTCAGTAAAAGGTAGAAAACTTGTAAACAGTAGCGGAAAGCAAGTACAACTTCGAGGAGTTAGCACACATGGACTTGCATGGTTCCCTCAATATGTTAATGCAAGTCTCATTTCTGAACTTAAGACCAAGTGGAACTGCAATGTAATTCGTCTTGCAATGTATACCGCTGAATATGGTGGATACTGTACTGGAGGCAACAGGGAAAACCTAAAAAGGCTTATTAACAATGGTGTTTCCTATGCTACTAACAATGGAATGTATGCAATAATTGACTGGCATATTCTTTCTGATGGAAATCCAAACACCCATATCAACGAAGCAAAGAGTTTCTTTGCTGAAATGGCAAACAAATATAAAAACAATAGTCATGTAATATATGAAATATGCAACGAGCCAAATGGTGGTACATCCTGGTCTCAAATTAAATCTTATGCCGAAACAATAATTGGTGTCATAAGACAATATGATGGTGATGCTGTTGTTATTGTTGGAACACCTACTTGGTCTCAAGAAGTGGACAAAGCAGTGGCAAACCCTATAACAAAATACAGTAACATAATGTATGCTTTCCACTTCTATGCAGGCACCCACCAGGAAAGTTACAGAAACACAGTTGCTGCTGCAATCAACGCTGGACTACCTATTTTTGTTACGGAATTCGGTATTTCTGATGCTTCTGGAAATGGCGGATTAAATGAATCACAAGGGAACAAATGGATTAGTCTCTTAAACAAATACGGCATTAGTTACTGTGCCTGGAATCTATCAAACAAATCAGAATCATCTGCGCTAATTAGTAGTGGATGTTCAAAAACAAGTGGATTCTCATATTCAGATTTATCTCCATCTGGAAAATGGTATTACAACATCCTAACAGGAAAGACAAGTCTTCAAGGTGTAGATTCAGGTATAACTAGTGCTAAAAACACAACAACTTACACCTATATTCCTCCTACAACCACCGCCGTTCAAACGACAAAGGCAGTCATTGGTACGCCAGCATATTCTCTAAAACTTTCAAACTCATGGGTGTCCGGAGAAGAGACATTCTATCAATATGAACTTTCCTTAACCAATAAAAGTAATGAAAATTACACCGGTTGGAAAGTAACAATTCCGTTTAATGAAACCGTGAAACTATCAAGTGGCTGGTGTGGTAACTATACAGTATCTGGTAACAAATTAACAATCACTTCAATGGATTACAATGGTCAAATAAACAAAGGAAGTTCTATTTCAAACATTGGTTTCATTGTAAGTGGCTCTAAGAATTTAAAAGCAAGCTAAACAAAACACCCAAATGCCGTTTAGACATTTGGGTGTTTTTCTTTTTATACGAGTTCTTCGC
>DCGS01000003.1:0-11614 GCA_002314645.1 Ruminococcaceae bacterium UBA1772
CTTAAAGTCCCTGCCATTCCTGGTATTACTCTTGGTATTTTTGTAGGTGGCATTGTAGGCCTAATCTTCCAGCCAGAGTGCACAGTTGGTTCTCTCTTCAGTTGTGGTATGGATGGTTTCTCTTGTGAGACTGGAATTTATGAAATTGACGAGCTCCTTAACAAGGGCGGTCTTATGAATATGACCTTCTCTATTGCCATGACAATCATTGCAATGATGTTCGGTGGCATTATGGAAGAAACTCACCAGTTATCAGTTATTGTTGATAAGCTTAAAGTACTTGTTAAAAAACCAATTGGACTTCTTGCTCTTACAGAAGCAACATGCGTTGTTTCAAATGCAGTTATGCCAGAGCAGTACATTTCAATTGTTGTTCCAGGCAGAATGTATTCAGAGGAATATGAAAAGATGGGTCTCAGCCCAACCACTCTTTCAAATGCGCTTGAAAGTTCTGGAACAGTAACATCCGCTCTCATTCCATGGAACACTTGTGGTGTATTCATTGCAAGCACACTTGGAATAGGCGTAGTTGAATATGGTCCTTGGGCAGTATTCAACTGGCTCATGCCAATTGGATGTCTCATTATGGGATTCATTGGAATTACCATTGCAGACAAAGACGGTGTAAGATTTTCTAAAAAGAGAAAGCTTGCAAAACAAGAAAAGGCTACAAGCAACGCCTAAGTTGTGGTATAATGTGCCTTGTAAATTTTATATACTATTTCAAACCACTCATTAAATTGGGACACGGAATAAGGTGAAAAGCCTTGCGAGTCGGTCACTGTGAAGCCGTTTAGGATAAGTCAGATACGTGGGTTTGAAATATCACTTCTGCCGAAACTGGAAGTGTGAATAAACCGCATGCATGACATGTTTTATTTGCACGTTCATTTTTGAACGTGCATTTTTTTACATTTCCAGACGACATATATTAAAAACAAAGGAGTTTTTAAAATGGAAAAGAAACCAATTAACAAAAAGGTTATTGCTGCTGTTGTAGCTATTGTTGTTCTTGTAGCAGCTGCTGTTGGATGCTGGATTGCATTTGGTCCAAAGACATCTGAAGGCGCAAAGACAATCAAGGTTCAGGTTGTTCACGCTGACCAGAGCACAAAGGACTTCACTTACAAGACAGACGCACAGTATCTTGCAGAAGTTCTCAAAGAGAACAATCTTATTGAAGGCGAAGACAGCGACTACGGTCTCTTCATTACAGCAGTTGACGGTGAAAAAGCTGACTACAACACAGATGGATCATACTGGTCAATCTATGTTAACGGTGAGTATGGTCAGTATGGTGCTGATCAGCAGCCAGTAAACGACGGCGACACATTCAAGCTCGCTTACGAAGTTTACCAGGCTGACGCTTCTTCAGATGCAGCAGCATAAGAAAACTAACGTTAAACTCACCTTAAGAGAACTTACACTGTTTGCAATAATGGGAGCGTTAACCTTTGCCATGAAGGTGGCAATGATCCCGCTCCCAAATATTGAGCCTGTTTCTCTTATGGTAATGTTGTTCGCCGTCACGTTCGGCTGGAAATGTATTTATCCAATTTATACCTACGTAGCCATGGAATTCATTCTGTGGGGTTTAAATACCTGGTCTATTATGTACCTGTACATATGGCTTATACTAGCAGGCACTGCGTGGCTATGTAGAAACAATGACAACAGAATTATTTGGGCAGTCATTTCAGGAATATTCGGACTACTCTTTGGAGCATTCTGTACTCCCGTTTGCCTTGTCATAGGAGGACCTGCATACGCCTTCAGCTGGTGGGTTGCTGGTATTCCTTTTGACCTGGTACACTGCGCCGGAAACTTTGCCATTGCACTTGTACTCTTCCCCGCTCTTAGAGGGCCAATGAAGAAGTATTATGAGAAGTTAATGACAATGTCAAACTAAAAAAGAAACACCCTCTAGGAACTTCCTAGAGGGTGTTTTTATGCTTTGTTTAATTATTTAGATGTTTTCTGGCTTTTGTTGTTCTTTTTAACTGCTGATAAAACAATTGCTGTAACGCAGCCAACAAGAGTAATCATACCATTGAGGACTGTGTAACTATCAACAAATGCCATTGGTGCTGTGAAGTCTTCAGTCATGAAGAGAACAAGAGCATTTGCAACTAATGCAAACATTGCAACAATAAATGCAAATCCATTATTGTTCTTTGACTTCTTAGAAGCAAACTTAATTGTTTCAACTACTGCTGCAACAAGAGAAACTGCAACAAGAATTACATTGAGAAGAGCCCATGAAGATGACTTTTCAATTGAAAGTGAATCTGGTGACTCAAGAAGATTATCTTCTAAAGCAAGTGGTGTCTCTTCATCAATTACTGTCTGCTCAGCAGGAGCTGTTGTTGCTGGTGCTGTAGTAGCAGGAGTTGTTGTTGAAGGTCTAGTTGTAGTTGCTGTAGTTGATGTATTTGTTGTAGCAGGAGCTGTTGTAGCTGGTGCTGTTGTTGTAGTTGTTGTAGTTGTTGTGCTACTTGGTTTTGTTGTTGATGGCTTAGTTGGGTTAAGAGGTGTGTCGTCATCAATCTTTGTTGTTGGTTCTGTTGGCTTTGTTGTAGGAGTTGTTGTAATTTCTTCCCATACAGCGTAGATTGTTACATCGCCTGTAAGAGGAGCTGAGAAATCAAACTTCTCTTTGCCTTCAGCATCTGAATACCAACCAAGGAACTTGTTGTTATCCTTTGTAGGATCAGCAATCTTCTTAATATCTGTGTCGAAGTCATGTCCTGTATAAACAAGTTCGTCGTCTGACTTACCACCCTGAAGGTCATATGTAACTGTGAAGAGAACTTCATCCTTCATAAGAGTTGAAGCCTTATCTGATGGAACAAGAACCTTCTGTGTGCCTACTGTAGCCTTGAATGTAGCTGTGCTATCAAGAGTGTCATCTACCTTGAAGTCGCCCTTAGCAAGTGTTGCTGTACCTGTTACAGTTGTTGTACCAGTTGCACTCTGCCAGCCATCCTTAAGAGTAGCTGTTACAGTAACTGTAGAACCGTCAACTGCTGCAGAAGCCTTCTCAAAAATTGGGCTGTTTACTGCTACATCATCATTTGGAGCAAGTCTTGAATCAAGTTCTACTGTGAATGTAATGTCGCTTGCGCCATTTTCAACCTTCATCATTGAAAGAAGGTTATCTGTAATATCAAAGTTCTCAGTGTAGTTTACTGTGTATTCATCTACTCTTGAATCCTTAGTAATTGACTCATCCTGAGAAATTGTAAGTGTACCATAGTCAACTGTTGGCTGAACAAGAGCAACAACTGATCCGTTCTGACCTGCAGCTGGAAGAGTAACATTAATTGTTTCTGCTACTGTTGCCTTATAAACCTTTTCTGTACCGCTAACAGCGTTACCATTTTCATCTGCAGTCATTTCAATAACATATACTGGAGCAGATGAATCAAATGTTACATCTGAGAATGCAAGGTCTGTTTTATCTGAGCTTCTCCAAAGTGTAGCAATTGGAGAACCAAAGCCGTATGAGTTTGAAGCAGCTGTTAATGCATCAATACTTGTCTTGCTTGCATTACCCTGCTTTGTGCCATCTGTAGAAGTTAAGCTAAAGTTTCCGTTTGTGTAGAAAACTTTTTCATTTCCTAATTTAGCACCGTTGTTTACATAGTAGCTATCAGCATAACCATAACCTTTGTTATTTGCCTTAACGCCTGTGTTTGTTGTCTTAATAACAGCAATATCATTTGAAACGTCACCGTTTTGGATATTATCTGTAATAGTACCACCATTAAGTACTAAGTTAGGATCTAAAGCACCATAGTAGTGAGCTTCGTATGCAATACCGCCACCAGCAGCCGCTGCTTCGTTGCCTGAAATAATACCGTCATTCATAATGAAAGTACCACCACGACGAACGTGAACACCGCCGCCAATACCAGCAGCATTTACTACTACCTTGTTGTCTTTAATAGTACCACCGTTCATTGTGAATGTACCGCAAGAAATAAGAAGTCCGCCGGCACCTTCCTTATTTGAAACGTTACCGTTAATTTCTGCACCTGCGTACATGTTTGCAACCTTGTTAGAACCATTATTTGAAATAGCTACACCACCAGCTCTATCTGATGATGTGTTGTTATTTACTTTTCCGTAAAGTTCAAGTGTGTCGTTTGTACCGTTAATGTATACAGCACCGTAGTTTACACTGTTGTCATGAATGTAGCCGTTTGAGCCAATCTTTGTTTCAGTGTTTCCACCTGTCTGTAAAGCGTGGCTAAATTTGTTGTTAGCAATTTCACCGTTGATTGTAACCTTTGCATTTGAAGCAAAAATTGCATTTGCTCCTGTCATTCCAGTAATAGAAGAACCTGTTTCCATTACTACTGCACCGTTTTGACAATCAATTGCGCCGTTACCCTTGCTACCACCTTCAATTGCTGAAGTGCTCTTCATAACAAGTGTAGCAGGTCCAGCAATACGAACTGCTGACATACCAGCATAGTTCTTAAGAACAGTGCCTTCACCAAGTGTAATATTTACATCATAAATAGGAGTAGATTCAATGATTGCAGGCTGTACAAGCTGTGCATTCTTTCCACTAAGAGGAGCATACTTATAAGTATTTGCACCTGATGGAACTTTATTTGCATCGTCAAGTGTTAAGTTTGTAATCTTAAGGCTTGATGATTCTTTAGCAGTCTGGATTTCAATCATTGCTGGGTTGTACCAGCTTCTGTAATTGTCGCTAATTGTTGAGAAGTCGCTTCCTCTAGTAATTGTGTGTGAACCACCAACAATAGTTACGTCCTTGTCGTAGAATCTTGCACATGCATTAGATGTGAGATCAGAAAGGATAGTAATTGTAACTGACTTCTCTTCAGCTGCATTGGCAATTGTAGATGCCTTTGCAAGTGTTGCTATAGCTGTCTCTTCAGATAAACCGTCGTTATCGTCGCTTCCGTCTGCAGATACATAAAGAGCAATAGATGCTGCTTCAGCAAGAACAGAGAAAGGACCAACAACGCCAACTGTAGTTATGAGCATTACAGCAAACATAAATGCAGCTATGTACTTCTTAAACTTGTTCATAAGAAATCTCCTTTTTTCTCCATTTAAATAATGTTCATATTTCGTTAACAGTTTACACTATATATAACTATAAAACAACTCGAAAAATGACAATATTACTAATGTTCTTCATGTACTTTTTATGCATGTTTGACATATGTAAATGAGAAAATAACTACACCACACTAGATGTAGTCTAGTGTGGTGTTTTCATACACAATTCACCTATTAGCAAGGTTGATTATTTTGTGGCTTTATTCTCTTTCTTTTGTGAATTTGATGAAAGCATTATTGCTGCTACGCAACCAACTAATGCAATTACTGCATTAATTACTGTAAAGCTATCAACAAAAATCATTGAACTTGAAATAGATTCAGTTACAAAGAATACAACCACATTAACAAGAGCTGCAAGCATAGAAACAAGCATTGCAAGTCCGTTTTGAGTTTTCTTTGAAGCATATCTAATTGTTTCAATAATAGCAACTGCAATAGAAACAACAGCAAGAATCATATTAAGAAGGGCCCATGAAGCTGTACTTTCAACTGAAAGTGAATCTGGTGCGCTTAAAACATCCTGACCAGAAGCAAGTGGTGTTTCATCCTTAATTTCTGTTGATGGAACAGTTGTTGCTGGAGTTGTTGTAGCAGGTGCTGTTGTAGCAGGTGTTACAGCAGCTGGTCTTGTTGTTGAAGGAACTGTTGTAGTTGGTCTTGTTGTTGATGTAGTGGTTGCTGGCTTTGTAGTAGCAAGAGGAGTCTCATCAACAACCTGTGTTGTTGGTTTTGTTGTTGGTTCTGGCTTTGTAGTAGGTTCTGTTGTGACTGGAGTTTCCTTCCATACAGCATAAATTGTAACATCACCAGTAAGAGGAGCGTCAAAATCAAATTCCTCTGTTCCCTCGGCATCTGCATACCATCCAACAAAATCAAAGCCGTCCTTTGATGGAGTGCTTATAGCATCAACTTTACCACCAACATCTGCAGAACATGTGAGTTCATCATTAGAAGAACCACCCTGAAGATCAAATGTTACAGTACAAAGGTCAATTCTGTATCCACAATAGTCACATGTCTTGTATGTTCCATCGTCTGAAACTGTAAACGCATTGTCTGTTGCACCAGCAGTAAGAATATGATCTACAATTTGACCATTTTCCCAAGCTGTATTTCCATTAACAGTAACTACTGCACCAGCACCGCCAATCTTTTCTACCATGAAGATTGGAGAACATGTTGAAGCGTTTGGCTTAAGACCATTTACTATATTATTGCCTGAAATTGTAACGTTATAGTTATGAGTCTTGTCCTTAATGTTAATAGCAGACTTATTTGGCTTAGAAGAATTTACAGTACAATCTTTATAATTAATATTGTATGTTCTTCCACTGCCCTCAGTGTATGCATTGATAATCTTGCCAGCACCGTTAAAAGTACAACCATCGAAAGTAGTTGTTGTTGCCTGAATCTGCTCAAAAGAGTAGTCGCTTCCAGGTGCGTTGAATGTAACATTCTTGAATGTTGCAGAATTAACGCCTCCGTATGTAATCTTACCGTCAATTACAGCATTCTCAACAACCCAATTGTGAAGTCTTATAAATCCAAGATAGTTGTTAGAACCAAGAGTTAACTTCATGTTCTTGAATGTCACTGTATCAGAGCCATCAAAGCTATAGTCACCCTTATATTCTCCGTAGTACTGTCCGTCACTAATTTGAACACCAACAGCCCAAGTTGTCTTTCCTGAACCCTGGCCAACAAATGTAAGAGACTTACCCTTTGTTGCTGTTAAACCGTATGTTGAGAAGTTTCCTTCACCTAATACGATTGTGTCACCATTCTTTGCGTCTTTTACTGCAGCTTCAAGTTCATCCTGTGTTGAAACTGTTATTTCATCTGCAAGAACAGATACTGAACCAACAATTCCAAGTGTTGTAATCATCATTACAGCGAACATGATTGCAGCAATGTACTTCTTTAACTTGTTCATCTTAATTATCTCCTTTTAAAATTTAGAACAACGTTCATATTTCGTTAAAATTTTAAACGAAAAATTCAATTAAAACAACACTTAAAACGACAGTTTTATATGAACAAAACGATCCATTTTTATGCAACATTTCCATACATCAAAATTGATGTAGAGAAATCCCCTAGATATAGTATCTAGGGGATTATAAATTCAATATTCACTTTAAAGTTTTTCTTATTTTTTAAGCATTCTCATTGAGTTAATAACGGCAATAATCATTACACCAACGTCGCCGAAAATTGCCATCCACATGTTTGCAATACCAAATGCACCAAGAACCAAAAGAATGAATTTAACAGCGAGTGCAAATGTAATGTTCTGTGTAACAATTTTCTTTGTTATCTTTGCAACATCTACGGCATCAAGGAGTTTTGATGGTTCGTCTGTCATGAGAACAATATCTGCAGCCTCAATTGCAGCGTCTGAACCAAGCGCACCCATTGCAATACCAATGTCTGCTCTTGCAAGAACTGGTGCATCGTTAATACCATCACCAACAAATGCGGTCTTTCCCTTTTCATCCTGCATAAGGGCTTCAAGCTTTTGAACCTTGTCTCCTGGAAGGAGTTCGGCAAAGAATTTATCAAGTCCAAGCTTCTTAGAAATAGCCTCTGCAATTTCTTTTCCATCACCTGTAAGCATTACTGCGTTCTTAACGCCTGCAGCTTTAAGATTTTTAATTGCTTTTGCACTGTCCTCTTTCACCTCATCGGCAATTACAATGCTTCCAGCAAATTTGCCATCAAATGCTACATAAATTTTTGTACCAATTGCATTTGATTCCTCGAACTCAATATTCTCTTTTTTCATGAGCTTTGCGTTTCCTGCAAGGATTTTGTGACCGTCACAAACAACACTTACACCGTGTCCAGAAATTTCTTCGTAATTTTCAAGAGCATCTTCAGGCACTTTATTGCCACCGTTCTCTTCATAAGCATTTACTACAGAACGAGCAATTGGATGATTAGAGAAGTGTTCTGCACTTGCAGCAATTTTAAGGAGTTTTTCGTTGTCACAGCCGTTTGCAGGGTTTACTTCCGTTACCTTAAATACACCCTTTGTAAGTGTACCTGTTTTATCAAATACAATGTTTTCAAGGTCGTTAAGTGCTTCAAGGTAGTTGCTTCCCTTAATAAGAACACCACGTCTTGAAGCAGCACCAAGGCCGCCAAAGAATGTGAGTGGTACTGAAATAACAAGCGCACATGGACAGGAAATTACAAGGAATACGAACGCTCTGTAAATCCAGTCAGCCCATACACCGTGGAAGAAGATTGGTGGAACAAGAGCAAGAAGTAGCGCAGAAATAACAACTACTGGTGTGTAGTAATGAGCGAACTTTGAAATAAAGTTTTCTGCTGGAGCCTTCTTTGAAGTTGCATTTTCAACAAGGTCAATAATTTTTGAAGCGGTTGAATCGCCAAACTCTTTTGTAACCTTAATTAATATAAGGCCAGACTCATTAATGCAGCCTGAGAGGACTGAATCGCCCACATTTGCAGAACGAGGAACTGATTCACCTGTAAGCGCACGTGTATCAAGAGTTGTTTTTCCTTCAATGATTTCACCATCAAGTGGAACCTTTTCGCCAGGCTTTACAACAATGACGTCACCAATTTCAACCTCTGCTGGGTTTACAACCTTTATGTCGTCGCCAACCTTCAAGTTTGCTGTATCAGGACGGATATCCATAAGTTCAGAAATAGATTTTCTCGACTTGCCAACAGCAACATCCTGGAAGAGCTCACCTATTTGGTAGAAAAGCATTACCGCAACGCCTTCCTTGTAGTCGCCAATTCCGAACGCGCCGACTGTAGAAAGAGCCATGAGGAAGTTCTCATCAAAGACTCTACCGCGTGTAATATTCTTAAGGGCACGAAGTACAACGTCGCCACCAAGAATAACGTAAGCCACAATAAATATTGCTAAAGTAACGTAAATATTGAGCGATGTAAACTCTGAAAGAATAATTGCCAAAGCATAAATAACTGCACCAACTGCAAGCTTTATAATTCTCTTCTTGACATCGTCATCATCGCCATGAGAATGTCCGTGGTCATGGTCATGGTCTTCATGCACGTGTTGCTTCTCTTTTTCAAAAAGAGTTACAGGCACATCAGGTTCGTGCTTATGAACAATCTTTTCAACATCCGCAAAAAGATTTCCTTCATAGTTTTCTGCTTCAACTACAAGTTTCTGGCTTATTAAATTTACTGAAGCACTTTCTACACCTGGTAATGCTGCAACCTCGTGTTCAATTTCGGCTGAGCAGTGTGGACAGTCAAGTCCTTCAAGGAAGAATACTGTTGCATGTTCATCATGATGCACGTGATCTTCATGGTCATGATTATGGTTGTCGTGTTCGTGATCACATCCACAAGAGCATGATTCTCCATGTTCGTGGTCATGCTCATCATGGTGTTCCTTTTTTGTTATTTCCTCTACTGGAACGTCTGGTTCGTGCTTCTTTACTATTTTTGTTACAAGTTCAAGAAGGTCCCCTTCAAAGTCGTCTTCAAGTTCAACAGTTAGTTTCTGAGTAATAAGGTTAACTGAAGAAGACTTAACACCTTTTATTTTTCCCACTTCATTCTCAATTTCAGCAGAGCAATGTGGGCAATCAAGTCCTTTTAATAAATATTGCTTTTCCATAAAAGCCTCCCCTTAATAGTTGAGCATATATTCAACTATTTAGCTAAAAATTTTTATTCTTCTCGTAAGTGCTCAAAACCAATGTCTAATATTGTTTTTACATGTGAATCTGCAAGAGAATAGTAAACTACCTGTCCCTCTTTACGGAATTTAACTAAGTTAGAAAGTCTGAGTTCCTTAAGCTGATGAGAAACAGCAGACTTAGTAATTCCAAGAAGAGCTGCAAGATCACATACGCACATTTCCTGGATTTCAAGGGCATGAAGAATTTGAACCCTTGTTCCATCTCCGAAAAGTTTAAAAAGGGATGCAAGTTCAATGTATTCATTCTTGTCAGACATCTTAGATTTTACTTCTCTAACTGCATCCTCATGAATTACTTCACAAGAGCAAGTTGTCTGTACTTCGTTTTTCATTACACTCTCCCTTTCGTAAAATAAAAATGATAGATAGTTGAATAGTTGCTCAACTATCTATCATTATAATACGCTTTTTTTATTTTAATGTCAACCTATCAGTTGAAATAAATCATACCATCTTCAGGCTCTTTTGCAGGAAGAATGCGAAGTGGTTCAAGAACAATAGTATATTCCTGCTCACTCTCAACAAACTTTGCATGCATACGCGCCTTAATTGTAATCCAAGACTCATGTGCTGGTTTCTTCTTTGGATCATCTGGCCAGTTACAAGCAAGGCCAAAGAATCTTGTGTCTTCAGCGCAGCATACCATTGACATACGGCCTACACCAAAGAGGTCCTTCTGCATTCTTCTTGGGTTGTATACAAGTCCAAGGAATGAAACAACCTTGCCATCATACTTCATTGGGTTTTCCATTGCATCAATGTACCAGTTACCGTAATCTATGTCAGAAATTTCAATTACTGGCTGGTCAAGATCAATGTTGAGTTCCTGCTTATATGGTACAAGCTGCTCGTCATCAAACTCAAAGAGAATTTGTGCTCGTCTATTCATTGCCTTAACTGTTGTACCGAAACGCTTCATATCTGTATCTTTATTACATCTATTAAAGAATACATCGTCTGCTCTTGAAATTTGAGACATAATCATATTCTTCATATCATTGTTGTTAAGATACATATCAAAAATACTTGCATCTGCTGTAGCAATAATTTGAACTACAACCCAAGACTTTGGAACATCCTGTGCAATAAGTCTTTCTACGTCCCATGTACCGTTAAATTCAATGATAATCTGCTCAGGCTTGTACTGCTTTTGAAGGGAAGTAAGGTATTCACCGTTAAGGTCTTCCTCATTCTCAATCATAACAACAGAAACGCCTATGCGATCCATTTCCTCTAAATCATATTCAAGTTCGCCCTCTTCGCAGCATACAAGAAGAGTCTTTGCTTTTCCGCCGCGAGTAAACTCTGGGTCGTGAAGTGTTGCGTTTATGAAAGTGGTCTTACCACTGTCCATAAAGCCAACAAATAAAAATACTGGTACTTCTCTCATTCTAGTCACCCTTAAAATTAAAGTCCAAATACAGATAAAAGCTTATCTTCTTTGAGTTCTGTTCCAATAACGCAAAGACGACCAATTACGTCTGCTGCACCATGGCGAACTTCATATTCACCTGGTGTTAAATCGAAGTGAATCCACTCGCCGTCTACACAAGGAACAATGCCCTTTGCACGAAGGATAATTCCATATTCCTCAGAGTTTGCAAGACTATCAAGAATAGTCTTCATTTCATCATCTGAGTACTTACGAGTTGTTTCCTTACCCCAGCTTGTAAATACATCATCTGCATGATGGTGATGATGGTCATGATCATGGTGGTGATGCTCGTGGTCATGATCATGGCAGCCGCATGTGCAATCTTCACCGTGGTCATGGTCATGATGATGCTCATGCTCATGTTC
>DCGS01000003.1:11718-23726 GCA_002314645.1 Ruminococcaceae bacterium UBA1772
GTGATCGTGATCATGGTCACAGTGTTCACCGTGCTCATGGTGATGTCCGCATTCAGGGCAAATTTCAGCCTCATGAAGAAGCTCTTCTTCAAAGCTTGTCTTTGCATCCATTGCAGCAAGGATTTGCTCGCCTGTAATATCATCCCAAGATGTTGTTACAAGTGTTGCCTTGTCATTGTGCTCACGGATAAGAGCTACAACCGCCTCAAGCTGCTCATCTGAAAGCATCTGTGTACGGCTAAGAATAATTGTCTTTGCATATTCAATCTGATTGTTGAAGAACTCACCAAAGCCCTTCATATATCTTCTGCACTTTGTTGCGTCTACAACTGCTACAAAGTTATTTACCTCAAGACCTGCATCTTCTGCAACGTCGTTAACAGCTTTAATAACGTCTGAAAGCTTACCTACACCTGATGGCTCAATAACAATTCTGTCTGGTGCATACTGATTTACTACTTCTTTAAGGGCAACACCAAAGTCACCAACTAAAGAACAGCAGATGCAGCCTGAATTCATTTCAGTAACCTGAATGCCAGCCTCTTTAAGGAAACCTCCATCAATTCCTATTTCACCGAATTCATTTTCAATGAGAACAAGTTTCTGGTTGTCCCAACCATTTTGGAGAAGCTTTTTAATGAGTGTTGTCTTTCCAGCGCCAAGGAAACCAGAAACGATATCTACTTTAGTCATATATATTACCTCTTATTAAAAAATCTTAATACTAACAAAGCATTATATCACAAAATTATGAAAGTTAAATACTTAATTACCAAAGTCCCATAACGTGTTGCATTAAAAGACTTACTCCAGTAATGCCGATCCAACAGCATGCACCCATTATTATTGGCTTTCCACCATTTTTTATAAGGCTAACAATATTTGTGTTGAGTCCTATGGCCGACATTGCCATAACAATAAAGAACTTACTTAGTTCCTTAATTGGAGCAAAGATGGAAGAAGGAACCCCAAAAGCCATGAGTACTGTTGTAATAATTGATGCACCTACAAAGTAAAGAATGAAGAAAGGGAAAACACTCTTCATACTAACCTTGTTTCCTTCTGAGCCCTCTTTTTTTGTTCTGTAAAACGCAAGTGCAAGGGTTATTGGAATTATTGCAAGAGTTCTTGTAAGCTTTACAGTAACTGCCTTGTCTAGGGTTTCCGAACCCAAATTCCACATTGCATCCCATGTAGATGCGGCAGCTGTTACAGATGATGTGTCATTAACAGCAGTACCTGCAAATACGCCAAAAGACTCACCAGACAATGTGTCAAAGCCTATAAGCTGACCGAAGTATGGGAAAATTAGAGCTGCTAAAACATTAAAGAAAAATATAACCGAAATTGACTGTGCAACTTCTTCATCGTCTGCATCAATTACTGGCGCTGTTGCTGCAATTGCAGAACCACCGCAAATGGAAGAACCAACACCAATGAGTGTTGAAATTTTACCAGGAATGTGCAACATCTTATGAAGCGCAAACGCTATTATGAGCGATGTAGCAATTGTACAAACAATAATTGGAAGTGACTGCAGTCCAGTTGATGCAACAACACTAAGATTCATGCCAAAGCCCAAAAGAATTACTGCCCATTGAAGAATTTTCTTTGAAGTGAATTTTATACCACTTGCAAATGCGGTTTTATCCTTAATAAATAAGGTTACAATCATACCCAAAAGGATTGCAATTACTGCGCCGCCAATTATTGGAATCATTTTTCCTATTATCCAGGATGGAATTGCAATTCCAAGACAAAGGAGGAGTCCTTTGTAGTTATTCTTTAAAAAGTCCATATCATTATTTTACAACCGCAATGGAAGCGTAGCTTACATGAGCGGGTATATCCTCCATATTTTCATAGGTGTGTTCAGATGGAAGACCACAGTCTTCCACTATTACCACTTTTTTAGAAATACTTGCCGCTTTAAGTCTTGGTATATTCTTTCCTATTTTTAGGAAAACCTTTGTGCCCGGCAAATATAGCGAGTGGTCAAGCTCGGATGAATCGCCATATACTCTTATTTGCTCATTTCCGTTTGCAAGGCTTGTCTTTGCACAAGCAGATGCCGAGCAAAAAATTGGAATACCGCTTATTATTTCACAGTCAAAGCCTTTATTTAAAATGCTTTCAAAAACTGTGAACTCACTTGTATATACAGTTGGATCTCCCATTACAAGAAGAGCAACATTTTTGTCGTTTTTAAGTAGTTCGATTATCTTCTTGGAAAAGTCGGAATAGATCTTTTCCATTATTTTTTCATCTTTCATCATTGGAATTCCAGAAAGAAGGAATTCCTTTTCAATTATTGGCTGACTGGCATTTACAACCTCAAAAGGCGCCGAATCAGACAAAACCGAGCATTGAAACTCGCTTTTTTCGCCTTTTTCGAATGTACTTATTTCGTCTATGTCTGGATCGCACACAGATAGTGCAATAACGTCAGCCTCTTTTGCAATTTTCAGGGCCTTTACGGTGACAAGTTCATGGTCACCCGGCCCAATGCCTACAATATAAAACTTTCCTGCCATACGTATTCCCCCTAGTATAAAAAAGGGTAAAGGCGTTCACTCCATAACGAAGTGAACGCCATAAACATTATAATTCGAAATCGTCATCCCAGTTTTCTGTGGATGGGTCATCCCAAGGAGCAGCAAGCATTTCGTCTGTCCACTCTTCAGAATGCGGATCATCACCTGTCTCACCGTTTTCTGGTTCGTCAACAAGGATTTCCTTAATCATTACCTCGTTACCTGCAACAAGGTAAGTATTTCCACCGCCACAGTATGGGCAAGTCTTTCCATGCTCGACTGTTTTATATTCCTTCTTGCAATCTTCGCAGAATGTTACAGCTTCAATCTTTTCAATTTCAAGCTTGCAGTCTTTGAGCATTTCAGTTTTCTTAGAATTCCAATTCCAACAGTCAATGAGATATTCGCCTATAACAGTTGAAACTTCGCCAACTGAAAGTGTTACCTGATGTATTTTATCTACACCATTTTCTTTTGCAACATCTTGAACTTGATTTGCAATATGGAATACAATTCCTAACTCGTGCATAAATAATTAGCCCTTTCTAAGGATTTTTGCTTTTGCCATCTGGATAGAAGCCTTCATGCTTGCCTTTTCAGCTGCATTCTTTGGAGCAAATGCAATCTTAGCAGCACGCTTTGCAGCATAAGGTCCAATGTAGAGGAACTTATCTCCGCAGTCACGCATGTCATTTGCATGTGGATGTGTCTTGAAGAGGTGGATTGCGTCGAATTCGCACTTAGTTGTACAAACACCACAACCAATACACTTGTTCTCGTCAACAACTGAAGCACCACATGAAAGACAACGAGAAGCCTCAATCTTAACCTGAGCCTCACTGAGAGTGAGTTTTGCATCTCTGAATGATGTCTTTCTGTCGATTGTTTCATCGAATGGCTCTTCCTGTCTACCAGCTCTGTCGTATGAGTAGATAGAAATATCATCCTTATCAAGCATTACGAAGTCTCTTCTGTTTCTACCTATTGTCATTGATGTACCTGGACGTACAAATCTATGAAGTGAAACAGCAGCATTCTTACCAGCTTCAATTGCATTGATTGCAAAGCTTGGACCTGAGTATACATCGCCGCCTACAAAGATATCAGGCTCAGCAGTCTGATATGTAAGTGAGTCAGCAACAGGATACTTACCGTGCCAGAACTCAACCTTTGTACCTTCAAGAAGGTCGCCCCAGATGATATCCTGACCAATTGCGAATACAACTTCGTCAGCATCTACTGTCATTGTTTCATTTTCGTCATACTTAGGATTGAACTTGCCATCAGCATCAATTGTGCTTACGCACTTCTTGAATACAACGCTCTTAACGTGGCCCTTTTTATCCTTCATAATTTCCATTGGGCCCCATCCGTTGTTGATTGCAATACCCTCTTCAAGAGTTTCTGCAATTTCATCGTTAGATGCAGGCATTGTCTCTCTAGATTCAAGGCAGAACATTGAAACTTCTTCAGCGCCAAATCTCTTAGCAGTTCTTACGCAGTCAACAGCAACGTTACCGCCACCAATAACTACAACCTTGCCTGACATCTTCTGATTTTCATCAGAAATTGCACCCTCAAGGAAACGAACAGCATAGTTTGTGCCCTTAGCATCTGCACCTGGAATTTCAGGGATTTTACCGCCCTGGCAACCAATTGCAACATAGAATGCCTTGTATCCTTCGTCACGAAGCTGCTGGATTGTTACGTCCTTGCCAACTTCAACGCCGCACTTGATTTCAACGCCCATTTCACGCATGATATCAATTTCAGCTTCAATAACGTCCTTCTCAAGTTTGAATGAAGGAATACCATATGTGAGCATACCACCTGGCTTCTCATGCTTCTCAAATACAGTTGGCTTGTAGCCCTTCTGTGCAAGATAGAATGCACAAGACATACCAGCAGGACCAGCACCAATAATTGCAATCTTATCATCCCAATGATCAAATCTTGATGATGGGATTACAACTTCTGGAACAAATCTTGTCTCTGCATGGAGATCAAGTTCAGCAATATACTTCTTAACTGCATCAATTGCAACAGCCTCGTCAATTGTGCCTCTTGTACAAGCCTCTTCACAACGCTTATTACAGATGCGTCCGCAAACTGCTGGGAATGGGTTGTCCTTCTTAATGAGTTCAAGAGCTTCTTTATATCTGCCCTGACCAGCCATCTTGAGGTAACCCTGAATTGCAATATGAGCAGGACAAGCTGTCTTACATGGAGCTGTACCTGTGTCATAGCAGTTAATTCTGTTGTTATCTCTATAGTCAATATCCCACTTGTCCTTACCCCAGAGAACCTTGTCTGGAAGAACCATCTTAGGATATTCAACTTCACTACCATCTTTCTTGTAAAGCTTCTGGCCAAGCTTAACTGCACCCGCTGGGCAGTACTCAACGCACTTACCACAAGCAACGCAGTCCTGCTTTTCAACGCGTGCTGTGAATGAACTTCTTGAAAGGTTTGGAGTGTTAAACATCTGTGATGTACGAAGAGCGTAGCAGATGTTTACGTTACAGTTACAAATAGCGAAGATTCTATCTTTACCGTCAATGTTTGTAATCTGGTGAACGAAACCGTTAGCTTCTGCTCTACGGAGGATTTCCATACACTCATCGTATGTAATGTCGTGACCCTTACCTGTCTCACGGCAGTAGTCAGCCATGTCACCTACGCCGATACACCAGTCGTAGTAGTCGTCTCCACAACCTTCGTCGAGGTATTCCTGGCCAATACGGCAAGAACAAATACCTACACCAAGGTGACCTTCGTAACGCTTAAGCCAATATGAAAGCTTTTCAATGTCAACAGTTCTGTTTTCCATTTCAATAGCTTTTTCTACTGGAATTACGTGCATACCAATACCAGCGCCGCCTTCTGGAACCATCTGTGTAATACCAGCAAGTGGAAGGTATGTCATACGTTCAAAGAATGAAGCAAGTTCAGGATGCTCGTCAATCATGTTTACATACATGTTTGTGTATTCAGCTGAACCAGGTACGAATGTTGGAAGCCAATATTCAATAACCTGTGGAGCACCTGGGATTGGGCCATTCTTGTCATAGTGGTCGCCGCGGTCATATTCAATAAGACCAACGTCAGCCATGTCCTTAAGAATTCTCTTAAGTGTTTCCTTGTCATACTGAGGATTCATCTTGTGAAGATCCTTAAGTGTGTAGTGCTTACGGAGCTTCATCTTAAGAGCAACATCTGCCATTTCGTCAGTTACGAAACAAGCAAGAGCCCAGTACTCAGGGTCATCGGTAGTTACACCTAGAAATTTATGATCCATACAGTCGGTAATTTTTCTACCGAGCTTTAAGATATTTTTTCTAGGGTTCTTTTCACCCTTGTGTTTAAAAGGGTATTTTTCGTTGATTTGTGAAAAATCTGCCATAAAATTATTCCCTCTATTCCCTAATTATTTTTAACCCAAAATTAGTAATAACATTTTACCACAAAAAGCACTCTTTTATAATACAAATTTTTGCCTTTTTTTGTGTGCACTTTGCACGAGTCAAAGGGGACGGTTCTCCTACGGCACAAAAATGAGCCATTCGGGGACTGTCCCCCAAATAGCTCACAAACGACTCATTTTATGTCAATAAATTGACGGCAAAAATTGAAAGGCCAAGCAGTGTTAGAACAACGCCAACGGCTCTGTTCAAAGTACTTGGACTTGCCTTATTTGCAAAAATTGCCGCAACACGCGCAAAAAGGAGTGTGAAAACAATGCAAAGAAGCAAAGTTGCAATGTCAGGCATACCGCCAATTACAAAGTGACTCACTGCACCAGTAAATGCAGTAAATGACATAATAAACACACTTGTTCCTATTGCAGTTTTAAGTTCATATCCTAAAACAGAAGTCAAAACAAGGAGCATCATCATTCCGCCGCCCGCTCCTATGAAACCACAAATAAAGCCGACCATCATTCCAGCAAGCACAGACTGAACAAGTCGCTTCGTCTGTGACACACCAGCCATAGCCTCCTTGGTGGTCATAACGGGCTTCACTATGAATTTGATACCCAAAAGAAAGGTTGTGAAGACTGAAGCTGTTCCCATTGTCGTGTTAGGAACAAAGCTTGCAATGAAGCTTCCAAACATAGTGAAAATTAAGACTGTAACCATCATTACAAGTCCGTTTTTTATATCTAAATTTTTATTCTTGCCGTATGTATATGCACTTATAGCGCTTGCAAGCACATCACTGGCAAGCGCAATGCCGACCGCCTCATATGCTGGCATACCAAGGAACGCAATTAGCATTGGTGCTATAACGGCTGCTGCACTCATTCCTGCGAAACCTGTTCCAAGACCAGCACCAAGTCCAGCAAAAAGGCAAACTAAAATTTTAACTAAAATAGAAATCACATCCTACTCGGCGATTCATTTCAAATTAATAATAACAAGGCCTACCAAACACACAGCCACTCCAACAAGCTTGTTCCAAGTTAGTGCCTCATGAAACAAAATAAAGCCAACAAAAATTAATGCAACGGCAAGGAAGGAACTCTGAACAACCGATGCTGTGCTCACCTGCCAGCCCGCTTTATATGCATAAATAAAACCAACCTCAAGTCCAACAATTACAAGTCCCAAAACAAAAGGAGCCCAATTTATTTTTGCTAACTCTTTTATTATGTTCCCTTGCCTATTAAAAACAAAATATAGCAAACCACTACTTGCTGCACCAACAAGATATGTAACAGTGAGCGATGCAAACGGATTCATATCCGCAGGCACACTCTTTGCACAAACTTGATACACAACATTAGAAAAAACAACCAAAGCAATTGGCCAAATATATGAAATCATAAAAATACCCCTTAAAAAGAATCAATATTATTCTATGAAATTAATCGACTTTTTTCAAGAAAAAAGAGGCGGTAGTCCCGCCTCTCAATTTGACAATTTAGAATGAAACTACAAGTTCCATTTTAAACTTCTCTTCACCATATACCGCATGAGGAATATCCTTTGGCATGATCAAGGTTTCACCCTCTTCAAGGAAGAAAACCTCACCATCGACTGTGAATCTTCCTTTTCCTTCAAGAACAGTCACCATTGCATCTCCACCAGATGCATGAGTTGAAATTTCCTCGCCCTTATCAAACGAAAAAAGTGTAACGCTCACAAGTTCGTTTTGAACAAGAGTCTTACTTACCACCTGTCCAGGTTGATAATCAATTTGATCCTTTAATGTTAATTTCTTCTGCTTTTCAATATTCTTGTACATACATTTCCTCCCAATTATCAGTCTACTATTTTTCCATCAATTGAAATGGTTACAACATTCCAAGGAATGAATTTTCCGCTTGCCTTAAGTGCATTCTTTGTAGCAAGTTCAAGGCCGCCACAGCAAGGAACTTCCATTCTAAGAATTTGTACGCTTTGAATGTTGTTGTTTTTTATTATTTCTGTCAGCTTTTCGCTATAGTCAACAGAGTCTAGTTTCGGACAACCTATGAGGGTTACCTTGCCTCTTATGAACTCTTCATGAAAAGATGCATACGCAAAGGCTGTACAGTCTGCTGCCACAAGAAGTTTTGCATTGTCAAAATAAGGTGCTTTTGTTGGGGCAAGCTTTATTTGAACTGGCCAATTTCTAAGCTGGGACACCATCTTTGTGACAGTTTTGGTATCATTTTCAGAGCCTGAGCGATTCATTTCTCTAATCACTGAACCAGGGCAACCCATAGGCTTTGCCCCCTTAGCCTGTTGTGCCGCTTTCACTGCCGCTTCATCATATTCAGGAGCCTCCCTTTCTTCGAAAGATATTGCTCCTGTTGGACACGCTGGCAAGCAGTCGCCAAAGCCGTCACAAAAATTCTCACGAACAAGCTTTGCTTTCCCGTCAACCATGTCTATTGCACCTTCGTGGCATGCGTTTGCACAAAGGCCACATCCGTTGCACTTTTCTTCATCTATATGAATTATTTTTCTAATCAAAAATAAATTCCTCCTAAATAAAATCTTGTCAAATAGCGACACTAAGATTAAACCATAAACACATCTTAATTTCCAATACAAATTATTTCCATTTGGGGACGGTTCTCTTTTCGTGCATTTTTGCACGATTTTAGAACCGTCCCCAAATCGTGCAAAACCGAGGTGAACTAACATCCACCTCGGCGCTTTTTAGTTTAGAATAGCTGTCCTGGAAGCTTTAGTTTCTCTTTTGACGGAAACTGCTTGTCGAATTCTTCGGCGTCAGCCTCATCAACAAAATAGCCTGCAGGTGTTGAATACTCACCAGAAACTCCATCAAGATATCCTGGAATTAATTCTTTGCACAGAAAGAATGATGCATCCTCACCTTCTGGAAGGCCATGATATCTTATGCCGTATTCACTAGCATAAGTGAACCCGCTCTTGCCATAGAAATCTATGTTACCCTCAAAGCACACTGCTCCGCAGCCAAGCTCCTTTGCCTTTTCCAAGGAATAGTCAAGAAGAATCTTGCCGTATCCTTGTCTTTTGAGCGAAGGTTCAATGCAAATAGGCCCCATAGTCATTATTGGAATATCCTTGCCTGAATCGCCCTTTATTATGGTTCTAACAAAAATGTTTTGACCAATAAGTTTTCCATCCTGTTCCATGACAAAATCAAGTTCTGGAACAAAGTCTGGATCATCTCTTAGTTGATTCAAAACATAGTGCTCAAGGCAGCCTGGTCTATACACATTCCAAAAGCTTTCTCTGACTAAGTTTTCTACCTCGCGGTATTCACTTTTATCTTCTAAACGAATATTAATGTTATTTTTATTCATTGTTTTTCCTCCTGAAAATTGATAACGTCAATTGCTAAAAAGCGGGAGGTTTGTTCGGATTAATAGCAAACCTCCCGGTTATGCTACTATCTCCATTGTTTGGTACTTAATCAAAAAGCACTCTCCTAAAAATTTAATTATTATTGGGGCACACCCCAACAATGTCATTTTAGCAATCAAAAAAGAATGAGTCAATGGGGACGATTCTCATTGACTCATTTACTCATAATTTATTCAAGCAACCTCTTTGCCGCAAATTCAAGTTTTCTTCTTTCAACACTGTCATCATATCCAAGGTCTTTATCATCTATTCCTTTTACTGGGTCAATGTAGAACAGACCATCCTTATTACAAAAGGCATAGATTCTCTTTACAGAATGAATTTTAAATCTTGCCTCTGCGTTTCCTTCAGGATAAAGCTTTACCATTTGAATTCTATCAGAAGAAACCGCAGCAATAAATGAAATGTAATGCTTCTTTGTCATTTCGTGATCAATGCGGACGTAAAATTCATCTTCGCTTCTCTCAAGGAAAATCATGTGTCTCTCATCAGAAAGTTCCGCTTCTTCAGGAGTTAACTGAACTCCGTGACAGTGTATAACCGCGTCCCCCATAGAATGGATGACATTGCCACATATAGGGCACACGTAGAATAAGGAACGAAGCATATTTCCTGAAACATTGGCATTAACTACCGCGTTGCCAGAAATAAGTTCAGTTATTGAAACCTTAAAAATATCTGCCAAGGGTTCAAGCAAGGTTATATCTGGATACCCTTTGCCAGTTTCCCATTTTGAGACCGCCTTGTCAGACACACATAGTTTTTCTGCAAGTTCAGCCTGTGTTAATTTATTCTTTTCTCTTAATTCTTTTATTACTCCGCCTGTTACATATTGATTCATTTTAATCCCTCCGAGCATCATAATAAGTCAAAAGTTTAATTATTTGTACCTACGCAAAGTAGAATTGGGGACGGTCCTGTTTTCGTGCAAAAATGCACGATTTTAGAACCGTCCCCAAATGGATCAATAAATCTTATACCCCGCATCAGTAAGCGCACGCGAAACGATTTCCATGTCGCTGCAATGCAGAATAATTATAGGGGCGCTGTTTTCTCTGCTGTATCCTACATACATGTAGTCAATGTTAATATACATATTTTCAATTTTTAAAAGGAGCGATTCAAGCGCGCCTGGAACGTCATCCAACTCTGTAGCCAAAACCTTTGTTGCCTTACAAAGATATCCTTTGTCAGTAAGACAGTTCATGGCCTTTTCGGCGTCCGAAACAATCAAACGCATGGTGCCAAACTCACCGCTGTCACAGTTTACAAAGCAAAGAACATTAATGTTTTCCTTTGAAAAAATGCTAAATATTTCTCTAGCCGCACCTTTTCTGTTTTCTGTGTAAATTGAAATTTGATCTATCATTGTATTTCGCTCCATTGTTCTTTTGTTAAGTAGGTAAAATGTTCAGTTCTAACGTCGCCCATTAGGTCACATGGTTTATCTTTTTCAGTGTGATGATATTTAAATCCACATTTTTCCTGGCAACGTTTTGACTTTTCGTTTCCATCATAGTATCCACACCACATAGCAGTGCAATCAAGGTCTAAAAAAGCATGTCTTTGCAAAGCACGAACTGCTTCTGGAATGTAACCATTACCCCAAAAAGGGACTCCTATCCAGTAGCCAATTTCAATTTCAGTGCTGCACACTTTTGTGTGTGACTGAGCCGGTGGTATAAGTCCAATACTTCCAATTGCTATGTTATCATCTTTAAGACAAACCGCATAGGTTTCATCTGCAGATAAAACATTTTTTATAATTTCCAAGCTGTTCTCCACGCTAGTGTGAACAGGCCAACCTGCAATAGGACCAACAAGTGGATCCTTTGCATATTTATATAGACTTTCAGCATCCGACTCTTTCCAAGGTCTGATGATTAATCTCTCAGTTATGAATTCCATTTTATCCCTCATTTATTTGCAAGAGCTAAAAACTTCTTGTCAAACTGTATTCCTTGTGTTACAAACTTGCCGTCTTTAAAAAGTGCATATGTGGTTGTAGGAGCGGGTAAATTTTGAGCCTGCTCTTTTGTTGTTATATGCACGGTTTTTAGGTTTATATTGTTTTCCGCTGCAACTTCAGCAACCCTTGGTACCCAGTAGTATGTAAATGGACACTGATCCGTGTAATAGATAACAAAGCCTTCATCTTCTACATGAGGATTCTTTGCACACTCCTTGAACTTTGGTGGCACAGCGTCCGCGGTAAAAGGCAAGTACATTAATGTTATGCCATTGACCGTCTCATCTGCAACAGAAAAGCCTTTATGTGCCAAATATTTAGGGTCAGCCAAGAACTCTTTCTTTTTCATAGATGAAATAATACAGAGTCCAACACATCCCTTTTCTTTGGAGTCTCTTATACACTCGGCAAGCAAATCATTTGAATAGCCGTGACCCTTCATGGCTCCAGCAATCCACAAGCAGTTTATAAACATATACCCATCTGCCTCAATTGGCACCCAAGCATTTTCTGCGGGTATATATTCAATAAAGCACTTGCCTCGTTCTTCACTTCTATAGAAAACCAAGCCCTCGTCAAAACGCTCCTTAAGCCACTCTTTTTTACCAAAGCTTTGTTTTCCTGACATTGCACAGCAAATATGCTCTTTATCTATATTTTCTT
>DCGS01000052.1:0-876 GCA_002314645.1 Ruminococcaceae bacterium UBA1772
TTGCCCTGTTCTTGTTGTCGGGTGTTGTAGTTAAAATAATTGATGGTAAAGTACGCAATTAAGACCCTGTAAATTTAGGAAGGAAATTTTAATGACAAGAAAATTTTATGAAGTACCAAAAAGAGCCTTGCTTATAATTGCAGGTATACTTTTTGTGTATATGTTTATTACATACAATAAAAATTTATAAATATAAAATACAGCCTTTAAGGCTGTATTTTTTTACTCTTGACTTGGAGTTAACTCCAAGTTGTATAATTGTTTCATAGTTTAGAAAGAGGGTCTTTTTATGTCAGAAAAAATAGTTCAAACAGCAGGAAGAAATGCACTTGGTGAATTTGCTCCTGAGTTTGCGCATTTCAACGATGATGTTCTATTTGGAGAAAATTGGAACAACCAAGATATAGATTTAAAAACAAGAAGCATTATTACAGTTGTTGCATTAATGTCTTCTGGAATTACAGATTCTTCTCTTGTGTATCACCTCCAAAATGCAAAAAATCATGGTGTATCTAGAAAAGAAATTGCTGCCGTTGTTACACACGTTGCGTTTTATGCTGGCTGGCCAAAGGCTTGGGCAGTGTTTAATTTAGCAAAAGAAGTGTGGAAGGAAGAGGCAGATGAAAATGATGCAATGGCTATGCATGCAGCAGACATGGTGTTCCCTATAGGGGCACCAAATGATGCTTATGCTAAGTTCTTTGTAGGACAAAGCTATCTTGCACCAATTACAACAGAGCAAGTAGGCATTTTTAATGTAACATTTGAGCCGGGCTGTAGAAACAACTGGCATGTACATAATGCAGACAAGGGTGGCGGACAAATTTTAGTCTGCGTAGCAGGCAGAGGATACTACCAAGAATGGGGTAAGGAAGC
>DCGS01000052.1:963-3598 GCA_002314645.1 Ruminococcaceae bacterium UBA1772
CCAGATTCATGGTTCTCTCATCTTGCAATAGAAGTTCCTGGTGAGAATGGTTCAAATGAATGGCTTGAGGCTGTATCTGATGAAGTGTATGGGAGTCTTAAATAATGACTATTAAAGAAGTTTGTGAAAAGTACGATATTACAGCAGACACACTAAGATATTACGAGCGAGTTGGAGTTATTCCAGAGGTCACAAGAACGGCTGGCGGTATTCGTAACTTTACTGAAGAAGATATAAATTGGGTGGTGAATGCAATTTGTATGAGAAGCGCTGGCGTCCCTATAGAAATGATTATTGAGTATGTTCGTCTTTTTCAAATTGGAGATGAAACAATAGAGGCCAGATGCAACCTTTTAAAAGAGGCAAAGGCTGAGGTTGAAGCCGTTGTTAAGAAATATGAAGACGAGCTGGATCGCCTATCATATAAAATTGCAAAGTATGAAGAAGCAATGGTGACTGGCGTTTTAAGTTGGGAGGATTAAAATGAGTAAAAAGGTTGTAGTTATTTCTACTAGTCTTCGTGCGAATAGTAATTCAAACGTTCTTGCGGAGAGCTTTGCAAAAGGTGCAAAGGATGCAGGGAATGAGATTGACTTTATTTCCTTAAGAGGAAAAAGTATTGGATTCTGCACTGGGTGTCTAGCTTGTCAGGAATGTGGTGAGTGCGTAATAAAGGACGATGCACTTGAAATAACTGAAAGGGTGCTTGAAGCTGATGTAGTGGTATGGGCTACCCCTATTTATTACTACGAAATGTCGGGTCAAATGAAAACACTAATTGACCGTATGAATTCAATGTTTCCAAAGGACTATAAATTTAGAGATGTTTACTTTATGTCAGCCGCAGCAGAGGATGAAGAATTTGTTCCAGAAAAGGCTGTCTCTGGCCTTGGTGGCTGGATTGACTGCTATGAGAAGGCGGAACTTAAAGGTACTGTTTTCTGCGGCGGCGTAACTGAACCTGGTGACATAAATGGAAATGAAAAACTATCAGCTGCATATGAAATGGGAAAGAATGTTTAGGAAAAATAGAATGAATCGCTTCGTTATAGTTTGTCTTGCAGTAGTAATGTTGCTTTTTACTGCATGTGGCCAAAGCGAAGCTGATTTAAAAGAAACATCTATGGAACAAACAGGTGTTAGTGCGTTGACGCCCAAAAATGAGAAAGAAGAGGCTAGGGATATGGTTGACAAAATGAAAGTTCAAATTGGTGAATACATTTTTACAGCAACCTTGGAAAAGAATGAGGCTTCTTCTCAACTTGTGGAAATGATGAATAAGGAACCTATAGTTTTGGCCATGGACGATTATTCTGGTTTTGAGAAGGTTGGATCGCTAGGGAAAACACTCTCACGAAGTGACAAGCAAACCGTGACTCAAAGCGGGGATATTGTTCTGTACAATGGAAATAACATAGTACTTTTTTATGGAAGTAATTCCTGGAGTTACACAAGACTTGGAAAAATAGATGATCCTACCAATTTGGAAAAAGCGCTTGGTAGTGGAAGTGTAACAGTGACTTTATCTGTAGATAATTAAGGAGAATAATATGATTTACAAAAGCTTTGAAGATAAAAAAATATCAGCATTGGGACTTGGCATGATGCGTCTCCCAGTAATAGATGGTAATGATTCAAAGGTCGATGAAGCAGCTGCTTCTGAAATGATAGACTATGCATATAAAAATGGCGTGAACTATTTTGATACAGCATGGGGATATCACGGTGAAAATTCTGAAATTGTTGCAGGAAAATTCTTAACTAAATATCCAAGAGATAGCTACTATCTTGCAACTAAATTTCCTGGATATGACAACTCTAATATGCCAAAGGTAAAAGAGATTTTTGAAGAGCAGCTTAGAAAATGTCAGACAGAGTACTTTGATTTTTATCTATTCCACAATGTATACGAAGGAAATATAGATGATTATCTAAGTCCTGAGTTTGGAATCATTGAATATTTACTTGAACAGAAAAAGAATGGAAGAATTAAGCATCTTGGATTTTCAACTCACGGCAGTGTAGATGTTATTAAACGCTTCCTTGAAGCAAATGGCGAATATATGGAATTCTGCCAGTTACAGCTTAATTATATGGACTGGCATTTCCAGGATACTGAGGCAAAATATAATCTTGTTAAAGAATATGGAATTCCTGTTTGGGTTATGGAACCTCTTCGTGGAGGAAAACTTGCCTCTGCATCTGAAAGTACCGAAAAGCTCTTGAAGGAAATGCGTCCGGATGAAACAATTCCTGCATGGGCCTTCAGATTCTTACAGGCTCTTCCAGAGGTAACAGTGGTTCTTTCTGGAATGTCAAATATGGAACAGTTAAAGGCTAACATTGAGACTTATAATGAGGAAAAACCTCTTTCTAAAGATGAGTTTGATAAGCTTGTTGAAGTATGCGATGAGGAAACTAAAAAAGGTGGAATACCTTGTACAGCTTGCCGTTATTGCTTGACTCATTGTCCACAGGGCCTTCCTATTCCTGAACATATTGCTCTTTATAACGAGCACAAAATTACAGGCGGAGGATTTATAGCCCCTATGGCTGTTGGAAGCATGCCAGTTTCAAAACGTCCAGCAAACTGTATTGCGTGCGGTAACTGTGAGCAGGTTTGCCCTCAGCAGAT
>DCGS01000052.1:3807-6405 GCA_002314645.1 Ruminococcaceae bacterium UBA1772
CCTCAAAGTTGTTAGAAGAGTTCGGACGTAGAATTACTGCAACACCACCAGGGGTTTGCCCTGTTGATATGCAGCTCTCTATGCTTAGGTTATGTCACTCTCATACATGTGGAAAGTGTGTTCCTTGTCGTATTGGACTTGATAAGTTAGCCGATATGTTAGAGATGGTTCTAGAAGACAAGGCAACTTTAGAAACATTAAAGCAGATTGAGCAGTTGGCAAAGGATATTCAAAATTCTGCGGACTGTGCAATTGGTTATGAGTCTGCAAATATGGTTCTTGCTGGTTTAGAAGGCTTTAGAGACGACTATATTTCACATGTTGAAGATCATAAATGCATTGGTTCATTTGAGCAGCCAATTCCTTGTGTTTCACTCTGTCCAGCACATGTTGATATTCCTGGATATGTAGCTTTGGCTGGTGAAGGTCGTTGTGAAGATGCCATACGCTTAATTAGAAAGGATAATCCTTTCCCAACTGCGTGTGCACTCATTTGTGAGCATCCATGTGAATACAAGTGCCGCCGTAATATGATTGACGCACCTATAAATATTCGTGGCATTAAGAAATATGCTATAGACTCAGTAAAGGCAACAGATGTACCTGCACCTAAGTGTGCTCCATCTACAGGAAAGAAGATTGCCATTGTTGGCGGTGGTCCTTCAGGTCTTACCGCTGCCTATTTCTTACAGTTAATGGGTCATCAGACAACTGTTTTTGAAAGTAAGAAAAAACTTGGTGGTATGCTTCGCTACGGTATTCCAAAATATCGTTTCCCAAGAGAACGCCTTCAAGAAGACATTGATGTAATTCTTTCAACTGGTGTTGAAGTGTTCCGTGAAACTCCAGTAGATACTGCAAAAATGGATCAACTCAAGAGAGATTATGATGCTGTTTACGTTGCCATTGGTGCTCATACAGATAAAAAGCTTGGGCTTGATGGAGAGGACAGCAACGGCGTTATTTCAGCTGTGGACCTTCTTCGTAAAATTGGTGACGATGAATATCCAGATTTCACAGGTAAAAAAGTATGCGTAGTTGGTGGCGGTAATGTTGCTATGGACTGCGCAAGAACAGCTATTCGTGCAAATGCTGAAAACGTAAACGTTGTTTACCGTCGTCGTCAAGAGGATATGACTGCTCTGGTAGACGAGGTTGAAGGAGCAATTGCTGAAGGCGTTGAAATGGTAACATTAAAGGCGCCTGTACGTATTGAGGCAGATGCCGAAGGAAATGTAACAGGCCTTGTTGTTCAACCTCAGGTAATAGGTCCACACAGAGGTGGAAGACCTGCTCCAAGAAAGGCAAATAAGCCTGAAGAAGTAATTGCGTGTGATATTATTTTGATTGCAATTGGTCAAGACATTGAGTCAAAGCCATTTGAGGATTTTGGTATTACAACAAAGTGGAATCAGCTATGTGCTGAACCATCAGCAGCAACAGTTGTAGATGGTGTGTTTACAGGCGGAGACTGTCAAACAGGTCCAGCCACAGTAATTAAGGCTATTGCAGCAGGAAAGGTTGCAGCAGCTAATATAGATGAGTATCTTGGATTTAACCATCAAATTTCTTGTGATGTTGAAATTCCAGAACCACTTTTGAACGACAAGACACCATGTGGTCGTGTGAACATTGAAGAGGTTGAGAGCTGGGCTCGTAAGACCAACTTTGAACATGTTGAACTTAAGATGAGCGAGGAAGAGGCTGTCCAAGAAGCTAGTCGTTGCTTACGTTGTGATCGTCATGGATGTGGTACATTCAAAGGAGGTAGACAGTTCGCATGGTAAATTTAACTATAGATAACA
Organism: Ruminococcaceae bacterium UBA1772; assembly: GCA_002314645.1. Classification (GTDB taxonomy): domain Bacteria; phylum Bacillota; class Clostridia; order Oscillospirales; family Acutalibacteraceae; genus UBA1227. Next base: position 5,613 of record DCGS01000052.1, read on the forward strand.
AACCAGTTTCAGTGCCAAAGGGTACTACAATTTTAGAGGCTGCAAAGACTATTGGTATTACTATTCCAACACTTTGCTATTTAAAGGATTTGAATGAAATTGGTGCATGCCGTGTTTGTGTTGTTGAACTTGTAGGCAAAGATCGCTTAGTCGCTTCTTGTAACACGGTTGTTGAAGAGGGAATGGAAATTCGCACAAACAGCCGTAGAGCAATGCGTGCAAGAAAAATGAATGTTTCTCTTATTCTTTCTGAACATGAAGCTCGTTGCCCATCATGTACTAGAAACGGTAACTGCTCACTTCAGTCTATTGCGGCCGATGTAAACACAAGAGATATGAGTGACTATCCATTTGGAATTAAATACGATGAGGCTGAGTGGCCAAAGGATTTCCCTTTAATTCGAAATGCAAACAAATGCATTAAGTGTATGCGATGCATTCAAATTTGTGACAAGGTACAGAGTCTTGGCATTTGGGATGTAACTGGCACAGGAAAGCGTACAAAGGTTGATGTTGCAGACGGTAAGAAGATTACCGAAGCAGATTGTGCACTTTGTGGTCAGTGTATAACACATTGTCCAGTAGGCGCTTTGTCAGAAAGATGCGATGTAGATAAATTTATTTCTGCAGTTAGAGATCCTGAACTTGTTGTTGTTGTTCAGATTGCACCAGCAGTACGTGCTGCTTGGGGAGAGGATTTAAATCTTCCAAAAGAGCTTGCAACAGAGAAGAGAATGGCTGCGGCTGTTAGGGCACTTGGCGTTGACTATGTATTTGATACTAATTTCTCAGC
>DCGS01000052.1:6507-7608 GCA_002314645.1 Ruminococcaceae bacterium UBA1772
TGTTGTCCAGGATGGGTTCGTTTCCTTAAAACACAGTATCCAGATATGACGCCAAATCTTTCAACAGCAAAGTCTCCACAACAGATGTTTGGCGCTGTTGCTAAGTCATATTATGCAAACATTTTGGATGTAGATCCTAAAAATATATTCTCAGTATCTATTATGCCTTGTACAGCTAAGAAGGCTGAATGTGCAATTCCAACCATGAACGATGCAGGTGCAGGTCAGGACGTTGATCTTTCAATTACAACACGTGAACTTGATATTGCATTGAAGTCAGAACTTATTAATCCTCTTGCATTAGAAGAAGAGGAGTTTGACCAACCACTTGGTGTTGGTACAGGTGCAGCCGTTATTTTTGGTGCAACTGGTGGCGTTATGGAGGCTGCACTTCGTACAGCAGCATATGTTGTAGAAGGTAAAAATCCAAAGCCTGATGCTTTCAAGGTTGTTCGTGGACTTGATGGTATTAAAGAGGCAGAGGTTAAACTTGGTGACACAACAGTAAAGGCAGCTATTGCTAGTGGACTTGGCAATGCAAGAAAGCTAATTGAAAAGGTTCGCTCTGGTGAAGCAGAATACGACTTCGTTGAAATTATGGCGTGCCCAGGCGGTTGTGCTGGCGGTGGCGGACAGCCAATAAGAGATGGAGAAGAACTTGCAGGTGAACGTGGTGAAATTCTCTATGCAATAGATGAAAACAATCCACTTCGTTTCAGCCATGAAAATCCATCTGTAACAAAGGCATACGCTGACTATTTTGTAAAACCATTGTCTCATGTTTCTCATAAACTTTTACATACTGATCATGATGCATGGCAAGTACATGACTAATTAACAAAGCCCCCAATTATGGGGGCTTTTCATTTTAGACGGTCTTTTATTTATTTCTTAAACGTGTTAAAATTGTCGAGTCTAATGTTTGTGCAAAAGGGGAATAAAAATGTCATTTGAAAAAGCATTTAATTACCTTAAAGATAAAGGGTATGGGGATAGAGTAAAAGAATTTGATGTTTCAAGTGCTACGGTTGAGCTGGCCGCCATTGCGGTTGGGACTGAGCCGGAGAAAATTGCGAAGTCCCTTACGTTTATGGCGGATGG
>DCGS01000052.1:7649-7785 GCA_002314645.1 Ruminococcaceae bacterium UBA1772
CGGGCGACGCTAAAATAGCCAATTCAAAATATAAAGCGTTCTTCCACACGAAAGCAAAAATGCTTTCAAGGGAGGAAGTCAGCGCATTAATTGGCCACGACGTTGGCGGCGTCTGCCCGTTTGGAATAAACGAGGG
>DCGS01000052.1:7917-8132 GCA_002314645.1 Ruminococcaceae bacterium UBA1772
GTTTGCACCTGGGGAGCATGATGCAGCCTACAGTTGAAATATATGACAATGTGTCCTAGAAGAAGAGAGGGCTTTATATGAGCAAGTATGAATCGCTCTGGAAGTACATAAAAGAAAATGGAACTGAAAAATTCTCCCTGTCTTATGGTGAGATTGAGAGAATTGTAGGGGTGCCAATTGACCATTCGTTTTTAACCTATAAGAAGGAATTACAG
>DCGS01000060.1 GCA_002314645.1 Ruminococcaceae bacterium UBA1772
CAGGATCAAACCAGCACGTTGGTAACTTCCCAGGTGTAACCGTAGACAGAAAAGATGGTGTCATTAGAGGACAGAATAACACTCTAGTAACAGACCTTCCTGGAATATATTCAATGTCACCATATACAAATGAGGAAATTGTATCCCGAAACTTTGTTTTGAATGAGAAGCCAAAGGCAATTATTAATATNNATGTCGGGAACTTTCCAGGTGTAACAGTAGATCGAAAAGATGGACAAATTCGTGGATATCGTAATTCATTAATTACAGATTTACCAGGTATTTATTCGATGTCGCCATATACAAGTGAAGAAATTGTATCTCGTGATTTTGTGTTGAATGAAAAACCAAAAGCAATTATTAATATTGTAGATGCAACAAATATTGAAAGAAACTTGTACCTTACTATGCAGCTCCTTGAAATGGATGTGCCAATGGTAGTTGCTCTTAATATGATGGATGAGGTTGCAAATAACGGCGGCACCATTCACGTAAATGGAATGGAGCAAATGCTTGGCGTTCCTGTAATTCCAATTTCAGCGGCAAAGAATCAGGGCGTAGATGAACTCATAAAGCATGCGGTACATATTGCAAAATATCAGGAGAAACCTGAAAAACAGGATTTCTGTAGTGAGGATGACTACGGCGGTGCAGTTCATAGATGTATTCATGCCGTAAGTCACTTGATTGAAGACCATGCAAAGCGCGCTGGAATACCAGTTAGGTTTGCGGCAACTAAACTTATAGAAGATGACCATTTAATACTTGAACAGCTTGAACTTGATCAAAATGAGAAGGAAATGCTTCAACACATAATAATCCAAATGGAAAAAGAGCGTGGACTTGATGCAAGCGCTTCAATGGCAGACATGCGTTTCTCATACATAAAGAAAGTATGCTCGGAAATGGTTGTAAAGCCAAAAGAGAGTGCGGAGCACAAGCGCAGTCAAAGGATAGACAAAATCCTTACAGGAAAATACACTGCCATTCCAATGTTCCTTCTTATTATGGCAACCGTATTCTTCTTAACCTTTGAAGTAATAGGCGCGTGGCTCCAAGACCTTTTGGCATCTGGAATAGATGCCCTAACAGCCGCTGTAGACTCCGCAATGGCGTCTGCGGGCGTAAATGAAGTAATTCACGGTCTTGTAATAGACGGCATCTTTTCGGGCGTTGGAAGCGTTCTCAGCTTCCTTCCAATAATTGTAACTCTTTTCTTCTTCCTCTCCCTTATGGAGGACAGCGGATATATTGCCAGAGTTGCATTCGTAATGGATAAACTCCTTAGAAAGATTGGTCTTTCTGGAAGAAGTATTGTTCCAATGCTCATAGGCTTTGGCTGCACGGTTCCAGCAGTAATGTCAACAAGAACGCTTCCTTCAGAGCGTGACAGAAAAATGACCATTCTTCTGACACCATTCCTTAGCTGTACAGCAAAGCTTCCAATATATGCATTCTTTATAAACGCATTCTTCCCAAGTCATAGAGGCCTCATAATGACAGGCGTGTATGTTCTTGGAATAGTTGTTGGAATTCTTGTAGCCATCCTCTTTAAACTTACCGTGTTTAAGGGTGAGGCGGTACCATTTGTAATGGAACTTCCAAACTACAGAATGCCAGGCGCAAAGAATGTTGCACAGCTTCTTTGGGACAAAGCAAAGGACTTCCTTATGAAGGCCTTCTCCGTAATTCTCATTGCCACAATCTGTGTTTGGTTCCTTCAAACATTCAGCCTTGGCTTTAGTATTGTTGAAGACTCAGCTGACAGTATTATGGCAAAAATTGCAGGAATACTTGTTCCAATATTTAAACCTATTGGACTTGGCGACTGGAGAATTTGTACATCGCTCATTTCAGGCTTTATGGCAAAGGAGAGCGTTGTAGCTACAATGGAAATTCTCTTCACAGGTGTTGGTGGTGTTACAGCTGCTCTTACATCTGCACAGGCAATTTCAATGCTTACATTCAGCCTTCTCTACACTCCATGCGTTGCTGCAGTAGCCTCTGTTAAAAGAGAACTAGGTGCAAAATGGGCCGTAGTTATGGTACTTTGGCAGTGCGTAGTAGCATGGACAGTAGCACTCATTGCATACCTTATTACACTTGGAATTGCATAGTGTAAAGTAAAAATACTTTACAGAATACAAAAAACAACACAGGAGGTGCCACAAAGTGAATCCTATAGACTGGATAATCGTCGTAGTTATAGTACTTTTAGTCATATTCGCAATCTTCTTAAACCATAGAAGAAAGAAAATAAGTTCATGCTGTGGTGGCTCTTGTGAAGGTTGCAGTTGCGGATGCAGTGAAAATAAAAAATAAAAAGGGATCTCCAGGTTGAAAAAGCACCTGGAGATTTTTTGCACATATTATCTTGTATATATTTACTTTATAATATATAATATCTTTCAAATTGAATACTTGTTTTTAGGTTATTAAGGCGTATGCTTCCAGTGAAAAGGAAACATATAAATGGGTAGCGAAGTACAACAAGAGTGGAAATGCTTCGGGTGGCTCGACGTAACAATGAGAACATGCACCTTGTAATATAAAAATATTTAAGGAGAGTAGTTTTATGAAAACACTCAAGAAGTACCTCAATGAAATTTTCATTGATGGTCTTTCAGGCATGGCTCTTGGTTTGTTCTCAACACTTATTATTGGAACAATCATAGCTCAAATTGGCACACTCATAGGTGGCAGCATTGGTGGCTACATGGTAGTTATTGCTAATGTTGCAAAGACACTCACTGGCGCTGGAATTGGCGTTGGTGTAGCTGTTAAGTTAAAGCAAGGCCCACTTGTTACTGTATCAGCAGCAATTGCTGGTATGATTGGCGCTTTCCCTGCAGTAGGTTCAGATTTAACAGAACTTGTTCTTGGTAAGCCAGGTGAACCACTTGGTGCATTCGTTGCAGCAATTGTTGCAATTGAACTTGGCAAGCTTGTTGCAGGCAAAACACCTGTTGACATCATTGTCACACCATTCGTTTGCATCATTGTTGGTGCAGCAGCAGGTCTTATTGTTGGACCTCCAATTTCAAAGTTCATGTTATGGCTTGGTGGCGTTGTAAACTTCAACGTTGAAGCTCATCCAATTATTGGCGGTATTATTGTATCTGTTCTCATGGGTATGATCTTAACACTTCCAATCAGTTCAGCAGCCATTGGTATTTCAATGGGAATTACAGGTCTTGCTGCTGGTGCTGCAACAATTGGTTGCTGCTGCAACATGGTTGGTTTTGCCGTTGCAAGCTACAGAGAAAACAAGATGGGTGGTCTTATTGCACAGGGCGTTGGTACATCAATGCTCCAGGTTCCAAACATTGTAAAGAAACCAGTCATTTGGATTCCTGCAATAGTATCATCTGCAGTACTTGGACCTATTTCTTCTGCAGTACTTAAAATGACAAGTAACCCAGTAGGTTCTGGTATGGGTTCAGCTGGTTTTGTTGGCCAGATTGCATCATTCCAGACAATGGCTCCTGAAATTGGTGCGGGTAAAACACTTGTTGAAATTGTTATCATGCAGTTCATTCTTCCTGCAGCACTTACACTTTTAGTGTCAGAACTTATGCGTAAGAAGAATATAATTAAGTCAGGAGACATGGCTTTAAATCTTAACTAACCAGTAAAGAGGAATATATATGAGAATAGTTGTTAAGGTGGGCACATCCACACTTGCTCATAAAACTGGAAATTTGAATATTAAAAGGGTAGAAGAACTTTGTAAGGTTCTTTCAGACCTTAAAAATGCAGGACATGAAATTGTTCTTGTTTCTAGTGGTGCCATTGGAATGGGACTTGGTAAGCTTTCACTCGTTGAAAGACCAGACGACATTCCAACAAAGCAGGCTGCAGCTGCAGTTGGCCAGTGTGAACTCATGTATACATACGACAAACTATTCTCAGAATACAACCATACGGTTGCTCAAATCCTCCTTACAGGAGATGACGTAAAAAATGCGGAGCGCCACAGAAACTTCCAAAATACTGTTTCAAGACTTTTGGAACTTGGCGCTCTGCCAGTTATAAACGAGAACGACTCAGTAGCAACAGATGAAATTGTCATTGGTGACAATGACACCCTTGGTGCAATTGTTGCTCAGTCAGTTGGAGCTGACCTTGTTGTAATTCTTTCAGATATAGACGGACTTTACACAGCAGATCCAAGAAACGACGAAAATGCAGAACTTCTTTCAGTTGTAGAAAGAATTGATGAATCTATTATGGCTCTTGCAGGTGGCTCAGGTTCAAACCTTGGCACAGGTGGAATGAAGACAAAAATAACTGCAGCAGAAATTGCAGTTGGAGCAGGAATAGATTTAGTTATTACAAACGGAAATAATCCATCTGTCCTTTATGACATAGTAGATGGAAACAGCTTCGTTGGTACAAAATTTAAAGCTTAAATATTACTTCTTTTGGTGGTGGAATTATGAGTACATTAGAGCTATGTAAATCAGCAAAAGAGGCATCTAAAGAAATTGCCGCACTCTCCTTTAAAGAGAAGAATGAGGCAATTTTTGTATGTGCTCTTGAACTTGAAAATCATATGGACGAAATCCTTAAAGCAAACGACATAGACGTTCGTGCTGCTGAAGGTGTAATTTCACCTGTTATGATAGACAGACTTAAACTTACAGAAGACCGTATTCACGCAATGGCACAGGGCATGCGTGAAGTAATGGAACTCGAAGATCCAGTTGGCAGAGTGCTTGACACAATAGAAAGACCATCTGGTATTAAAATTGAAAAAATCAGCGTACCACTTGGCGTGGTTGCTGTTATATATGAAAGTAGACCAAATGTAACATCAGACGCTGCAACACTCTGCTTTAAGAGTGG
>DCGS01000004.1:0-3383 GCA_002314645.1 Ruminococcaceae bacterium UBA1772
GGAATGGGCTTTGCCATTCCAATGTCTGTAGTAAAAGATGTTGTAGATGACCTTATTTCAACAGGCTATGTTGAAGACCGTGCAAAGCTTGGCATAAGCTATGTTGCAGCAAGTTCAAATCAAACATACAGTTATATTGTTAAAATCAATGATTTACCAGCAGGCTCAATTGTAGTTGCTGAAATAGACAAGGAAAGCTCACTTGCAAAGACTGACCTTGCAGCTGGTGACTTAATTATTGCTGTAGATGGAAAAGATCTTACAAGCACAGATTCTTTAATTAAAATCATTGAAAAAGGCAAAATAGGAGATGAGCACACCTTTACAATTGCAAGGGTTAACAGAGACTATTCAATTGAAAAGTTTGAAGTAAAAGGCGTTTTAATTGAAGATAAGGGTGTTGACACTTCAAATAAAGATGACTCATCTAATGGATTTACAAATCCATTTGCTGAATGATAAATGCTTTACAAGTGTAAAATTTTATGATATATTGTCTAACGGATAAATTTATAAACGGGGGTAATAATGTTGGAGAGAGATAATCCAATATCTGTAAGGTCAAAGAGACTTATAACAGAAGCTCTTCTTGAAATAATGGAAGAAGTTCCATTTGCAAAAATATCAATTAGAGATATTGTGGATAAGGCAGGTCTTACTCGCCAAACTTTCTACCATAATTTTGAATCAAAGGAAGACGTTTTAATTCATAAGCTTGACGATCTCTTTGATGGCTTCTTCCAATATTTAATAGACAACAAAGTTGCAGACTGTGAGAACATTGTTAAGTTCTACTTTAGATACTGGCAAAATAATGCAGACTTTTTAAAGCTTCTCATTAAGAATAACTTGGTTTATATTCTTGAACTCAGATATCCAGAGTACTTTAAGATTGTTCAACTCGTATATTTAAGAGACAAGAACATTTCTCAAATTGAGGCTGAGTATATTTATGCATTTGTATCAGGTGCTGTAATTAATCTTCTCATTACATGGATTAATGGTGGACAGGTTATGACACCAAAGGAAATGGCTGAATTTGTAATGATAATCCTTGAAGGCCGTTTCTATGATTTACATATTTCACAGCTTGAAAAAGTTGCAAGACTTGACGATGCAGCAAAAATGAAAAACAGCCATGAAATTTAACAAAAAGGTCGAATTCTAAATACGAATTCGACCTTTTTTTACGTCTGTTTTCCTTGACATTATATAGTATCAGTAATAAAATATTATGGATACTGTGGTGCATTGTTTTTTCTTATTATTAATGGTTTTAATAACATAAAGATAAGTTGAAACTTTTTATATCACAAAAATTTATGAAGGAGGTGTATGTTTCTCTTGGATACAACAGCAATAATATTAATAGTTGTAGCAGCTGTCGTTGGTATTGCATGCGGATTTTTCATAGGCCAGGCCTACAGAAAAAAGGTTGCTGAAGCAGCAATAGGATCTGCAAACCAGGAAGCTGCAAGAATATTGAATCAAGCTTTAACTACTGCTGAGCAAAAGAAGAAGGAAGCAATCCTTGAAGCTAAGGATGAAATTCATAAGCAACGTTCTGAAGTTGATAAAGAGCTTCGTGAAAGACGTTCAGAGGTTCAGCGTCAGGAAAAGCGAATCATTCAAAAGGAAGAGAGTATAGACAAAAAGGTCGAAGCTCTTGAGAAGAAAGAAGAAACACTCGCTGGAAAGCTTAAAATAGCAGACGAAAAACTTGAAGAAATTGACAGTATAAAGAAGAGTCAATTCGAAATGCTTGAAAAAATTTCAGGACTTTCAAAGGAGCAGGCAAAGGCTCAACTCCTTGCTGACCTTGAGGAAACACTCGAGCATGAAAAAGCAGTTCGAGTTCTTGACTACAAGGAAAGAACAAAGGAAGAAGCAGACGAGCTTGCAAGAGAAATTATTACAACAGCAATTCAAAGATGTGCAGCAGACCATGCTGCAGAAGCTACAGTTTCTGTTGTAGCGTTGCCTAATGATGAAATGAAGGGCCGTATCATTGGCCGTGAAGGTAGAAACATTAGAGCAATTGAAACAATTACTGGTGTTGACCTCATTATTGACGACACACCAGAGGCAATTACAATTTCTTGCTTTGACCCAGTAAGACGTGAAATTGCTAGAATGACACTTGAACGTCTCATTCAGGATGGAAGAATTCATCCAGCTAGAATTGAAGAGACTGTTGAAAAGTGTAAGCGTGAAGTTGAACAGACAATCAAGCAGACAGGTGAACGTGCAGTTCTTGATGCAGGCGTTACTGGAATTCATCCAGAACTCATCAAACTTCTTGGTAGACTTAAATACCGTACAAGTTATGGACAGAATGTACTTAACCATTCACTTGAAGTATCTTACATTGCAGGACTTATTGCTGAAGAAGTTGGCGCAGACGTTAAACTTGCAAAGCGCGCTGGTCTTCTCCATGATATAGGCAAATCAATTGACCATGAATATGATGGAACTCATGTTCAACTTGGTGTTGAATTTGCAAAGAAATATAGGGAAAATGAAGGCGTTATCCACGCCATCCATGCACACCATGGTGACGTAGAGGCAAAGACTCTTGAGGCTTGTATTGTTCAGGCTGCAGATGCAATTTCAGCTGCAAGACCTGGCGCTCGCCGTGAGAACATTGAAAACTACATTAAGAGACTTGAAAAGCTTGAAGAAATTGCTACTTCATTCGAAGGCGTAGATTCTTCATTCGCAATTCAGGCAGGTCGTGAAATTCGTATTATGGTTAAGCCTGAGGCTGTATCAGACGACAAGATGGTACTCATTGCTCACGACGTAGTTAAGAAGATTGAAGAAGAACTGGAATATCCAGGTCAAATCAAAGTACACGTTGTAAGGGAAAGCCGAGCAATAGATTACGCAAAATAAAAAATGTGGGGCTTTACTTCAACTTTGTTGAAGGGCCCCATTTTTTATGGAGCATAGAACTGAGAGAATTATATGAAAATACTAGCAATTGGTGACGTTGTTGGAACATGTGGCCTTGAGGCGTTAAGACGTGCATTGCCACAGTTTAAGAGAGACAATGGAATTGATTTTTGTATTGTAAATGGCGAAAACTCTGCTGATGGAAATGGCATTACGCCAACGTCAGCTGAACATATTTTTACAAGTGGCGCGGATGTTATTACAACTGGCAACCACGCGTACAGACGCAAAGAAATGTATCAGTGCTTTGAAGACAGCATGAGCATTTTAAGACCCGTTAATTTTAACGACAACAATCCTGGTCGTGGATATACAATTGTGGATTTAGGAAGAACACAAATTGCCGTGGTAAATTTAATGGGAACTATGTATATGGATCCACTTGATAATCCATTCTTAAAAATGGACGAGCTTCTAAAAAATGAGCT
>DCGS01000004.1:3467-10188 GCA_002314645.1 Ruminococcaceae bacterium UBA1772
TTTTATTTAGACGGAAGAGTTACCGTGGTGTTTGGAACACATACGCACGTGCAGACATCAGACAACCAAATTCTTCCAAACGGAACAGGCTATATTACAGATGTTGGAATGACTGGACCACTTCAGTCAGTACTTGGCGTTGAGCCTCAAATTGTAATAGACAAGTTTAAGTACAACATGCCAGCAAGGTTTGATTTCGTTCGAGGAGAAGCCATTGTGTCTGGATGCATTTTTGAAATTGATGAAAAAACAGGTAAAACTGTATCAACCGAAAGGGTTGATTTAAAGATTTAACTTAGGAGGGGTGCTTGTGAAACTACTTAAAAGAACTATAGCTCTTTTGCTGTCAGTATTAATGCTTGTCTCTTTTGCTGCATGCAAAGAGGATGAAGACACACATTCGCAAAGCAACCCTACAAGTACAACAACAAAAGAGGCAGGAATTTTAAAGCTCCCTTTTTCAAGAGGGGACGGAATGAATCCTTTCAAGGCTAAATCGCTCCTTAACAGAGGGCTTATGCCACTGGTTTATTCGGGTCTTTATAGAATAGATAAAAGTTACAATGCAATTCCTGATCTTGCAAGCAGTGCCGAGTTTGTCGGTGACACAGCAATAATCAAACTCAATACGTCAAAGACTTTTACAAATGGCGCACATATTACTGCTGATGACGTTGTTTACTCATATGAGCAAGCAACAGGTTCACCTTACTATGGTTCTTCACTTGCATCTATCTCAAGCATTTCAGCTGCGGACCCTACTACTGTCGTTGTAACAACAAATTTTGCAAATAAGTATATTCTGTCCAGTCTTACATTCCCAATTGTTGCAATTGGTTCTTCAAAGAAGGATTCAGCCGTTGGTGTTGGCAAGTACACATACGCTGACACGACAAGTGGCGGACTTCTTTCAAGAAATGAATCGTACTCGGATTCAGCGTACAACATGGACAGTATTCAGTTGGTTAATATAACAGATGAAAGCACACTTATGTTTAGCCTTGTGCTTGGAAACTTCAATGCACTTGAGTCTGACATGAGCTCAGGTAAAACACAGAGAATAAATGCATCTTCCGTTCAAACGGATCTTAATAATATGATTTTCCTTGGGATTAATCCATCGGGTGCACTTGCTTCTCCAGAGCTTAGAAGATGTGTTTCAGCTGTTATTTCAAGATCAGACCTTCTAAGTACAGGCCTTGAAGGATACGGAACAGAGGCAACTCTTCCATTTAATCCAGCATGGTATGGTGCTGAAGGCGTTAAGAAGAATGAACTTGAAGAGAAGACTTCTCAAAATAAACTCAAGTCAAATCTTAGTGGTTATAATATAGTTATCCTTACAAACTCAAGTAACGGATTTAAGGTTAAGCTTGCAGAGACTCTTAAAAGTCAGCTTGAGGCAGTAGGAATATCTGTCACATTGTCATCAGTTGCTTATGGAACATACAAAGAAGCAATTGCTGGCGGATACTATGATATTTATATTGGTGAAATGAAACTCACTAATGATATGAATATAGCAAAGCTTTTATCTGGCGATTTACTTAATACTTACGCGGAAATGATGGCAGGAAACTTAAGCGTTCAAAAATTCGTGGATAAGTTTAATGAAGAGATTCCATTTATTCCAGTTTGCTTTAGAAATGGTGTACTTGCTTATTCTCGTTCAATTGAAACAGATGTTTCCTCTCTTCCTGGAAATGTTTACGGTAATGTCACAGATTGGTTTATTTGATTTAACAAGTTGATATAGTAATACTGATAAAATACTTAACAACTTACCATAAAAGGATGGTGTTCATATGGTAACATTCGAAAACCCATTGGGAACAATTGAAATGTCAGAAACATATTTCTCTCAGCTTTTAGGAAGCGTTGTCCCAACATGCTTCGGCGTAGTTGGAATGGCAAACAGCAATCCTTACCAGAGAGTACGTGCTTTTGTTGATAGAAAGAATTATTACCTTGATAGAGGTGTTAGTGTAGTTTCAGAGCCAGATGGTCTTGTAATTGAACTTCACATTGTAGTGACATATGGCATTAACATTTCTGCAGTGGTTCAGAGCATTGTAAACAAGGTGCGTTACACAATGGAGAACGCAACTGGACTTAAGGTTAAGTCTGTAAATGTTTACGTTGACTCAATGATTTCATGAGAGGAGCCAATTTAGGTGATAAACGGTAGTGTATTAAGAGATGCAGTTATTTCAGCTGCAAATAATGTTGCCAATCATAGACAGGCAATAGATGAACTTAACGTATTCCCTGTGCCAGATGGTGACACAGGTACTAATATGTCTGCAACAATGGCATCTGCTGGAAGAGAACTCGCTCTCATGGGCGATGACGCAACTGTAACTGAAGTTGCAAAGAAAACTTCTTCAGCAATGCTTCGTGGTGCAAGAGGAAACTCTGGTGTTATTCTTTCTCTTATTTTTAGAGGAATTGCCAAGGGCGTTAAAGGCATGGAAACCATGGAGACAAGAGACTTAATTGTTGCTTTGTCTTATGGTGTAGAATCTGCATATAAGGCAGTAATGAAACCAACTGAAGGTACTATCCTTACAGTAGTTAGACTTGCAGCACGTGCAGGTGCACAGTTTGCTTCAGAAAACAAAGAGGCAGATCTTGCAACAGTTTGGGAGCAGGTTTGTATTGGTGCAGATGAAGCACTTCAGACAACACCTGATCTTCTTCCAGTTCTTAAAAAGGCTGGAGTAATTGATGCTGGTGGACAGGGTCTTCTTTATGCATTTGAAGGAATGCTTTCAGTTTTCAAAGACGGAGTTATTATTCCAGACGAGTCACAGGAAGGCTCTAAGGCAAATAAGGCTGCAGATAAAAAAGGTAAGCACCAGTATATGGTTAGCTTTAAGGTTAATAAGACATCAGGCGCTGACTCAGCTGCTCTTTTAGCATATCTTGAGTCTACAGGCAAGGATGTTTCAGTAAACGAGAAGAAGACAAAGCTTACTGTTTCAACTCTTACAAATGATCCAGGTAAAGTAATTTCTGAAGGAATTAAACTTGGCTCAATGGTAGACATTAATGTTGTTAATGTTTGGGAAGAACCAGACAAGGCAACAAATGTTGCAAAGGTAGAAGAAGCTACTGAAGAGGATGCGCCAAAGGATGCACTTGCTCCAGTGGATCCTGTAAATGATGTTGGATTTGTTGCCGTTGCTGCTGGCGAAGGCCTTGCATCTATGTTTAAGGAAATAGGTGCAGACATTGTAGTTTCTGGTGGACAGACAATGAATCCAAGTACAGAGGATATCCTCAATGCAATTGAGGCAACTCCTGCAAAGACTGTATTTGTATTACCAAATAACAAGAACATTATTATGGCTGCTGAACAGGCCGAGCCACTTGCTTCAAGAAAGGTAATTGTTCTTCCAACAAAGACTGTTCCTCAGGGCATTTCAGCAATGCTTAACTTTGACCCAGATTCATCAGTTGAAGACAACCACCTTGCAATGACAAAGGCAATTGATTCTGTAAGTACAGCACAGGTTACATTTGCTGCACGTGACAGCCAGATGGATGGCCTTCAAATTAAAGAAGGACAAATTCTTGGTATGGCAAACGGTGCAATAAAAGCAGTAGAAGATGACGTGTTAACTGCTGCATTCAAGGTTACAAAGTCACTTTGCAACAAGCGTACAGAAATGGTAACTATCTTCTATGGTGAGGGAACTAATGAAGAAGAGGCAGAAAAGCTTGCTTCAATGATTTCAGATAAATTCAGTTCTTTGGATGTATCTGTTATTAACGGTGGACAGCCTGTTTACCACTTCATCATTTCTGTTGAGTAATTAAAGCTTTGGAGGTGTCTCCGACTTGGAGAACAACACTTATCCACATACAGATATAAGAAAATTAAAGGGCGTTGGAGAGAAACGCGCCGAGCAATTTTTGTCGCTCGGCGTGGATTCTGTCGACGCTCTTTTGCGTTTTTACCCAAGAGCATATGAGGATTGGAGTAATCCAACTCCAATATTTGAAACAAGGGAACAGGAGAAATACTGCATTCGTGCAAAGGTTTCCACCCCTGTTGTAAAGAGACGTGCAAACAGTGGAATTATGCTCTTTGAAACGAATGTATATGACAGCACAGGTGCTGTTAAAATTCTCATTTTTAATAACAAGTATGCGGCAGCAAAGCTTATTGTTGGACACGAGTACTTGTTCTATGGCACCATTACCGAAAACTATGGAACAAAGCAGATGCTTTCTCCTCAAATTGAGGAGTCAAATACCAAGGCGCGCATTCGTCCAATATACAGAACGAAGCAAAAAATGACTTCAAGGTACATAGAAAGTACAATTGAAAAGGCCCTAAGGGCAACCTATGAATATATTGAGGATCCTATTCCAAGAAGCATTATTTCAAAGTATGATTTATATCCATTAAAGACTGCTCTTCTTGAAATTCATTTTCCATCCAATATGGAAAGAATGCAAAAAGCACGTGAGCGATTCATCTTTGAAGAGCTCCTTCTTTTGCAGCTTGGACTCAGACTTATCCGTGACGGCAACCGTGGTACAACAAAGGTTAAATGTCAAAATGATTTTTCGGATGAGTTTTTCTCACTTTTACCATTCACACCTACAAATGCGCAGGTGCGTGCAACAAAAGAGGCAGTAGGGGACCTTATGAGCGGAACGCTTATGAATCGCCTTCTTCAGGGCGATGTAGGTTCTGGCAAAACAATGGTCTCAGCCGCTCTTGCCTATACAATGGCAAAGAACGGATATCAAAGTGCAATAATGGCACCAACAGAAATTTTGGCTATGCAGCATTTTGAAACAATGAAAAAATTCTTTGCTGGTACTGATATAAAAGTTGAACTCTTAACTGGAAATGTTAAGGGTGCAAAGAGGGCTGAAGTAATTGAAGGCCTTAAAGACGGTTCAGTTGCTTTTGCTGTTGGTACACATGCACTTATTTCAGATGGAACCGAATTTAAAAGCCTCGGTCTTGTAATGACCGATGAGCAACATAGATTCGGTGTTAGACAGCGTGCAAAGCTCGCTGAAAAGGGTGAGGGCACACACATTCTTGTAATGTCTGCTACCCCAATTCCAAGAACTTTAGCGCTTGCAATTTATGGAGAACTTGATGTTTCAATAATTGACGAGCTCCCAAAGGGACGCGTCCCAATTGAAACATATAAAATAGACGGAGGTAAGCGCGAAAGAGCTTACAACTACATAAAGAAGCACCTTGATGAAGGCAGACAGGGCTACATTGTGTGCCCTCTTGTAAACGAGGGAGAAACAGACGACCTCATTTCTGCAACTGAATATTATGAAAATATTCGTAAGGGTGCATTTAGAGACTACAAGGTTGGTCTTCTTCATGGACAAATGAAGGCTGAAGAAAAAGCTGTTGTTATGGAGCAGTTCCTAAAGGGAGAAATTCAACTTCTTGTTGCAACGGTTGTAATTGAGGTCGGCGTTGACGTTCCAAATGCAGCCATTATGCTCATTGAAAATGCAGAAAGATTTGGCCTTTCACAGCTCCATCAGCTTAGAGGCCGCGTAGGCCGTGGACAATATAAGTCTACTTGTATTTTGCTTAGCGACAGTAGGAGTGAAATGACAAAAAGCCGACTTGGCATAATGTGCGAAACGACAGATGGATTTAGACTTGCAAATAAGGACTTAGAGCTTCGTGGCCCTGGTGATTTTATAGGTCAAAGACAGCATGGTCTTCCAGAATTACATATTGCAGACATGACGGAAGACATGAGCATTCTTGAAGAAGTTGGCTACGTTGCAAATGAAATTTTAAAGGCTGATCCAACACTTTCTCTTAAAGAAAATGAATCGCTGAAGGACGCTACAATGAGAATGTTTGAGAGGCTTGAAACTTGACATTTCGGGTTAAAATAAATATAATAGTTACAAATTGTAACTATTTCGTTTAACTAATTAGGAGGTCTCTTGTGAGTACCGAGCATATAGATAATAAAAAAGAGGAAAATGGGTTTACATGGTTCGCCACTCAGGTCGGACTCTATGTAGGCGCGTTTTTTTCTGCCATTGTGACCTTCCTTACTTTCATTGCAAAAAATGTGTGGAAGGCAATAAAAAGTATTTCTCTTTATCTTTACGAAAAGATAGACAAGTTCATTATTTCTTCGGTTAAGTCATTTAACGAGGAGTGGTCTTTCTTCAGAACTGAAGCACGTGAAGCAAGAGGAAAAATAAGAGAAAATATAAAGAAGAGTCCACTTGCAATTTTCAAAATAATTGCATACTACTCAAAGGTTGCATATAAAAGACATCCACATATGTTCTCTCAGGCAATAAATGTTGTTCTTCCTATTGCTGGCTTTGCAGTACTTGTAACAACAATTAACCACTGGAGTTCATCTACATTTGCTCTCCAGGTTCAGTCTGGTGGACAGGACATTGGATATGTAACAAGTGAGAACGTATACATTGAGGCTCAAAACCTTGTTAAGGACAGATTCGACTCTGAGGTTTCAGATTCTAAAATGGATTTGTCAGCAAAGTATAAGGTTGTTACAGTAAGTCCAAATGAACTTTCAGACTCTGAAACAATCAGTGACAGCATCATTGAAAATACAAAGGGTGACTCAACCTACGCCTGCGGTGTTTACATTGACGGAGAATTTGTTTGTGCTCTTAAAAATGAAACAGATGCAATGCAGGTATTTAACAACATTCTTGACAACTATGAGACTGA
>DCGS01000004.1:10274-16565 GCA_002314645.1 Ruminococcaceae bacterium UBA1772
AATGAGGAAACAATTTGGGACTCTGAAAAGCTTGCAAAGGTTCTAAGCGGAACAAAGTCAGAAGCTAAGTACTATAAGGTACAAGAGGGAGACAGTCTTTCACAAATTGCCTTTAGAAATGATATTTCAACTGCAAAGCTTATGTCTTTAAACCCTGGAATTTCTGAAACCATTAAGGTGGGTGACGAACTCCTCGTTTCTCATGAAGTAAACTACGTTCAGCTTAAGGTTGTTAAAACTGAAGTTGCAAATGAAGAAATTGCATTTAGCACTGTTAGAAATAATAGTTCTAACCTCTATAAGGGTACAACTCGTGTAACTACAAGAGGTGTTAAGGGTCTTGACCAGGTAACACGTCTTGTAACATACGTAGATGGAGTAAAGGTTGATTCAGAAGAAATTAACCGCGTTACACTTAGAAATCCTGTAAATGAAGTTATTGCTGTAGGTACAAAGACTGTATCTTACTATAATGGTGGTTCTTACACATCAAGCTCTTATGTAAAGGGTCATGGATCACTCATTTGGCCTGCAGTTGGATGCCACACAGTATCTTCAAGATATGGATATAGAATTCTTTATGGCCGTTCTAATTTCCACGGCGGTATTGACCTTACAACAGGCGGTGCAAGAGGCCATACAGTTGTAGCCGCAAGAAGCGGAACGGTTACTACAGCAGGATGGGGCGGAAGCTACGGTTACTATGTAATCATTAACCATGGTAACGGTATGTCTACACTCTATGCACATATGCTTTCTGGTTCAATTTGCGTACGCCCAGGACAGTATGTATCTGGCGGTTCTGCAGTTGGTAAGGTTGGTAGTACGGGTAACTCCACTGGACCTCACCTTCACTTTGAAGTAAGAATTAATGGTACAAGAGTAAATCCTGCTCCATATATTGGTGCATAATACACAATAAAAAGGCACTCTCTACAAAGTATTTTTGCTTGTAGAGGGTGCTTTATTGTGTTAAAATATTGCTAATTTGATTTTAAACAATCTGGGGGTAAATTATATGCGAGCTATTGTAACAGTAGTAGGTAAAGATACAGTTGGTATTTTTGCAAAGGTTTCAACTTTCATTGCTGAGCACAATGTAAATATTGATGGTGTTTCACAGACAGTCCTTAAGGACACATTCTGTATGATTATGTCAGTTGACGTTTCAAATTGTACAGTGCCTTTCGGCGAGTTTGCTGAAAGCATTAAAGCAGCAGGTGAAAAAGACGGCCTTGCAATTCATGCAATGCACGAAGATATTTTCAATTCAATGCACAGAATTTGAGAGGGTGGCAAAGAATGATAGAAATTAAAACAGAAGACATTCTCGAAACCATAGGCATGATTGAGAATGAAAACTTTGATATCCGTACAATTACAATGGGTATTTCTCTTCTTGACTGCGCAGATTCAGATCCTGTAAAAGCATGTGAGAAGATTTATGAAAAAATTACTCGCAAGGCAGAGAATCTTGTTCGCGTGGGTGAAGATATTGAAAGAGAATATGGTGTTCCAATTGTAAACAAGAGAGTGTCTGTTACTCCTATTGCAATGCTCCTTGCCGCTTCTGGCGGAGACCCACTTCTCTATGCAAAGACACTTGAACGTGCAGTTAACACAATTGGTGTAAACTTCCTTGGCGGTTATTCAGCACTTGTTCAAAAGGGTTTTGCTAAGGGTGACGAAGCTTTAATCAGAAGCATTCCTGAAGCTCTTGATATTACTGATCACATTTGCTCAAGCGTTAATATTGGTTCTACAAAGACTGGTATTAACATGGACGCTGTAAAACTCATGGGACAAATTGTTCGTGAGTCAGCTGATGTTACAGCATATAAGGACTGTATTGGTCCTGCAAAGCTCGTTGTATTTTGTAACGCTCCTGAGGACAACCCATTCATGGCTGGTGCATTCCACGGTCCAGGAGAACCTGACTGTGTAATTAACGTTGGTGTTTCTGGTCCTGGTGTTGTTCGTTCAGCTCTTACTAAAATCCCAGATGCAAATATTACAGAAGTTGCAGAAATGGTTAAGAGAACTGCATTTAAAATTACTCGTGTTGGACAGCTTGTTGCAAACGAGGCTTCAAAGAGACTAGATGTTCCATTTGGAATTATTGACCTTTCTCTTGCACCAACTCCAGCAATTGGAGACTCTGTAGCATATATTCTTGAGGAAATGGGTCTTGAGCAGTGTGGTGCACACGGCACTACTGCTTGTCTTGCTCTCCTTAACGACGCAGTAAAGAAGGGCGGCGTTATGGCCTCTTCCTCAGTAGGTGGACTTTCTGGTGCATTCATCCCAGTTTCAGAAGATGCTGGTATGATTAATGCTGCTAGAAGTGGTTGCTTAAAGCTTGAAAAACTTGAAGCAATGACAGCAGTATGTTCAGTTGGTCTTGATATGATTGTAATTCCTGGAGATACTACTCCTGAAGTTATTTCTGCAATTATTGCAGACGAAGCAGCAATTGGTATGGTTAACTCAAAGACAACAGCAGTTCGTGTAATTCCAGCAGTTGGAAAGAACGTTGGCGACGAGCTTAACTTCGGTGGTCTTCTTGGCTCTGGCCCTGTAATGCCACTCAACACTGCTTCTCCAGCTAAGTTCATTAATAGAGGCGGCAGAATTCCTGCTCCACTTCAGAGCCTTAAGAACTAAGTTGTTGCAAACGAAAAACTTCAGTGTATAATTAAATAGTAAAGTTTTAGAAAAGGAAGTAATTAATATGGCTGAAATTACAAGAGACGCATTAATTGGTGATATTCTTGACGCACATCCAGACGTTGCTCCATTCCTTCTTGAAATGGGTATGCACTGCCTTGGTTGTCCATCAGCTCGCGGTGAATCTTTAGAGCAGGCTTGCATGGTTCACGGTGTAGATGTTGAAGAAATTCTTGAGAAGATGAATTCTGCAATCTAATCACAATTAATATTAAATAAAAACACGAAGGCCCTATTCTTTCGGTCTTCGTGATTTTTATAATTGGAGTATTTATGATAAGTTTAGACAAACGTCTTTCCATGGTGGCAAGTATGGTACGACCAAATCATACAGTGTGTGACATTGGAACTGACCACGCATACCTTCCAGTATATTTAATCCAAAATGGAATAATAGAAAGTGCATTTGCAGGAGACCTTAGAGAAGGTCCTTTAGAGAATGCAAAAAGTACTGTAGAAAAGTGTGGCCTTGAAGGCAAGGTTACGCTCAAACTTTCACCTGGTCTTGAGAAGTTTGACGGATATAATTTAACTGATTTTGTAATTGCTGGAATGGGTGGAAATCTAATATCAGACATACTAAAGGATTCACCTTGGGTAAATAAAAAGGGAAATCATTTTGTGCTCCAACCACAGTCTCATGCCGAGGATCTTCGTGAATACTTATATAACACAGGCTTTGAAATAATAAAAGAAAAAGCTGTAAAGGATGGCAAACATATATACATTGCCATTGAGGCCCAGTTCAAAGAGGCACCAAACAAACTTCCAGAAATTCCAAGATGGAAATACTTCGTTGGTGAAATGGCAAATTCAGAAAGTCCTGAATCTAAAGACTATCTTGAATACATAATTAAAAGACTTGAAACAAGAAAAACTGCTCTTGAAAATAATAACCAAAATAGTAAAGAGGCAGAAGAACTAAAAAGTATAATTGAAAAAATAAAAGAGGAGTCGAAATAATATGGTTACTGTTGGAAACGTATATGATTTTTTAAATTCTATTGCACCATTTAATACTCAGGAATCCTGGGACAATAGCGGACTCCTTGTTGGAAATAGAAACTCAGAGGTTACCAAAATTGCCTTCGTACTTGATGTAACAAACACTACTGTGGACAAAGCTCTTGAAGAGAAGGTGGATTTAATAATTAGCCACCATCCAATAATTTGGGAACCACTTAAGTTTGTTCCATCAGATTCACCTGTTTCAAAGTGCATAAGAAACGGCGTTGCCGTAATAAGTGCACATACAAACTGGGACATTGCTGAAGGCGGCGTAAATGACGTGCTTTCAAAAATGCTTGGTCTACAGAACATAACTCCAATTGTTCCAGAAAATGACCTTTGCATGCTTAGAAAAGGTGAACTTAAAACCGCTGTTCCTGCAGAAGAATTTGCAGACGTAGTAGCAAGTGCACTTGATACAGTTGTACGAGTAAGCTCTCCAGAAAAAATGATTAAGACAGTTGCTGTCTGTGGTGGTTCAGGTGCATCATTCCTTCCAGAACTCATAAGGGAAGATGTAGACGCATTTGTAACAGGCGACGCTAAGCATAACGACTTCTTAGATGCCGTTGAATATGACATAAGTCTTCTTGCAGCAGGTCACTATGAAACCGAAACAATTTCAATGCCAATCCTTATGAACCTCACCAAAACTGAGTTCCCAAGCATTGAATATACATATATTGAATCAGCTCCAGTAGTTTACGTAGGCTAAAATAGAACTTCACGAAAGGAAGTGAGAACATGTCTCTTGATGGAATTTTTCTTAGATGTATAAAGAGTGAGCTTGAAGAGAAGCTCATAGGTGCAAAAGTAGATAAGGTATACCAGCCATCTACGGAGGAGCTTGTTCTCTCCCTTAGAACTCGTGGCTTCGGAGGAGTAAAACTCCTTCTCTCAACAAGGGCAAACAACCCTAGAGTGCACATAACAAGCACTTCATATGAAAATCCTGCCTCTCCACCAATGCTCTGCATGCTTCTTAGAAAAAGACTTGGTGGCTCAACCGTTACAAGCATAAGACAGGACAGATGTGACAGAACTCTTTTCTTTGACTTCCTTGCAACAAATGAAATGGGAGACAAGGAAAATCTTTCCATTGCCATTGAAATAATGGCACAGTATAGTAATGCCATTTTAATTGGACCAAATGGTCAGGTAATAGATGCTCTTAAAAGAGTAGACTTTTCTAAGTCATCAAAAAGACTTGTGCTTCCTGGTGTACAGTATGAACTACCACCAAAGCAGGACAAGTTTGACCTTTTTGAAACAGACGTAAAAGAAATAACAGAAAAAATTAAAGAAGAGAAAACGAAAAATCTTTCATCTGCTCTTCTTTCTTTAATAATGGGTATTTCTCCTATAGTTTCAAGGGAAATTGCACTCCCATTTGAAAACAAATATGTAAGTGAACTTACTGATAATGACTTTAAAAAGTTAGAAGAAATCTTAAATAAACTAAAAGAAGAATATAAAGATGGAACAAAAAGCTTCTATCTTTTAAAAGATTCGACTGGCAAACCTTTTGACTTCTCCTTCATGCCAATTACACAATACGGCACTGAAATGGAAGTAGAAGTATTCAGTTCATCTGCAGAAATTCTTGATGAATTCTATGGCCGTAGAGATGCTGCCGACAGAATGGCAAACAAAACCTCAGACCTTAGAAAACTTCTTCAAAATACAAAGGAACGTATTGCCAGAAAGACAGAAAACCAAAGGGTAGAGCTTGAAAAATGCGCAGACAGAGAAATTCTCCGTATAAGTGCAGAACTCCTTAATGCAAACCTCTACAGACTTGAAAAAGGTGCCGAGTACTACGACCTTGAAAACTACTATGATGAAAACAAAATAATGAGAGTTAAGGTTTCGCCAGCACTTTCACCAGCACAAAACTCTCAGAAATATTTCAAGGAATATAAAAAGACATACACAGCAGAAAAGAAGCTTACTGAACAAATTGAAACAGGACTTCTTGACATGCAGTATATAGACTCAGTTCTTGACCTTCTCTCTAGAGCAGAAAGTGAAAAAGAAGTTTCACTCATAAGAGAGGAACTAGTAGAAACAGGCTACCTTAAAAACAAGAACAAAGAGAAAATAAAGAAGAACGGCACAGTTAAACAGCAAAAGAAAACAGCCCCTCTTCCACCTATTGAATATGAAACCACTGACGGCTTCACAGTCCTTGTAGGAAGAAACAACGTTCAAAACGACAAACTCTCCCTAAAACAAGCTGCAAAAGAAGACATGTGGCTTCACACAAAAGACTTCCCTGGCTCACACGTAATTTTAAAAGCCAAAGATGGTCAAATTTCAGATGAAGCCATAGAAGATGCCGCAATAATTGCTGCAGTTAACAGTACAGCAAAAGACGCACAAAAAGTACCTGTTAACTACACACTTGCTAAAAACCTTAAAAAACCAACAGGTGCTAAACCGGGTAAAGTAATCTACCATGTCTACAACACCATGTACATTACACCTGATGAAGATGCTGCTAATAAAATGAGAAAAAAATAAAAACAAAATTTTTTATTTTTCTGTCACAAAACA
>DCGS01000041.1:0-2241 GCA_002314645.1 Ruminococcaceae bacterium UBA1772
TTTTGTTTTTTCTTATTCTGTTTGTCTTTTACATTTCTGCCATTATTGAGTCTATGGCTTCATCCAGTTTTTGGTTTTTCTTTGGGCGTTTGCGAATGAGTTTGCCTTCAAGGAAAATGTGTTTTGGATCTTTTAAGGTTTCAAGGTTTTCGAGTGGGTTTTCGGAGAGGACAAGAAGGTCAGCATACTTTGTTTCCTCTATGGAACCCGTCTCGTTTTCAATGCCAAGGATTGTGGCATTTGAGAGGGTTGCTGCGTGGATGGCTTCTTTTGGAGCCACGTTTGCAAGCTTGGTGTAGAAGAGGAGTTCACGCCACATGTTGTACTGTGTTGCAAACGGACATGAGGCGTCTGTGCCGAGGCCTATTTGAATACCCTTCTCCTTTGCCCTATGTGCGCCCTCTATCATGTTGTCGAGTACAACTTGTGAGTTGAACTGCGCAAAGTCTGAGAGCTTTGTTACAGAGGCTGGGAGTTTTGCAAGAGGGACTGCAGGTGAGCAAGTTATGATGACAGCACCGTTTCTGTCCTTGAGTGTTTTTGCCTCGTCGTCTGTGAATGGCGATGAATGCTCAATAGTGTCTACCCCACCGTTTATGGCAACTGTCATACCTTCAGGGCTTTCTGTGTGCGATGCAACTATGAGTCCAAGCTTATGTGCCTCTTCTGTTACAGCAAGTGTTTGTTCAAGGTTCATCTTGAGTTCACCAGGATGTCCTTTTTCTTTTGCGTCCATTACACCACCAGTGGTGCAGATTTTAATGAAGTCAACACCGTGTTTGGTTCTCTCCTGTACCTCTTTTCTAAGGTCTTCTGGTTTTTCTTTTGTTGTGGCAAAGGTGCCGTCACCATGGCCTGTTGGCACAGTTATGGCAGGGCCTGAGCAGAACATTCTTGGTCCTTCTATTTTGCCCTTTCTAACCTTGTCCCTTATACGGATATCTGAATATTCAAAGTCACCTACAGACCTAAGGGTGGTTACACCCGAGTACAGTTCCTGCTGAACTGCAGATGTAACAAGGGCATCTAAAACCTTGTGCCCTACAGGTGTCTTTACGAACTGAATTACTATCTTCTGAAGTGCACCGCCGCCGAGGATGGAACTTGGTTGTCCAGTTCCAAAAAGGTGTGCGTGCATGTTTATGAGACCAGGCATTATATACATGCCAGTGCAGTCTATTACCTTGGCATTCTTTTGTTCCTTGTTTGTTATATTACCAATTTTCTCAATTCTCTTATTTTTTATGAGAATATCTTTTACTTCTGGTTCATTTGTGAGTGTACCGTCTATTACGGTACCATTTTTGAGAACTATATTTTTCATTTTTATGCTCCCTTAACAAGTGCCCAGGCTACAGCAATTATGAGGGCTGGTAGCATATTGGCTACTTTTAGTTTTTTGTCGAAGACGAGGTTTATGCCTACGCAGGCTATGAGGATTGAGCCCGTGAGGGAAATGTAGGAAAGTGCAAGGTCAGTCATTATTGGCTGGATGAGGGTGGAAAGGGCTGTTACGGAGCCCTGGAGCACAGCTACAGGGATGGCGGAGAATGCAGCACCTTTTCCTAGGCTTGCAGCCATTATCATTATGATTATGAAGTCGAGTATTCCTTTCGCAACGAGAACGGAAATGTCGCCTTCAATTCCATCCTTTATGGCGCCGACGATTGCCATGGCTCCAATGCAGACGGTACAAGAAGCTGTGACAAATGCGTTTACGAAGCCTTTGTCACCTTCGCTTTTTGTCTTTACCTTGAGCCATTCGCCGAACTTCTCAATGCCTTGATCTATTTTGAGAAGTTCTCCAATTAGGGTGCCAAGTACAATGCTGATGATCATCATCATTGAGGTGTCACCCGTTTTTATCATTCCATCTATGGCGCCATATAGTCCAAGGACTATTACGGCTACGCCTGATGCATCTATAAGGGAGGTTCTAAACCTCTCTGTTATTTTCTTGCCGAAAAGCATGCCGAGTATTCCACCAGCAACTATTAGGGCAACGTTTATTATTGTTCCAAGACCTGTCATTTTTCTACCTTCTTTTTTGTTGTCGCGTTAAATATTATCATTTTAGTAGGTTTTTATCAATATTTATGATAGAATGATTTTTAGTTTATTTCTATTTTCGAGGTGGGAAATGAGCAGAGACTTAAGCACTCTTTCTGAGTGCCAAATTATTGAACGAAGTATTATAAAAAAATACAGAAAAGAACTGTGGAATCCGTTTATTGCTGCTGT
>DCGS01000041.1:2315-4900 GCA_002314645.1 Ruminococcaceae bacterium UBA1772
GCTCCTTGCAAAGCTCATGCAGCAGTTGCAGCGTTGTTCAGACGTACCGTTTGAACTTGTATTCCTTGTAATGGACCC
The DNA here is from genome assembly GCA_002314645.1 of Ruminococcaceae bacterium UBA1772. GTDB lineage: Bacteria > Bacillota > Clostridia > Oscillospirales > Acutalibacteraceae > UBA1227. The sequence continues at coordinate 2,394 of DCGS01000041.1, forward strand.
TGGGTATGCTAAGGCTAATAGGGAGAAGATTATATCAAATGCATCGCTCATGGAAATTCCTATAACAATTTTTGAAACGGACATATTTGACGTTGCAAACAAGACTGAAAAGAACCCTTGCTACCTATGCGCAAGAATGAGACGCGGTCATTTGTATGCAAATGCCAAGGCTCTTGGATGCAACAAAATTGCACTTGGACATCATTTCTCAGACGTTATTGAAACCACGGTTATGGGTATGTTCTACGGCTCGCAGCTTCAGGCAATGCCTCCAAAGCTCAGGTCAACAAACTTTGAGGGTATGGAGCTCATTCGCCCACTCTACTGCGTGCATGAGGACGACATTATTGCCTGGAGGAACTACAACAACCTCTCCTTCCTTCAATGCGCATGCAAGCTGACAGAAGAAATGGGTCTTTCAGCAGACGGCATTGGAACCTCGAAACGTCAGGAAATAAAGGAGTTAATTCGTGAACTCAAAAAGACGAATCCAAATATAGAGAAAAGTATTTTCTCAAGCATTCATAACGTGTGCCTGGACACTATGGTGGACTACAAAAGTAAAGGTGAACTTCACACATTCACAGAAAGGTTTAACAGTAATGGTATTTGAAGAGACTAAAATTGGTACAATCCCAGTTAAAAACAGAATCATTCGCTCAGCAACACACGACGGTATGGTAGGACCTGACGGTGCCCCTACAGACGCGCTCATTCGCAAGTACGTTGGACTTGCAAAGAATGAGGTTGGTTGCATTATTACAGGCTATGCAGGTGTAGCAGAAGAAGGTTTTTCAAACTATCCTGGAATGCTCAAAATCCATGACGACTCATTAATTCCAGCATATGAGAAACTCGTGTCTGCTGTACACGAAGCAGGTGCGCCAATTGTCTTACAAATTGCACACTGCGGTCGCCAGACATCTTCAAAGAAGATTGGCCAGCAAAAGGTTGCCCCTTCAAATGTCATCCACACCTTCTACCCAGACCGTGCAGAAGTCATGTCAGACCTTCTCATCTATGCAATGATTGACGACTTTGTAGAAGCTGCCATCCGTGCCGAAAAGGCAGGCTTTGACGCCGTAGAACTTCACGGTGGTCACGGCTACATTCTCCACGACTTCATGTCCGCATACGGAAACAGAAGAAAGGACTCTTTCGGTGGCAGCGTCAAGAACCGTGCTAAGGTTGTTGAACTCATAATAAAGAGAATTAAAGAAAAGACAAACATTCCTGTATGGATTAAAATTTCTGCTGAGGACAACCGCAGAAACGGTATGCGCATAGACACAACAATTGAAATCCTTAAAATTCTTGAGGCTGCAGGCCTAGATGCCGTAGAAGTATCTTGTGGTACCGTTGAAGACGGTATGAACACAATGAGAAGCAAGCTTATGCCAATGGCACCTGTATTCAAATACAGAGAGCCTGTTGCAAGCTTCCCAGAACCTTTAAAGAAAGTGTTCCTCCCTGCTGCAAACCTCATTAATCCACTTATTAAGCAGCCAACTCCACTTGAGAACTTCAACGTTCCAAACGCTGCAAAAATTAAAGCAGCGCTTAACATTCCAGTTATTGCAGTTGGCGGCATTCACAAGCTCTCTGACATGGAAGACATCATTTCTACAGGCAAGGCCGACTTCGTTTCAATGTGTCGTCCTTTCATCTGCGAGCCAAACCTCGTAAAGAAACTTCACGAGGGAACTCAGACAGAAGCAAAGTGCCTCATGTGCAACTACTGCGGCCTTGTAATTGAAAAAGATCCAACCAAATGCCTGTATGGCAGAGTTTGATTGGAATTGGGGACGGTTCTGTTTTCGTGCATTTTTGCACGATTTGGGGACAGACCTCTTGGTTGGGGACGGTCCTGTTTTCGTGCATTTTTGCACGATTTAGGGACAGACCTCAAACTTTGAAAGGAAAGCAAAACAATGTCAGATTTAATTTTGATTAGCGAAAACATATATCCAGGATATGGTGCAAAAACCTATCCTGGGTTTATTGCTATAAAAGATGGAATAATTGAATATGTAGGGGCAAAGGCTGAGCTTTCAAAGTTTTCTGGAAAGACAGTAGACCTTGGTTCAAAGCTCATTATGCCTGGACTCCATGATGCACACCTTCATTTCTTTATGTCAGGCCTTTATGCACAGCCATCTGTTTTGGTTAGTGACAGCGACACAAGTGAAGAAGAGTGCGTTGCAAAGCTACGCACAATTGAAGACCTTGTGCCAAAGGACAGATGGATGATTGGAACAGGCTGGAACCATCCAAACTGGGACAAGCCTGACCTTCCAACAAAGGCATCACTTGATGCCGTTTATCCTGACAGGCCTGTCGTTATGGTTGCAGGCGACTGCCACACATTGTGGCTTAATTCCTGTGGTCTTAAGAAGCTTGGCATAGATAGAAACACACCTGATATGCCAGGTGGTTTCATTATGAGAGACGCTTCTGGTGAACCAACAGGTACCATCCACGAAGCTTGTGCCACCGCTTTGTTTAGA
>DCGS01000041.1:5010-9673 GCA_002314645.1 Ruminococcaceae bacterium UBA1772
TGTGACATGTCCATCATGGCCATTCCTGGTCTTGACTTCATTAGGGATGACATTTTTGAATCCCTTCTTTCACGTAACGAACTCACTGTCCGTGTGCACATGTACCCTACTATGACTCACGGCCTTGAAAGACCTCTTGAAATGCGTGAAAAGTACAAAGGACCAATGCTTTTCTGCAACGGCGTAAAGCATTTCTTTGACGGCGTAAGTGGTTGTCATACGGCATTCCTTAAAGAGCCATATGCAAATGCCTACTTCCCTGGCGACATAGGCAAGACAACAGTTCCACCCGAAGAAATGAAGTCCCTATTCTTTGAAGCATACGAAAATGATTTCTCATTCCGTGTACATACAATTGGTGACCAAGCAATTCACCTTATGATAGACAACGCATTCGAGGCTAAAGAGAAGTTTGGCGAAAAGCCACATCTTCACCATACTCTTGAGCATCTTGAAAACTTCCAGGAAGAAGATATTAAGCGTCTTGCAGAGTCTGGTCTTACAGCGTCCGTTCAGCCTGCCCACGTGCTCTTCACAGTGGCAGGAGTTGAAAGAGACTTAGGACCAGAGCGCACACCGCTTATGTGGCCTTTCAGAGCACTTCTTGACGCGTCTAACCATCTTGCTTTCGGCACCGACTCTCCAGTCGTAGATGTTAATCCGTTCTATGGAATTTACAACGCCGTAACAAGACAGTCTGCCTTTGACGGCACTCCTGTTGGCGGTTGGCATCCAGAACAAAACATTACTCCAGCTGAAGCGGTCGCTGCCTACACAAGTGGAGCAGCTTACGCTGCCAATGCCGACAACCTATATGGCACACTTGAACAAGGCAAGTTTGCGGACATTGCCGTTATGGACAAAAACATCATTTGTCCAGACACGCCAGAGGACATCCTTTCAGCTAAGTGTGTCTTAACGCTTGTCGGCGGACGTGCTGTGCACCAATTGGGGACGGTTCTCTTTTAATGCATTTTTGCATCATTTGGGGACAGACCTCACCCATACAAAAACAGTAGTTTTCGGCGTAACAACAAGAAAAACTCCTCTCAAANNTAGAGCACCTCATCAAAAAAGGTGCTCTTTATTTTATCTGTTGAATTATCATTAAATTTATTTTATGATTTGTTTATTAAGGATTATTAGGAAAGGTACCTCATATGAATTGCAAGCCAAAACTTACCCCCGAAGAAATATTAGTAAAACTTGAAAATGAAAAAGGAATATCTTTTAATCTAACTTCAAAAAAGGATGCCGTTGAATTCCTAAAAGAAAAAAACAATTATTATCGACTAGCTTCATATAGAAAAAACTACGAAAAGAAGCAAACAGGAATTAACAAAGGACAATATAATAATTTGGATTTTTCCTATTTAATTGATCTGTCAACAATTGATATGCATCTTAGATTCTTAATACTAAAAATGTGTCTAGATATAGAACACGATCTTAAGGTCTCTCTTATAAATGACATTGCAAACAACCATAACGAGGATGGATACTCAATTGTTAAAGATTTTTTACAATTAGATAGCAGTATATTTCTTTTAAGAGAAATTTATAAAAAACGAAATTCTACATATGTTGGTAATATAATTTATAAATATTTTGAATTTACTATTTCCACATCAGAAGACGAAAAAGAAATACAAGACCACGTAGTTATAGACTGTCCCATTTGGGCTTTTGTTGAAATTATTAGTTTTGGGAGTTTTTTAAAACTATACCAATACTACTACAAGCAAAATGGTGAAGACAACCAGCCTATTGCAAATTGCTTATTAAACGCTGTAAAGGACTTACGAAATGCATGTGCACACAATAATTGTATAATTAATAATTTACACCGCACCACACTAACTAAGCCTGGAAGAGTAGTAAGCCAATTTGTTGCAAAAATCCCAGGCACAACAAAAGACACTAGAAACAGATATTTAAGCGTTAGACCTATTTTCGATTTTATTAGTTTACTAATTGTTTATGATATGATTGTATCAACTGATGTTAAAACACATAGATATGAAGAACTAAAAGATTTAGTTTATAATAGGATGACTCGTAATAAACACTATTATGATGACCAACAAGTACTGCGTGGAACATATAATTTCATTAAAAAAATTGTTGATTTTATTTGTTAAAATGCATATACTATTAGTGATATCAAAAAACATATGTTTTTGTGTGGGGAGCGTTGCTGACGTTCCCCTAGTTTTTTACAAAAATAAAGCTCATCTCTTAATTGAGATGAGCTTTTTTGTAACTAGATTACGTACGTAATCAAGAGTTCTGTAACCAGAACTCCTAGACACGAAACAATTGCAACAGTGGTAAGTCCCTTACCACGAAGTGCAAGTATGATTGCAACTATGAGCCCAACGACTGCAGATGCAGTGTATGTTGTTGCAAAGAAAATTCCTGGAATTGTCATAACCGTAAGTACTGCATAAGGCATGTAGTAGAGGAATGACAAAAGGAACTTATTAGTTATTTCCTTTTTAACAAGTATGAGTGGAATTACACGAACAAGGTATGTAACTCCAGCCATGACAAGAAGGTAAATAAAGAAGTTAGGCGTCATTCCTTCACCTCCTCTTTTGGAGCCACGATTGCCATTATTGTACTTGCCACAACGGCACAGATAATAATGATAAATCCTGAAGGCACCTTCGTTAGGAAGTTAAAGAGACAACTTAAAATCATTGCAATGATTACGCAAATAAATACGTTCTTGTCTCGTTTTGCAACTGGTACAACAATGGCTACGAACATTCCATAAATGGCCACGCCAAGACTTGCAATTACAACGGCTGGGAAAATGTTTCCGGCAACAGCTCCAATGAGCGTGCCCGAGGTCCAGCCAAGGAATGGCAAGAGAATTAGGCCAAACATGTAATTTCGTGAAACCTTGTGCTCTTTACCAGATGCCACCGCAAACACTTCATCAGTGTTTACGAATGCAATAATGAGGCGGTCCAGCATGGATATGTCCGAACCAAACTTCTGCGAAAGTGAAACGGACATAAGCGCATAACGTAAATTAATTACTAGCTGCGTTACTGCCATTTCCACTAGTGTGCCTCCGCCCACTATAATTGGAACGCCCGCCAGCTGTCCCGCTGACGTAACATTCGTTGCAGAAATTAAAAGTGCCTCAATTATTGAAAGTCCACTTTGAATACAAAAGATACCAAACGCAAAGGAAACGGATAAATATCCAAGACAAATTGGAATACCATCCTTGAGTCCTTCCTTAAAGGTATATTCTTTCACCAGGTATTTCCCCTTAATTATTTATTAATTGTTGGGAGATTAGAAACAGTGTTATAGATTGTCTTGTAGAATCTAATGTAGTCATTCTTTTCTTCTGCCCAACCGCAGTAAGACATATGGTCTTTCTTTTCTACAGGCATTACGTGCCATACGCCAGGCTTAACATCCTGAACTTGGTTCATGTAAACCTTTGGAGCGTTGTGTGGAGCAATACCTGAAATTGTGTTAATTACAAGGTCGTTTGCAAGCCAGTCACCATTTGGAACACCAAGTCTGTTAGCACCCATGAAGAAACCAAGGATGTTAAGAACTGGGAATGAGTGAGCACCTGGAAGCTGAATTAAGCCGCCAGCCTTTGGCTCTGTTCTCTGTCCTCTGTATGAGAAGTAGTAAATGTTGTCCTGTGTTTCAATCTTTTCATTTACGCCCTCTGCACCAAGTCTTGTAAGGTCATAGCAGATGTTGTCCCTGTTGTTAAGAAAGTAGTCACGAATTGCTGGACCCTTGTCCTCAATGTTGAATCTAAAGAGATTTCTTTCTGCTGTAATGCCCCACTGATCAAGCTGAAGGTCATAAAACATCTGAAGAGGAGTGCCATCAAGGAGAGCTACAACTCTACTCATTAAGATACAAATTTCATTCATTACACGACCTGTTGTCTTTTCAACGCTTGTCATACCGTTATGAGGTGATGCAAGTGTAGTAATTGAATGAACAAGGTTCTTGTTTCCACCCTTGAAGAGAGGTGAAAGCTCATTAGCTGGTGTGCCCTCAATTTCCTCTTTTGAACCGTTGATGAGGAGTTCTGTGAGCATACGAGCTGTTACACCACCGAAGCTGTGACCAATGAAGTTAGCCTTAATGATGTTACCATTCTCGTCTGTTGTTCCCCACTCAGGGAGAAGAGCCTTATATGTACGGCCATATCTTGCATGACCATATTTCTCAGAGTGAACTTTACCGTAGTCTACAGTACCACCAACAAGCTGAGCATAGAGCTCGCAAGCTCTGTCCCATGAACCTGTGAAAGGACCGAAAGAAGGAGAAACTGTGTGAATTCCTTCCTCATTGAAAATCTTACGGATGTTTGCTTTGTAAAGACCGAAATATGGAAGGAAACGCTCAGTAATTTCCTGCTGACCGAAACCGAACATACCGTGGCACAATACTACTGGATAATTTGTTTTTGCCATAATATTCATCTCCCAATAACAGATACCGTTATATTTTAAAAGATTCGCGTCCTTTATACAATAAAAAAAATATAAATATACTATAAATTTTGCGATTCATTCCTTTTTTCAAAACCACACCACATTTGATTTTTTAAATCATAAAATGTAAAATGGGAATATAATAAACAAAGGAGGTAATATTATGCTTTGGTCTT
>DCGS01000018.1 GCA_002314645.1 Ruminococcaceae bacterium UBA1772
CAATACTGATAGAAGTCGTATGGAGATGTCTTTTCAGGGGAAAGCCAAACAGCGCCTGATGCAGTCTTACCCATCTTCTTTCCTTCTGAGTTCATAAGAAGAGTAATTGTCATTGCATATGCGTCCTTACCAAGCTTCTTTCTAATGAGCTCAGTACCACCAAGCATATTTGACCACTGGTCATCTCCACCGAACTGCATGTTGCAGCCATATTCTTTGTAGAGATGATAGAAGTCATAACTCTGCATGATCATGTAGTTGAATTCAAGGAATGAAAGGCCCTTCTCCATTCTCTGCTTGTAGCACTCAGCACGAAGCATGTTATTTACTGAGAAGCATGCACCTACATCTCTTAAAACATCAATGTAATTGAGCTTTAAAAGCCAGTCAGCATTGTTTACCATAATTGCTTTATCTGGGCCAAATTCAATGAATTTTTCCATCTGCTTCTTAAAGCAAGCACAGTTGTGATCAATTGTTTCCTTAGTCATCATTGAACGCATGTCTGTACGGCCAGATGGGTCACCAACGTGAGCTGTACCACCACCAATGAGTACTACTGGCTTGTTCCCTGCCATCTGAAGTCTCTTCATAAGGCAAAGAGCCATGAAATGACCAACATGAAGGCTGTCTGCTGTTGGGTCGAAACCAATGTAGAATGTTGCCTTACCATTGTTAATAAGATCCTTGATTTCGTCCTCGTCTGTTACCTGTGCAATAAGTCCTCTTGCAACAAGTTCATCATAAATTGTCATTAGTCTATTCCTTTCCATTTACCAGAATTAATTAACATTTCTTTAGCGCTTTCGCGTTGGAGGTCAGTGACAGTCACGCCACCAATAATACGTGATATTTCAGATACACGGCCCTCCATATTAAGCTTTTCAACATGAGTGAAAGTCTTTTCATCATGTGATTCTTTTGAAATTTGATAGTGACTGTCAGCATGAGCTGCAACCTGCGAGCTATGTGTAATGCAGAGCACTTGGAATTTCTTTGAAACGTTTTCAAGGGAAATTGCAATCTTCTCTGCAGCACTACCAGATACACCTGTATCTATTTCATCAAAGATCATTGTTGAAACATTTCCACGTAGGGATAAGACATTTTGTATTGCAAGCATAATTCTTGAAAGCTCACCGCCAGAAGCAATTTTTGCAAGTGGCTTTAGGCTTTCACCGGCGTTAGGTGAAATTAAAAATTCAATTACATCCGAGCCGGTTGGATTTAGTTTGCATGTCTCAAACGACGTTGAAAGTTCGACGTTTGGCATGTCGAGGAACTCGAGTTCATGCTTTACTCGAACTTCAAATTCAGATGCTGTGTGCTTACGAGCGGAGCTCAAAGCTTCAGCAGCTGAGAGAAGCAACGTCTTGTCATGTTCAAGCTTTTCTATAATTTCAGAACGGTCATTTGACATAGTCAAAAGATCATTAAGTTCTGTTTTTGACTTTTCAAGGTATTCGAGGATTTCTTCCTCGGTTTCACCATATTTGCCCTTGAGCTTATAAAGTAGATTAATTCTTTCTTCAACCTGTTGCTGTCTTACAGGGTCAAATTGGCATTCATAAATTGCATTTTCAATTTCATCCTTCTTCTCAGATAAAGCATATGTAAGATCAAGAAGTTCCGAATGAATTGAACTTAGTTTTTCAAAGTGCAGAGCTGAGTGTTCAACCTGCTTTGAGGCGTCAAATAAGGCATTTACAACACCAGTGCTATCATCCGTGTCAGACAGGATTGCAAGCGCTTTTGAAAGGCCTCCTACAACCTTTTCTGAGTTTCTGAACATGTCTCTCAGTTCACAGAGTTCATCATACTCACCGAGTTTTATGTCCGCCTCTTCAATTTCATTTATTTCATACTTTAAAAACTCAATTCGCTTTTCTTTTTCCTCTTCATTGTTTGAAAGAGTTTTGAATCGCCTATAGAGTTCTGAATACGCCACATACTTTTTCAAGTAGTCATTGTAGAGTTCGTCGTGGTCACCCATCATATCCAAAAACTTGTAGTGACACTCAGGGTTTAAAAGGTTTTGGCTGTCGTGCTGACCGTTAATACTTATAAGTTCTTTTCCAAGCTGTTTAAGCATTGTCACGGTAACGGGCGATTGATTCACCTTGCAAACATTACGACCGTCCCTTGTAATTACACGAGAAACTAGAAGTGAACCATCTTCATTAATTGGAACATCAAGTTCTGAAAGAACATTTTTTGCAGAGTCGGAAATGTTTTCAAAAAGCGCAATTACCTTGGCTTTTTCTGCACCTGTACGAATGAGTTCCTTAGAGGTTCTTTCACCTAAAACTGCACTTATGGAATCTATAATTATTGATTTACCAGCACCAGTTTCACCACTTAAAACATTAAGTCCAGAGTCAAGATCAATGTCAGCAGACTCAATAATGGCAATATTTTCAATTTTCAAGTTACTGAGCATTAATTCATCTCCATTCTAGACAATTATTCGTCAATAATATCCTTTACTGCACGGCAGAAAGCGGCTGCATTTTCTTCAGTTCTGCAGAGAACGAAAATTGTGTCGTCTCCAGCAATTGTACCAATAACGCCTTCCCACTTCATTGCATCTATTGCAGCACAAGCGGCATTTGCCATACCTATATGTGTCTTAACAACACAAGTGTTAATTGCATAGTCAACAGATATTACTGTGCCCTCAAAAATTGCTTGATATTTTGAAAGAAGAGCTTCATTGTCATTCTTACTTACTGTGTAAATAGATTTGCCAGATGGGCCAATCTTCTTAATGAGTTTAAGTTCTTTAATATCTCTTGAAATTGTAGCCTGTGTAACTTCAAAATCATATTCACGAAGCTTTTCTATTAACTCATCCTGTGTTGAAATAGGAAACTCCTCAATGAGAGATATAATTTTATTCTGTCTTACTTTTCTTATATTCATATTGTGGTAGCCTCCCCACCCGCAAGTTTCTTATTGAGTATTTCAAAGAATTCATCGTTCTTTATTCTAATGAACGATGCATACTTATCTGACTTAGTAATGGATATTATATCACCCGTTCCAATGTTTTGGGCTTTTTCGCCATCAAAGGCAAGATAAAGGTCGGAATTGGTCGTTTTCTTGTCACAATAAACGTCTATACGGTTATTCGCGCTGAAAACAATGCTCCTTGCGAACAAAGACTGAGCACAAATGGGAGTTACAACTATTGCCTCAATACTTGGATTAATAACTGGACCACCAGCGGACAAAGAGTATGCAGAAGATCCAGTAGGTGTTGCAACAATTATACCGTCTGCTCTGTATGTGTTAATTCTCTTGCCATCACAGTCAATGTCAATGTCTGTTATTTTGAGTGTTGCACCTCTTGCAAGTACAACGTCATTAATACAGTGGTTTCTAGATACTTCAATGCCGTTTCTAATAACCTTAACATCAAGAAGCATTCTTTTATCTATTGTGTATTCTCCATCAATGAGCTTCTTCAAAAGCTCAAGTTCATTGCTTTCAAGACCTGCCATAAATGCAAGTCTTCCCGCATTAATGCAGAGAATTGGTTTGTCATAGTCAACAGTGTTGTTAGCGGCATTAAGCATTGAGCCGTCTCCACCTATGGAGATGACTACATCGCACCATTCAATGAGGTCAGAAAAGAACATATACTTCATGTTTGCAACGTGAGAGAATTCTTTTTTATATCCATCTAGGCACGCATATTCAGCACCGTATTTATCCAGCCACATACAAATATTTGTTGTGACTTCATTTGTTTTTTCTCTTGTTATATTAGGAAGAAGTGCTATTTTCATTTTTGTTCTCCACTTCCATTCAAAATTTCGTGAGATCTTTCACAGAGTTCTTTTGGTGTAATTTCAAGTCTGTTTTCAGGATTTTCTGACTTTTCAACATACATAAGATATTCAATATTTCCCTCAGGTCCCTTAATTGGAGAGAAGTCAATATTCAAAAGAGTAAAGCCGTTTTCAAAGGCAAAGTTTGTAATGTTTTCAACCACTTCAACGTGTGTTGAGAGTTCACGTACTACACCCTTTTTACCCACCTTTTCTCTGCCTGCCTCAAACTGAGGTTTAATAAGGCATACGGCCTGTCCGCCATCCTTTAGACGTTCTCTCATTACAGGAAGGATAATCTTTAAAGAAATGAAAGATACATCTACACTTGCAAAGTCGATAGGGTCTGGAATTTCTTCCTCAGTTACATTTCTGAAGTTTGTACGTTCCATGTTGACTACACGTTCATCTGAACGAAGCTTCCACGCAAGCTGTCCATATCCAACATCAATTGAATAAACCTTAATGGCACCATTTTGAAGCATGCAATCTGTAAATCCACCAGTTGAAGCACCAATGTCCATACAGATTTTTCCGTCAAGTGTCAGGCCAAACTCGTCCATTGCTTTTGCAAGCTTATATCCACCTCTTGAGACATATGGCATTTTACTACCTCTTACTTCAAGTGAATCAGTAGGCTTTATTTGAGCTCCAGCCTTGAGTTCTTTTTGCCCATTTACATATACCTGTCCAGCCATAATTAAAGCACGTGCCTTTTCACGGCTGTCAGTATGTCCTTGTTCAAAAACGACTACATCAAGTCTTTTCTTTTCACTCAAGACTTACACTCTCCTCATAATTTCTTTAAC
>DCGS01000099.1:0-401 GCA_002314645.1 Ruminococcaceae bacterium UBA1772
ACAGGTGCTGCTCAGATGGACGGTGCTATTCTTGTTATCGCTTCAACAGACGGTCCTATGGCTCAGACAAAAGAACACCTTCTCCTTGCTCGTCAGGTAGGCGTTCCAGCTATCATCGTATTCATGAACAAGGTTGACCAGGTAGACGATCCTGAGCTCCTTGAACTCGTTGAAATGGAAATCCGTGAGACACTCGCTGAGTATGAATTCGACGACGAGTGCCCAATCATCAAGGGTTCTGCTCTTAAGGCTCTTGAATATGCTGGTTCAGACATTGCTGCTCCAGAGCTTGCTCCAATCTGGGAACTCATGGAAGCTGTTGACTCATACATTCCAACTCCAGAGCGTAAGGCTGACCTTCCTTTCCTTATGCCTGTTGAAGACGTATTCACAATCACAGG
>DCGS01000099.1:430-741 GCA_002314645.1 Ruminococcaceae bacterium UBA1772
GGTACAGTTGCTACAGGTAGAGTAGAGCGTGGACAGCTCAAGACAGGCGAAGAAGTTGAAATCGTTGGTCTTACAGAAGAGAAGAAGAAGACTGTATGTACAGGTATTGAAATGTTCAGAAAGATCCTCGACTATGCTGAGGCTGGTGACAACATCGGTGCTCTCCTTCGTGGTATCCAGAGAACAGAAATTGAGCGTGGACAGGTTCTTGCTCAGCCAGGTTCAATTCACCCACATACAAAGTTCCATGGTCAGGTTTACGTTTTAAGTAAGGATGAAGGCGGCCGTCATACTCCTTTCTTCAACAACTA
>DCGS01000099.1:770-7560 GCA_002314645.1 Ruminococcaceae bacterium UBA1772
AGAACAACAGACGTTACAGGTGTTATCTCACTTCCAGCTGGTACAGAAATGTGCATGCCTGGTGATAACGTAGAAATGGACGTTGAACTCATCACTCCAATCGCTATCGAAGAAGGTCTTCGTTTCGCTATTCGTGAGGGTGGACGTACTGTAGGTTCAGGTGTTGTTACAGCTGTTAACGAATAATTCAAACTTTTGAATTAAAAATACCCAGTTCAGAGAAATCTGAACTGGGTTTATTTTTTTGCTCTTATGAGAATTTTAATGTGTAACCGTTACTGAGGTCTACAGTAGAGTCATCTTTTAACGTGTAGGATACATCGCTTGGAATATTTGCAAATTTTCTGAATTTTTCTTCGTTGAAAACGGTGAGTTTTCTTGAGCATTCATAGTCGGTTGGACTTAAAAGATTCTTTAAGATTGGATACTTTGAATACATTCCTGAACCGACTAAAAAGTACCTAGTATAAACAAATCCTGAGTCTGTTTGGTCGTCCCAGGTGACGTCTACTACATACCATTTTCCGTTTAGCTGAACACAGTTAAAAATGTGTGTAGAGGTTGAATATGCTTTACAAGGAATGCCTAAAAGGTCCATGCAAATCATGTATGCTGCGGTGTAACCATCACAGTCACATTTGTTGTTGAAAAAGCAGTTATATGGTCCGTCAATGTTAAGAACATAGGCAGTGTCCCTACCTAAAATGTCGTGGATTTGCCTTAGTCTTTCAACGGTTGAACCAGTGGTCTGTCCTACAAGATTCTGTGCCTTTGTTTTGCACTTAGCATATTGCGATTCATTCACGTAATAGTGCCAGTCTATTATTAAATATGCGTAGGTTCCATCTGGGTCATATCCGTACTGAACGTCATATCCGTTACAGTTAACTTCATAAAATGAATTCTTGAGGGGTAGACAAACGTAGTTTAAATACTCGTTCATAAGGGGAGCGTCAACCTTGACTTTTTCTAAGGTTTGGAATTTCTTCCACACACCCTTTAAATGAGATTCAAAGTCTGGCTTTGCAACGTAGGTAAACTCATTTGGGTTTATTGAGGTTTCCTTCATTGCCGACACTTTTACTTCGGTGTCGTATGAACTGTTTGCTGCCTGCTGTGGAGCTACATTTTTAAGTTCATCAGAATTCTTTGCGTTTTCTGTTTTTGAAGGATTGTTGTTAAGTCCAGATTTTTTTACTGGACTTTTTGTTGTGGTTACCTTCTTAGTAGTGGCCGCAGTTGTCTCTATTTCTTCAGTAGTTGTTTCAGGCTGAGTCGATTCATTTTCTTCTTTTGAAAATGTCGTGGGCTCAGTTGTAGTAACTGCTGTTGTCGTTTCGTCATCCATTAGACCTGCAATGGTGTCTTCTACGCTGTTACACGCTGTTAGAGAGAAGAGAAAGGACAGAGAAATTACAATACATAGTATTCGGTTTAGGTTATTTGTTTTAATAATTGACACCTCCAATTCTAGTATTAATTATTTCCCTCATTTAAATCAAAAATATCACTTTTTTACATTTTATTCAACTGTTTTGTATTTACTTATAGGGGCATTTAAAGTAAAATATATGTGTATAATTTTTAGATAGGGAGTTTGTTATGGAAGCTGAATTTAAACGCATTCTTTTAAAACTCAGTGGTGAGGTTCTTGCCGGTGAAAAAGGACATGGCTTTGACTTTGATGTTATTGAAAGCATTGCAAAGTCAGTAAAGGAAGTTACAGATTTAGGAGTTGAAGTTGGCATAGTAATTGGCGGCGGAAACTTCTGGCGAGGACGTTCAAGTGGTTCTATGGATAGAACCCGTGCCGACTCAATTGGTATGCTTGGCACAGTAATGAATTCAATTGCATTTGGAGACACTCTTATTCAACTTGGTGTTCCAACAAAGGTATATTCAGCAATTGGAATGGAACCTATTGCAAAGCGCTTCTCAAGTGAAGACGCAAGAAAAGAACTTTCAAAGGGTAAGGTAACCATCTTTGGTTGTGGAACAGGAAGCCCATTCTTTTCAACAGACACAACTGCCGCTTTACGCGCTGCTGAAATTCAGGCAGACGTAATCTTCAAGGCAACAAATGTTGATGGCGTATATGATAAAGACCCTAATAAATTCCAGGATGCCGTTAAATTTGACACTCTTACACAGACAGATCTTCTTAACAAAGGTCTTACTGTAATGGACGCAGCGGCTGCATCGCTCTGCAGAGACAACGGTATTAACATTTACGTATTCAACCTCACAGACCCACAGAACATTGTTCGTGCTGTTAAGGGCGAAAAGGTTGGTACTCTTGTAACTAGCAAATAATTCTTAAATATTTTAGAGGTGACATTATGGAAACAGTATTCAAAAAGACAGAAGAAAAAATGAACAAGGCGCTTGACGCTCTTGCAAATGACTACGCAGCAATTCGTGCAGGTAGAGCAAACCCTGCAGTTCTTGATAAAGTAATGGTAGACTACTATGGAGTTCCAACTCCAATTCAGCAGGTTGCAGCTGTAAGTATTTCTGAGGCTCGCGTTCTTGTAATCCAGCCATGGGACAAGACAATGATTCAGCCAATTGAAAAGGCTATTCAGACTTCAGACATTGGTATTAACCCAATGAACGACGGTAACGTAATTAGACTTACATTCCCAGCTCTTACTGAGGACAGACGTCGTGAAATTGCAAAGGAAATTAAGCAGCGTGCTGAGGACGCTAAGGTTCAGGTTAGAAACGTTAGACGTGACGGAATGGATGACCTTAAAAAACTTAAGAAGGACAGCGTTATTACAGAGGACGACTTAAAGACAGCTGAAGAAAAGCTTCAGAAGACTACAGACAAGTTCGTAAAAGAAATTGATGAAGTAGCAGCTGCTAAGGATAAAGAAATAATGTCAATCTGACAAAAATGGGCGCCAATAGTGGCGCCCTTATTTCACTTAATTGAGGTGAATAGTATGGGGAATCTTCCTCCTAAAGAATTTATGCCAAAGCATATTGGCATTATAATGGACGGCAATGGTCGTTGGGCAAAAGAACGTGGCCTTGAAAGAACAAAAGGACACATTGAAGGTGCAAAGGTGTTTAGAACAATTAGTGACTACTGTCATGAAATTGGCATTGAGGTTGTAACCTTCTACGCATTCTCAACTGAAAACTGGAAAAGACCAGCTTCAGAAATTACAGCCCTTATGAAGCTTTTTAAAGAATATCTTTTAGAGGCTGATGAAATTAAATTTGACAGACAAAATCGTGGTTATGTTCTAAGATTCCTTGGTGACACCAAGGCAATACCAAAGGAACTTTCAAAGCTTTGTGACTCAACACAGCTTGATATTAAAGATCCAGACACCACAATTGTAAATATAGCTTTAAATTACGGCGGAAGACAGGAAATTGTACACTCAGTAAAGGAAATTGCTGAGAAGGTAAAAAATGGCGAACTCAAGCCTTCTGACATTACCGAGGACACAATTTCAAATGGTCTTTATACAGCTGGAATGCCAGACCCTGATTTAATTATTAGACCTTCTGGTGAACTTCGCCTTTCAAACTTCCTTACATGGCAGTCAGCATATTCTGAGCTTTGGTTCTCAGACGTTTTATGGCCTGACTTTACTACAGAGGATCTTGATAAGGCAATTATGGATTATGCAAAGCGCAACAGACGCTTTGGGGCAGTATAAAATGATTTGTTTTGGAGGCACAAAATGAAAACACGTGTTATTTCTGGTGTAGTACTTGCAGTAATTCTTATTGCAGTATGGTCACAAATTTTTACCCCAATATTTGATATTTTCTTTTCCATTTTGTCTGCAGCTGCTTGCTTTGAAATTACAAGAGCTGTAAAGGTAAAGAATCTTGAACTTAGAATTGTATCAATTATTTTTGCAGGAGTATTGCCACTTGGCATTATTTACGGTGCAAAATTCCCTCTTGGAATTCTTTGCATTGTCTATGTAATGTTCCTTATTATCCTTACGGTTATAAATAATCAGGAAATTACATTTGAGCATTTGGCTGCATCCATTTATGCATCGTTCGTAGTTCCTGCAGCATTCTCAACAATTGGTCTTAATGCAGACCTCTATAAGCTTTATGACTTCATTGACAAGCGTGAAACTGTATTCTTAATTTTATATGCAGTTACTTGCGCACTCTTTACTGATGTATTTGCACAGCTTTCAGGTATGGCCTTTGGTAAGCACAAGATGACTCCAGTTCTCAGTCCTAAGAAGACCTGGGAGGGTGCTATTGGCGGCGTATTAAGCGTAATTGCTCTTAACGTAGTATTCCTTTTAATATTCACACATTTCTTTGCAGATAAGGCATTCTTCCTTCCAATTTGGCTTTATCTCTTAATGTCTCCAGTTCTTTCAGTAATGGGAATCTTCGGAGACCTTGCCGCTTCAATGATTAAACGTAACTATGGAATTAAGGACTACTCAAATTTAATTCCAGGTCATGGCGGAATAATGGACAGATTTGATAGCGTAATATTTGTAATGCCAGCATTTTATGTAATTATGACTATTTACGGAATGGTTGTGTAATTAATGACTGAAAATCTTAGTATTTTAGGATCTACAGGGTCCATTGGAACACAGGCACTTGAGGTTGCAAAAAAGCACGGTATTAATGTTACCGCACTTGCTGCAAATAAGAGTGTTGATATCATTGAAAAACAAATACGCATTTTTAGACCTCGAATTGCTGCAATGCTGTCAGAGGAGGCAGCAGAGGAGCTAAAGCGTCGTGTTTCTGATACAGACACCGTTATTCTTTCTGGTATTACAGGTGTCTGCGAATGTGCAACTGAAAAGAGCGCTGATACAGTGCTCAACTCAATTGTTGGTATGGCAGGTCTCCTGCCAACACTTGATGCAATTGAGGCTGGAAAGAATATTGCACTTGCAAATAAAGAAACACTTGTAGCTGGCGGCCAGCTCGTTATGCATGCAGCAGCCGTTAAAGGCGTAAAAATATATCCTGTAGACAGTGAGCATTCGGCCATCTTCCAGTGCCTTGAAGGTTCACGTGACAAATATGGAAAACCAAAGGATTTAAAACAAATTCTTTTGACTGCATCTGGTGGTCCTTTCTTTGGTAAAACTAGAGAGGAACTAAAGGATGTAACTGCTGAACAGGCATTAAAGCATCCTAACTGGGACATGGGTGCAAAAATAACCATAGACTCCGCTACAATGATGAACAAGGGTCTTGAAATTATTGAGGCTTGTTGGTTATTCGGGGTTCCTGAGGACAAAATAAAGGTTGTTGTACACAGAGAAAGTATTATTCACAGTGCAGTTCAGTTTGAGGACAATGCAGTGCTAGCTCAGCTTGGACTTCCAGACATGAAAATACCAATTCAGTATGCACTTACATATCCTGACAGATATCCTTCACCAACAGGGGAACTTGACCTTGCAGCACTTGGAAGCCTTACATTCTTTGACCCAGACTATGAGACGTTTTCTTGTCTTTCTGCTTGTCGTGAGGCAATAAGAAGAGGTGGCCTTTATCCTGCTGCAGCAAACTCTGCAAATGAGCAGGCTAATATGCTGTTTAGACAGGGCAAGATTGGATTCCTTGAAATAGGTGAACTTGTACGTGAAGCAATGGAAATGACACAGAACGTAGAGAACTACACTTTAGCTGATGTTCTTCGTGTTGACAGAGCAGCGCGTGACTATGTAATGAAAAAAACAGGGAATGATCTTCCTACGCATATTTAACCGGAGGTTTCCAGTATGCTATCAGTATTCAGTAGTATTTGGCCAATACTTGTGGCGCTCCTTCTTTTTGGCGTCATAATTATGACTCATGAGCTTGGCCATTTTACTTTTGCAAGAATATTTAAAGTTAAAATTAACGAGTTTTCTATTGGAATGGGTCCCGCTCTTTTTAAGAAACAAAAGGGAGACACTCAGTACTCCGTTAGACTTTTTCCTATTGGCGGCTATGTAGCCATGGAAGGTGAAGACGAGGAGAGTACGGATGAAAACTCGTTTGAAAAAAAGCCAGCGTGGCAACGCGCCATTATCATTATTGCCGGTGCTACAGTAAACCTTATTACTGGCCTAATTATTATGGCCATAATTTTAGCAACCACTGATTTAATTGGTGTGCCTTCAATAACTGGCTTCTCAGATAATGCCGCTTCAGCAAAGGCTGGCCTTCAAAAGGGCGACAAAATTGTCGCAATTAACTCAGACAAAGTTTATACAGAATACGACCTCAGCTACTTTATGATGAGGGACGAGGATTCGGTAATTGACTTTGTTGTAAAAAGAGATGGAGAGCTAAAAAGCATTAAAAGTGTTAAGTTTGACACAAGAGAAGTAGAGGGACAGACAGCCATTATCTACGACTTCTCAATTCTTGGTGTTGAACCTTCCTTTGGAAGTGTAGCAAAGTATTCAGTTCTTAATTCTCTTTCAATTGCACGTATAGTTTGGATGAGTCTTTTTGATATTGTTACAGGACACTTCACACTTAATGAACTTTCAGGCCCTGTTGGAACAGTTGACATTATTGCAGACACTGCAACAGATGCAGTAAGCACAATGAACTTCTCTTCACTTCTGACAATTATGGCCTTTATTGCAATTAACGTTGGTGTCTTTAACCTCATTCCATTCCCAGCACTTGATGGTGGAAGATTCTTCCTCATTTTAATTGAGGCTGTAACTGGAAAGAAGGTTCCTGCAAAGGTTGAAAATGCAATTAATACCGTTGGTATGTCTTTGCTTTTAGGCCTTGTGCTTGTAGTTACTATAAACGATATTATTAAGCT
>DCGS01000099.1:7640-8408 GCA_002314645.1 Ruminococcaceae bacterium UBA1772
ACATCCTAGAAGACAGTCAAGACAGGTAACTGTTGGTAATTTGAAGCTTGGTGGAGACGCTAGAATTCTTGTTCAGTCAATGCTCAACGCTCCTGTAGACAACTTTGAGGAAAATATTGCTCAAGCAAAAGCTTTACAGGCTGCTGGGTGTGACATTACTCGAGTTGCTATTTCTAGCATTCAAGAGGTTGATCTTGTATATGCTCTTAAAGAGGCTGTAGATACACCTTTAGTTGCAGATATACACTTTGACTACAAGGTGGCACTTGCCTGCGTAGAGGCTGGAATAGACAAGATTAGAATTAATCCTGGTCATATTGGTAAAAGAGAAAATGTTGAGGCAGTTGCAGATGCGTGTCGTGAAAAAAATATTCCAATACGCATTGGTGTAAACTCTGGTTCTGTTGAGAAGGAACTCCTTGAAAAATATGGTGGTCCAACTCCACAGGCCATGGCAGAGAGCGCACTTAATCACGCCAAAATTTTAGAAGAGTGCAATTTCTATGACACAGTAATTTCTATAAAGTCGTCAGACGTTAGAAATACTATTAACGCTTATAGAGAGGTTGCAAAACGCTGTGACTATCCACTTCACATTGGTGTTACAGAAGCAGGAACTAATAAAATGGGCATTGTAAAGTCATCCATTGGAATTGGTTCTCTTCTTGCAGATGGAATTGGAGACACAATTCGTGTATCTTTAACTGCAGATCCAGTTGTTGAAATATCTGCAGCAAACGATATTCTCCGTGGACTTGACCTTCTTCC
>DCGS01000016.1 GCA_002314645.1 Ruminococcaceae bacterium UBA1772
CCAACAAAGTCCTATGAAGAGGTTTCACTTCCTGCAGGAAATTACAGGGCGGTGCGTGTTGTAATTGGAGAGGGGAATGGCCACAACTGGTGGTGCGTAATGTTCCCAAGTCTTTGTGTTCCTTCAAGCTCAGATGTTTCTCTTGATATGTACTTTTCGGACGATGAAACCGACTTTATAAAGTCCAATCCTAAGGTAGATTTACGCTTTAAGTGTGTAGAATTGTTTGAAAAAGTCCGCGAGAGGATAAAATGAACAAAATGTTAATAAATTATTTGTTTAATCTTGTAATAATTAGCATTGCAAAATAGGTGCCTTTATAGTATCATTGTGAATATACTATGAACAAAATGGATAATAGTATAATATGTTCATAATTGATAAAGGAATTTGAGGCGATTATTACAATGAATTTGAAAGGAAACTTAATGGCAAAAGTGCTCATGATAGTTCTTACTGTCACAGTAATTTTGTCAACCGTAGCAGTGTCTGTTTCGGCTGCTGAGGCACCAAAGTTTATTGCTTTGGACAATACTTTGGTGGAAATACAAAACCCTCAGGCTAAAATGACAATGCCAGGATCTATTACAAAAATTGGATCAAACGTAGTTACTGAAAACGAGGAGGTTGTTAAGGAACTCGTTATTGGTACAAACATTAAAGAAATTGAGAGTGGCGCATTCTCTAACTGTAGCAATCTTAAGACTGTTACAATACACCAGGACAAGGGTGACATTAAAATTGCGTCAGGAGCTTTTAACAGTGGTGTTAAAATTCTTTATCTTGATGATATAAAACCTACAACTACAAAACCAACAACCACAAAGCCTTCAACTACAAAGGCAGAACCTACAACAAAGGAAGAGACAACAACTGCTGTTGAAGAAGAAACAACAGAAGAGGTTGCAACTGTTGCAGAGGATGGAGAAATGGTTGTTCTTGAAGATGAAACTCCTTTTGCAGATGCAAAGTCACAGCTTTCAGACAAGAACATTTGGGACGCATTAATTGACCAGACAACTGGAGCAGCTGCAAACCCAACAAGTATTAACAATCCAGTAGTAAACACAGCTTCATATGCTGCAGTAGTAGTTGTGGCAATGTCAGCAGTAGTACTTGGATATCTCAAGTTTAAGAAATAATCGCTTTTAGAATACTCAGAGACTTCACTTTTGTGGAGTCTCTTTTTTTAACAAAAATATGACTAAAATTTTATATATTTTAACATTTAGTAAATTGACTAATTATAATGTTTTAAATATAATAAATCGAGCTTAAAAATAATGGTGGAAGGAGGCATATTATGGGACATTATGGAAAACTTGCGGTCCATGAATCTAAGAAGTTTTTTGAGCATTTGGTTATCTGCTTTAAGTGGGTTTTAATATCTATGTTCACAGGCGTTGTAATAGGTTTAATAAGTACCGCTTTTGCATACGGTCTAACTTATGCCACTTCCTTTAGAACATCTCATAAGTACATTATTATTGCTGTCCCTCTTGCAGGACTTTTAATTACTTTCCTTTATGAAAAGTTTGGTTCAAAAGTTAGTCGTGGAACAAACATGGCACTTGCAGCAATTAACTCGGATGAGGAAATTCCAATAATAATGCTTCCCCTTATTTTTGTATCAACAATTATTTCCCATCTTTTTGGTGCCTCTGTCGGAAGAGAGGGTGCCGCACTGCAAATGGGAGCAAGCTTTGGAAATGCATTTGCAAAGGTTTTGAAGCTTAACGAAAACGACAAAAAGGTTCTTATTATGACGGGCATGAGCGCTGCGTTCTCAGCACTTTTTGGTACACCACTTGCCGCAACAATTTTCTCTATGGAAGTTGTCAGCGTAGGCGTCATGTACTACGCCGCGTTAGTTCCTTGCGTTGTTTCATCCATTACTGCAATCAGTCTTGCAAAGTCTCTTGGAGTTACATATGCAACATATCATCTTATGAGTGTTCCAGAGTTTACTCCATATACTATTGTTATGACTGTTGTTCTTGGAATTTTGTTTGCACTTGTAAGTATTATGCTTTGCACAGTGCTTACTCTTACAGAACGCGGCTTTATGTACTGGATAAAAAATCCATACGTCAGAACAGTTGCGGCGGGACTTTTAATTGTCGTTTTCTCATTTGTCTCAAAGACTGGTGACTACAACGGCCTCGGCTCAAATGTTATTGCAGCAGCCCTTACGGGAAACGCTGTGTGGTATGCATTCATACTTAAAATGATTCTTACATCCGTTTCCCTTGCGGGCGGATACAAGGGTGGCGAAATTGTTCCAGTTCTCTTCATAGGTGCAACCTTCGGTTGCGCATTCGGAGACCTTCTTGGAATGTCACCAGCCTTTTGTGCAGCCCTTGGTATGGTTGCTGTTTTCTGTGGAGTAACAAATACACCTATTGCATCGCTCATTATTGGTATAGAAATGTTTGGTCTTTCGGGACTCTGGTTCTTCTGCATTTCTATAGCACTGAGCTACATGCTCTCAGGATATTTTGGCCTATACAACAGCCAACTTATTCTTTATTCAAAATACAGATCTGTTTATGTTAGAAAGAAAACTAGACGATAAACTTGAAAGGATATTCAAATGCAGAATTACGTTATTACAATTGGTCGTCAGCACGGATGCGGCGGAAGAATTATTGGAAAGAAACTTGCGGAGAAGCTTGGAATAAATTACTATGACAAAAATATTCTTTCAGGCCTTATTGCAGAGGATTGTGGAATTGCAAAAGAAACTGTAGATGAAATGATGGAAAAGCATACATCTAGTTTCCTTTATGAAATTGCTTCTTTTGGAAAAGAAGGTCCTTTAGAGGAACAAATTTATCTTTCAAAGAATAAGATAATGAAAAAGCTTGCAGATGAAGGTTCTTGTGTAATTGTTGGTGCTTGCGCTGACTACATTTTAAGAGACAGAAAAAACCTTTTGACAGTTTTCCTTTATGGTGAACCTGAAAGTCGTATTAAGAGAATTGTTGAAGATTATAAGGATGCTTCATCAATGACAGAACATCGGTTAAAGCTCGTTGATAGAAAAAGAGCAAACTACTACCACTTCTTTACAACAAAGAAGTGGGGAGATAGAAAGAATTATGATCTTTTAATTAATACAGAACTTGGTATAGATAACGTAACAGATATGCTTGAAAAAATGGCTATTGAAAGATTTGGGGGTGAAGTAAATGGCTGAGGTTAAAGAAAACAAAATGGGTGTCATGCCTGTAAATAAGCTTCTTATTTCAATGGCTGTACCTATGATGATTTCAATGCTCGTTCAAGCTCTCTACAATGTTGTTGATAGTATTTTCGTAGCAAGAGTTGGACAAGACGCACTTACAGCTGTTTCACTTGCTTTCTCAATTCAAAATCTTATGATTTCAATTGCAGTTGGTACGGGCGTAGGTGTTAATGCATTCCTTTCAAAAAGTCTTGGAGAAAAAGATTTTAAGACAGTAAACAAGGTTGCAAATAACAGTATTTTCCTTGCACTCTGTACATATGTACTTTTTGTCATTCTTGGTCTTACTATTGTTAAGCCTTACTTCCTTGCTCAGACAGATGAGAGCATTATTTTAAATTACGGTATTGATTACCTTACTGTAATTCTTTGTTTCTCTCTTGGCCTTCTTTGCCAGGTTTGTTTTGAAAGACTTCTTACATCAACAGGAAAGACTGTTCTTAGTATGGCAACTCAGGTAACTGGCGCAGTTATTAACATTATCCTTGACCCTATCTTCATCTTTGGTTATTTTGGATTACCAGCAATGGGCGTTAAGGGTGCTGCAATTGCAACTGTAATTGGACAAAGTATAGCTGCACTTACAGGCCTTACTTTAAACCTTAAATTTAATTCTGAAATAAAGTTAAATATTAAGGATATGAAACCAGAGGGCGCAATCATTAAGAGAATTTATGAGGTTGGTATTCCTTCAATAGTTATGGCTTCTATTTCTTCAATTATGGTATTTGCTCTTAACAAGGTTCTCATTGGTTTTACAAAGACTGCAGTTGCTGTTTTCGGCGTATACTTCAAGCTTCAAAGCTTCATCTTTATGCCTGTATTTGGACTTAACAACGGAATGGTTCCAATAATTGCATACAACTATGGTGCAAGAAACAAAGAAAGAATTATGAAGACAATAAAGTACGCTATGGTATATGCGTTCTGCATAATGCTCTTTGGTACAATACTCTTTGAGTCAATACCAACAGTTCTTCTTTCACTCTTTAAGTCTAACGTTGAAGCTGAAAATATTGCAATGATGCAAATAGGTGTTCCCGCCCTCAGAATTATTGCAACACACTTCTGCGTTGCAAGTATTTGTATTATTATGGGTTCAACCTTCCAAGCTCTTGGAAATGCAGTATACAGCCTTGTGGTTTCAGTTGCTCGTCAGCTTGTAATCTTAGTTCCTGCAGCGTTCCTTCTTTCTCTTACAGGAAGACTTGAAATGGTATGGCTTGCATTCCCAATTGCTGAATGTATGTCCCTTGCGGTTTCATCATTCTTCTTTAAAAAGAATTTAAAGCTTTTAGATTTTGACAAAACAAAGGAATAAAAAAATAACCTCACGAGTTTCCTCGTGAGGTTTTCTTTTATTTATTTTCTTCTACTTCTTCGTCTTCTTTTTTCTCATTAATGTCTATCTTAACTTTACCTTTGCCCCAAAGCTTTGGCTCGTCACCATAAATAACACGAACAATGTTTTGTCTGTGTCTCCAGAATGACATTAGTGGGTAAAGTGCAGCGGCAAGTGCTATGAAATACAGACTGCCGTCTCCCATGTTTGAGAAGACTAATAAAATGAAGCAAAAAACCTGGAATGTGAGAGATGCAACTGACATAACTCTGAAAATAACCATTATTAATATGGAAGGGACTGCTGCAATTAACGCAATCTTCCAGTTTATCATAAGCATAATGCCTATGGTTGCTGCTACGCCTTTTCCGCCTTTGAATCCCATATAGAAAGGATAGTTGTGGCCAAGGACTACGAAAAATCCAGCAATAAGTTCTACGGCAATGTCTTCGTTACCTAAAAGTAATTTAACTATTAGAATGGCAAGTGCACCTTTAAGTGCGTCTATTAATAGACAAACCATTCCAAACTTGAAGCCAAATACTCTAATGGCATTTGTTGCACCTGGATTTCCACTTCCGTAGTTTCTAATGTCTACTTTTTTTATTGTTTTACCAAATATATATGATGATTGGAAAGAACCAAGTAAATATGAAATGATAAAAATTACTAGATAAAGTATAGGACCGCTCAAACTGGCTTACCTCCGAATTAAATTAGTATATTGAGAATAACAAAAAGAAAGCCTTTATTTGCAAACAAAATGTAAATAAAGGCTTTCTATAATATTAATAATACTTAGAGATTATCTGTGATAGAGAGAATCTGACTGGTATTGAGGTTCACAAGTCATATTAATGTGAAGCTTCTTAAAGATGCTTGAGTCAACCTGTGAAAGGATAACTGTTGTATGAGCTTCACAGCCTTGGAGCTCTCCAATTTTCCTAAGAGCAAGAGCTGCATTCTTATCAGTTGCAGCCGCAATGGAAAGCGCAATAAGAACTTCGTCTGTATGAAGTCTTGGGTTCTTGCTGCCAAGAACACCTGTTTTAAGCTCCTGAATTGGCTCAAATACAATTGGTGGAATGAGATGAATTTCATCTGGAATTTCAGCAAGTTCTTTAAGTGCATTTATGAGCATTGCTGAAGCAGCACCAAGAAGCTCGGTTGTTCTACCTGTAACAATTTTTCCATTTGGAAGTTGAATTGCAGCAGCAGGCTCATCATACTGATTAGCCTTTTCACAAGCAGCTTCAATAACTGGTCTGTCTTTCTTTTCTACATCAGCCTGGCTCATAAGGAATTCAAGCTTACGAACAACGTCGTCTTCTACAGTTCCTTTCTTTCTGTCACAAAGGCCAATGTAATATCTACGAATAATTTCCTGCTTAGATGCTTCACAACAAGCTTCGTCATCAAAAATACAGTTACCAGCCATGTTTACACCCATGTCTGTAGGTGACTTATAAGGAGATTCTCCTGAAATTTTTTCAAACATTGCGTTGAGCACAGGGAATACTTCAACGTCTCTGTTGTAGTTGACTGTTGTTTCACCGTAAGCTTCAAGGTGGAATGGGTCAATCATATTTACATCATTGAGGTCAGCTGTTGCAGCCTCATATGCAAGGTTTACAGGATGCTTAAGAGGAAGATTCCAAATTGGGAATGTTTCAAATTTGGCATATCCTGATTTTATGCCACGCTTGTTGTCGTGGTAGAGCTGAGAAAGACATGTTGCCATTTTTCCGCTACCAGGGCCTGGAGCTGTAATGATTACAAGTTCTCTGCTTGTTCTTATGTATTCATTCTTTCCAAATCCTTCGTCTGAAACGATGAATGGAATGTTTGAAGGATATCCTTCAATTGGATAGTGCTTGTAAACTGGAATACCAAGGTTTGTAAGTCTTTTCTGGAAAGCATCAGCTGCTGGCTGATTTCTGTATCTTGTCATTACAACGCTTCCAACATAAAGTCCTACACTCTTAAATGCGTCAATGAGTCTAAGAACGTCAAGGTCGTAAGTTATACCAAGGTCTCCACGTATTTTGTTTTTCTCAATGTCTCCAGCATTGATTGCAATGACAATTTCAGCCTGGTCCTTAAGCTGAAGGAGCATTTGAAGCTTACTGTCAGGTTCAAATCCTGGAAGAACTCTTGATGCGTGGTAGTCATCAAAAAGCTTACCGCCAAATTCAAGGTAGAGCTTTCCACCAAAGTCCTTAATTCTTTCCTTGATATGCTGTGATTGCATTTCAAGATATTTGTTGTTGTCGAATCCCTGTTTCATTTTTATTCTCCTTGGTTAGTCTTTTCGGTATTAATAAGTCGTCCTATAACTACAAATCTTTCAGTCTCTGTACGAGAGGTACAAGTTGATAGGGTAACTATTTTTTCTTTTCCATCTGGTTTAATTTCGCCGTAATTGTTTACAGCGTTTGCATACATTTCCTTTTGCCAGTCTCTAAAATCCTGACGTGTGTCAAACATGGTAGTGTAAACCTTGTAAGAGGTATCTGTAGTGAACTCGGAAACTATTTCATATGTGTATGTATAGTCCTCGTAAATGATGTAAATGTAAGGATGCTCTTTTAAGTAGTCGTTATCTTTATATTTTTTGAGCGATCCAAACATTGAACCGTTCTTAGTGTTGTGACCGTAGACGATGGTGTTGTCATCCGTTAAGTCAATACTACTTGTAGAATTTATAAAGATACTTCCAAAGTCACTATAAGTGTGGTTGTATGTGTGCTTTAAGTAGTACTGATTGTTGTTTGTGTGGAGAAGCGGATAACTTACAGGTGTGTCTGGTATGTATATCCATCCGAGTATTTCTTTATTTGTTTCCTTAAGTTTTTCAAAATCTATTTTCAGCTCTTCGTCTTCATTTTCTTCGTCTGAAGAGGTGTATGTGCTTTGAGCATCTTCGTAGATTTCGTCACCTTCATTGTAGTTTGCAATAATGGTGTACATTTTATATGCTGCAAAAATGAAAACGCAAATGAAAACAATTTCTAAAAAAGTATAAACCCTTTTCTTCATCTTAGTCTCCAAAAAATAAAAAATATAAAAATAATTATACTATAAATAATCTTTAAAAAAAAGTCTAAATGATGTGAAAAAAGTCTAAAAAAATACATGTGATACTTTATTTTTTTATTGAAAAAGATTATAATTAATTACATATTAGTATTTTTAGACGAGGTTTTTGTTATGGCATTAAAAAATGAAAAAACAAAAATCCGTATTTTGCCAATATTGTTACTTGTCATAGTAATGCTACTTTCGCTATGTGCATGTGATGACGAGTCCCCTGGCATAGAGACGACCACAGCGCCTCAAAATACGGAGACAACTGAATCGTCCAATGTGGATACTACCGAAGAAATGGCAACGGATGAATTTGGAAATCCTGTTGCAAACACGACTGGTACCACAGAACCTTGGAGTCTGGATCAAAGTACGACTATGGGTGGAACTACTTCCCATAATACGACTAGAGCAAGCTCACAGCCAAACACTTATTCAACTTCAAGAACTCAACCAGGAAGTTCAAGTGTTACAACAAGAAATTCTGGTGTTCAGACAACAAGGCCACCAGTTCAAACAACAAGAGCTCCTGGTAATACAACAAAGGCAACTACTAAAGCCACAACGAAGGCAACTACGAAGGCTAATACCTATTATGCTCCAAAGGTTGCTACTAACTCGGCTCCGGGAAAGTCCGTTTACAAGTCATCAGATGGCTCGGGTGTTGTAGATTATTCAAACACAAGTTCTGGATACATTATGGTTAAGTATTCTGGTTCTTATTCAAACATACGTGTAATTGTCAGTGCACCAAATGGTGCAAATCCACAGTATCCAATTACTCCAGGTAAAGGCTACTTTGCTTTACCATTAACAGGTGGAAGTGGAACATACACGGTAAATATTTACGGAAATAATGGTGGTAACAGTTATTACACTGTTGGAAGTACAAGCATAAAGGTAAGTCTTAGTTCTTCAACAGTTGCATTCTCTAGACCAAACATTTTCTGTAACTACACATCTTCAACATCTTGCGTAACATATGCCGCAAACAACCTAACTCGTGGTTGTACAAACGACATTCAAAAGGTTCAAGCAATTTACAACTATGTTGTTAAGAACTTTAGTTATGACTACAACAAGGCTTCTAGTGTAGCATCAACAGCTTATGTTCCTAATCTTAATTCTGTATGGTCAAGTAAGAAGGGAATATGCTTTGACTATGCATCTACTATGGCTGCAATGCTTAGAACACAGG
>DCGS01000092.1 GCA_002314645.1 Ruminococcaceae bacterium UBA1772
ATTGGTATAATACTTGGGTTAGTACATCGGACGTACTCATGAAATTTCGGAAGAAAGGGTGATGAAGAGTAAATGGCTTCAGAAATGATTAACCAAGTACTTGACGCCGAAAAGAACGCGGCAGACAAAGAAGTGGCTGCTAAAGCAAAGGCTGCAGATATTATCAAAGCAGCTGAAGCAGATGCAAAGACTGCTGCCGACGAAGGCAAAGCTGCCGCTGCAAAGGAAAAAGAGCAAATCCTTGCAAAGGCACAGAAGCAGGCGGATGAAATTTACGCCGATGCAAAAGCTCAAGCTGCAAAGCAGAGAGAAAATCTCCTCAAAAAGAGCGATGAGAAGATGGATGAATCTATTGCAGCAGTAATTAAGCACATTATCCCATAAGTAATTAACACAATTGCAAATATGGGGAACAAATTTAATAAGGAGGTGTTTCTTGCATGGCGATTTTGGATATGAAGCGCATTGAAATTTTGGCAATGCTTTCTGACAGTAAGGCTATCGTTGATTTAATTCAACAGCAAGGTTGTGTTGAACTCGTTGACTATTCAGAAGAAAAGTTCTACAAGCTTTCAACAAGTGCTGCAGTAAGCCAGTTTGACAAGTTTCATGGAATTGCAACATCTGCAATTGAGGTTCTTGACAGATACGCTCCAAAGAAGGGTGGTCTTCTTGACAGCTTTGCACCAAGAGATGACATGACTGTCACTGAATTTGCAAAGAAGTCTCAGGACACAGATGCAATTTTAAGCAAATGCTACGGCATTAACGCGCTTTATAAAGAAATACAAGACGCAAAGGTTGAAATCATCAGAGCTCAAACAGGCCTTGATCAGATGAGACCTTGGACACAGCTTGATATTCCATCATCATTCAAGGGTACAATTAATACATCTGTATTTGTTGGTACAATTGCAGAAGAGACAAACAGAGAAGTAATTCTCTCAAAGCTCGCTGAAATTGTTCCTGAAATTGATTCAGAAATTGAAATTGTGTCAGCTGATAAAAATCAGACTTGTCTTGTAGCAATTTGCCATAAGGATTTCGCTAAGGATTATGAGCAGGCTTTACGTTCTATTGGATTCGTAGCTCCTGCAGATCCAACCAAGCACGAGCCTAAGGTTCGTATTGAACGCTTGGAAGCAGAAATCGCAGAGTGCGAGAATAAAATCGCAGAGAACGAAGAAAAGATTAAAACTTATGCTGAGTTCCGCGGTGACATTGAGTTCTTAATTGACTATTTCACATTAAGATCTGACAAGTATAAAGCACTCGACAAAATCTCTATGAGCGACAACGTATTCGTACTTACTGGATATATTCCAGCAATTAAGGTTGATGAGTTCACAAATAAACTCGAAAGCCTTTTCGATGTTGCCGTTTCAGTAACAGATCCATCTGAAGATGAGGATGTACCAGTTCTCCTTGAGAACGGCGCATTCGGTCGAACAATGGAATCAACAACAGAAATGTATGCATTACCTACACACGATGACATTGACCCTAACAAGTTCATGGCAATCTTCTATTACTTCTTGTTTGGTCTCATGCTCGGCGACGCAGGCTATGGTATCTTAATGGTTATTGCATGTCTTGTTGTTAAGTTCAAGTTCAGACTTGAACCTAAGAAGGCAGCAACTGTTAACTATGGTTTACTTTGCGGACTTGGTACTACATTCTGGGGTATTTTACTTAATGGTTGGTTTGGTGACCTTCCAGCATATCTTGCAAACGGACTTAAGATGGGCGGAGCTAACCCAATGTCAAACTACAGTTTGTTTGAAGCATTGGAAACAAGTGAAGCTACAACAGTATTCCTTATGTTCTGTTTGATTATTGGTATTCTTCACCTTTGCTATGGTTGTCTCCTTGGTGTTTACAAGACATGGAAGCATGGCAAGCCAGTTGAAGCAATCCTTGAGAATATGCCTTTCTTCTTAATTCTCATCGGATTCCTTCCACTTATTGACATGCAGATTTCCGGTAAAGCACTCAGAAGATATGCATTAGGCGAAGGTATTACACATACCACAATGGTTAAGGTTGCACAGGGCTTTGTATGGTTCTTCGACAACTGCAGCACATATCTCTATTATGTACTTGCAGCAGGCGCAGCTTTAACAGTACTCGCTCCAGCAATCATTGCACTCAAAGATAAAAAATCAATTGGTAAGGTGGCTGGTGGTCTTGGTGCTGGTCTCTATGCTCTTTACAATGCTGCTACAGGTGCACTTGGCGACATTCTTTCATATGCTCGTCTTCTTGCTCTTGGCCTTTGTACAGGTATCATTGCTTCAGTTATTAATCAGCTTGCAGCAATGCCAGGAAATCCAGTGCTCTTCGTCATCATCTTTGTATTCGGACATACCGTTAACTTGGCAATCAACTTAATCGGTACTTACGTTCATACAAACAGACTTCAGTACGTAGAACTTTATGCTAAGTTCTATGAAGGTGGCGGAACACCATTCATTCCATTAACAGTAAATTCAAAGTCTTTCAAATTTAAGGAGGAAAATTAACATGTTTCAGATCGTAGAAAGTTTTGGTCCAATCGCATTAGCAATTCTCGGTGCAGCTTTCGCTGCTATTTTCGCAGGTATGGGTTCAGCAAGAGGCGTAGGTACAGTAGGTGAGGCTGCTGCAGGCGTAGTTGCAGAGGATCCAGGCAAGTTCGGTAAGGTTCTTATCCTTGAAATTCTCCCAGGTACACAGGGTCTTTATGGTCTTCTCGTTGCTATCATGGTTATGGGTAAGATTTCTCCAGAGCTCACACTCGCTCAGGGTGCTGCTCTCTTCTTCGCTGCTCTTCCAATCGCAGCTGTAGGTTATTTCTCAGGTAAGTATCAGGGTAAGGTTGCTGCTGCTGGTTGTTCAATGGTAGCAAAGAAGCCAGAGCAGAGTGGTAAGGCTATCATCTTCGCTGCAATGGTAGAAACATACGCTATCCTTGCTCTCCTCATTTCTATCCTTCTTATCGGCCAGGTTTAATTTATTAATTAAACATACTAATAGTATTTAAACTTCGTCGATAGGAGGCTGCAAAATGGCAGGGTTAAACAAGATTATTGAAAGAATAGCTCAGGACTCTGCAGCAAAATGCGACGGCATCATCTTTGATGCTCAGAACGAAGCAACAAAAATTAAGGAAGCAGCTATTGTTAAAGTAAACAATGATAAGGCAGCTACAATTGATGCAGCTAACAAGGAAGCTAAGGCTCTTGTTGATATGGCTGAATCAGGTGCACAGCTCGAAGGTAAGAAAGTTCTTCTTGCTACAAGAGTTGAAATCATTGAAAAGGCAATTGCAAAGGCTTCTGAAAAACTTGCTTCAATGCCTGAAGAAGAGTATTTTGCAGCAATTTATGCTCTTGTGAAGAATTATGCACAGGATGCAGAAGGTTCAATGCTTCTTTCAGAGAAGGACCTTGGAAGACTTCCAAAGGACTTCGAAAAGAAAATTAACGCTGACCTTAAGGGCGGTAAGATTACTGTTTCTAAGGATCCAGCTGATATCTCTGAAGGCTTCATTCTCGTTTACGGAGATATCGAAATCAACTGTACTTTTGATGCTCTTATTGCAGACGCAAAAGATGACATCAAAGACGAACTCTACAATATTATTTTTGCCTAAATACACATTATTGCAAAGGGAGGCGTTTATATGATCAAACGCAGTTCAGATTATATCTATGCAGTAGCGCGTGTGAGGGCAAATGAGGTAAACCTTTTAAGTGCAGCAGATGTTGAGCAGCTTATTGCTGCTGAAGACTACAAAGCTGCAATGCGTAAACTCGCTGACGCAGGTTGGGGAGACGTAGAAGGAGTTACAGATTACGCTTCATATCTTGAAGCTTATTTCGCAAAGACATGGAATCTTCTCGTAGAAATTATGGGAGACGTTCATGAATTTGACCTTCTTCTTGTAAAGAACGACATGCAGAACTTAAAGGCAGCACTTAAGGGTATAGTTTCTCAACATGACGCGAAAGATTTATACGTACAATCAACAGTTTATGATACAGAAAGCATCTTAAAGGCTGTAGATGAAAGAGCTTGGAAGGATCTTCCAGAGTTCATGCAGGAGCCAGCAATGGAAGCTTACACTGTTCTCACTGAGACAGGTAACGGCCAGCTTGCTGATGCAATCATCGACAAGGCTACTCTTGAAAGAATGCTTTATCTTGCTACTCAGACTGGTAGCTCAACTCTTAAGGAACTTGCTGAGCGTATGTGCGCTACAGCAAACATTAAGACAGCTCTTCGTTGTGCAAACACAGGTAAGTCTAAGGATTTCATGATGCGTTCACTTTGTGACTGCAAGACAATTTCTAAGGACAAGCTTGTTGAAACAGCACTTGAGGGTGCAGAGTCTGTACTCAACTATCTTGAAGATACAGAGTACAAGGTTGGTGCTGAGAAGTTTAGAGAAAGCACATCAGCTTTCGAGAAGTGGTGCGACGACATTCTCATGGAATGTGTTGGTAAGGCTAGATATACAGCATTTGGACTTGATCCACTTGTTGCTTACTACATTGCAAGAGATGCAGAAATTAAAACTGTTCGTATTATTCTTTCAGCGAAGACTAACAATCTTCCGGCAGATGTAATTAGAGAGAGGGTGAGAGCGCTTTATGTATAAGATTGCAGCAATGGGTGACAAAGACAGCATCTACGGTTTCGCATCAATCGGACTTGAAATTTATCCAGTTGAAGAACCAACAGACGCTATTCGCCAGCTCAGAGACATGGTTGAAGGCGGTTACGCCGTTATCTTCGTAACAGAGCAGCTTGCAACAGCTATCGAAAGCGAAATCGACCGTTATCGTGAATTGCCAATGCCGGCAATTATTCCAATCCCAGGTATTAACGGAAATACTGGTCTTGGTATGAGAAACGTCAGCAAGTCTGTAGAACAGGCAGTTGGCTCAGATATACTTTCAGACGCGTAAGAGCGTATACTTTATAAAAATAGCCGTAAACAGAAAGGCAAGTGAAAAGAATAAATGAGTAAAGGAACAATTACCAAAGTTGCTGGACCTCTCGTAATTGCTGATGGCATGAGAGATGCTAACATGTACGACCTTGTACGTGTTGGTGACGAGCGACTCATTGGTGAAATAATTGAAATGCACGAAGATCGTGCATCTATTCAGGTTTACGAGGAAACATCTGGCCTCGGAACTGGTACATCTGTTGAATCAACAGGTATGCCTTTGTCAGTTGAACTCGGACCAGGTCTTATCACTACTATCTATGATGGTATCCAGAGACCACTTGAAAAAATTCTTGCACAGACAGGTAACAACCTTAAGCGCGGAATTGAAGTACCATCTCTTGACAGAGACAAGAAGTGGCACTTTGTACCAAAGGTATCAGAAGGCGACACAGTAGTTGCTGGTGATGTTGTTGGTACTGTTCAGGAAACTGAAGTTGTAGAACACAGAATCATGGTTCCACCTACATTCAAGGGTGGCGTTGTTAAGTCAATCAAGGAAGGCGACTTCACAGTTGATGAAGTAGTAGCTGTTCTTGATAACGGTGAGGAAATTGGTCTCATGCAGAAGTGGCCTGTACGTAAGGGCCGTCCATATGCAAAGAAGATTGACCCTAACATTCCTCTTGTAACAGGTCAGCGTGTTGTTGACGCACTCTTCCCACTCGCTAAGGGTGGTTGCGCAGCAATCCCAGGCCCATTCGGTTCAGGTAAGACTGTAACACAGCACCAGCTCGCTAAGTGGGCTGACGCCGAAATCGTTGTTTACATCGGTTGCGGTGAGCGTGGTAACGAGATGACAGACGTACTTCTCGAGTTCCCAGAACTTATCGACCCTCATACAGGTAAATCTCTCATGGAGAGAACTGTACTTATTGCCAATACATCAGACATGCCAGTTGCTGCTCGTGAGGCATCTGTTTATACTGGTATTACAATTGCTGAGTACTTCAGAGACATGGGTTACTCAGTAGCTCTCATGGCTGACTCTACATCTCGTTGGGCTGAGGCTCTTCGTGAAATGTCAGGTCGTCTTGAGGAAATGCCTGGTGAAGAAGGTTACCCAGCTTACCTCGGTTCTCGTATTGCTCAGTTCTATGAGCGTGCAGGCCGCGTAGTTGCACTCGGTTCTGATGAGCGTGAAGGTGCTCTTTCAGCTATCGGTGCTGTATCACCTCCAGGTGGTGATATTTCAGAGCCAGTATCTCAGGCTACTCTTCGTATCGTTAAGGTATATTGGGGTCTTGATGCTGCTCTTGCTTATAAGAGACACTTCCCAGCTATCAACTGGCTTTCTTCTTACTCACTCTATGCTGACAAGCTCGGCAAGTGGTTCAACACAGAAGTAGCTGATGACTGGACAGTACTCCGTACTAAGATGATGACTCTTCTTTCAGAGGAATCAGAACTTGACGAAATCGTTAAGATGGTTGGTATGGATGCTCTTTCAGAAGCAGACCGTCTTAAGATGGAAGCTGCTAGATCAATCCGTGAGGACTTCCTCCATCAGGTTGCATTCGATCCAGTAGATACTTACACATCTCCTAAGAAGATGCACTACATGATGACTCTTGTATGCGCATTCTATGAGAGATCAGCTGAAGCTCTTTCTAAGGGTGCTTCAATTAAAGACATTATTGACCTCCCAGTACGTGAAGCTATCGGACGTTTCAAGTACATTAAGGAAGATGACATTGATGCAGAATTTGCAAAGATCGACGAGAGACTTAACAGTGAGCTCGCTGATGCTTTGAATAAGGAGGAGGACTATTAATGCCAAAGGAGTATAGAACCATACAAGAGGTTGCAGGTCCTCTTATGATCGTTCGTGACGTTGAAAACGTTACTTACAACGAACTTGGTGAAATTGAACTTGCAAACGGCGAAGTTCGTCGTTGCCGTGTTCTTGAAGTTGACGGTTCAAATGCTGTTGTTCAGCTTTTCGAAAGCTCAACAGGTATTAACCTTTCAGACTCAAAAGTTCGCTTCTCAGGACGTCAGATGGAACTCGGCGTTTCATCAGACATGCTTGGTCGTGTATTCGACGGTCTTGGTAGACCAATCGATGGTGGCCCAGAAATCATCCCAGAGAAGAGACTTGACGTAAACGGTGCACCAATGAACCCAGCTGCTCGTGCATTCCCATCAGAGTTCATTCAGACAGGTGTTTCTGCTATCGACGGACTTAACACTCTTGTTCGTGGCCAGAAGCTTCCTATCTTCTCAGGTTCAGGTCTTCCACATGCTGAACTTGCAGCTCAGATTGCACGTCAGGCAAAGGTACGCGGTAAGGATGAATCATTCGCCGTTGTATTCGCTGCTATGGGTATTACATTCGAAGAATCAAACTTCTTCGTTGAATCATTCCGTGAGACAGGTGCTCTTGACAGAACAGTAATGTTCTCAAACCTTGCTAACGACCCAGCTGTTGAGCGTATTGCTACACCTAAGATGGCTCTTACAGCAGCTGAGTATCTTGCATTCGAAAAGGGCATGCACGTTCTTGTAATTCTTACAGATATTACAAACTATGCCGATGCTCTTCGTGAAGTATCTGCAGCTCGTAAGGAAGTTCCAGGTCGTCGTGGTTACCCAGGTTACCTCTACACAGACCTTGCTACAATGTATGAGCGTGCTGGTCGTCAGAAGGGTAAGGATGGTTCAATCACAATGATTCCTATCCTTTCAATGCCTGAAGATGATAAGACTCACCCAATCCCTGACCTTACAGGTTACATCACAGAGGGTCAGATCATGCTTTCTCGTGACCTTTACAGACGTGGTATTCAGCCACCTGTAGACGTACTTCCATCACTTTCTCGTCTTAAGGATAAGGGTACTGGTGAAGGAAAGACACGTAAGGACCACGCTAACACAATGAACCAGCTCTTCGCTGCTTACTCACGTGGTAAGGACGCTAAGGAGCTCATGACTATCCTTGGTGAAGCAGCTCTTACAGATATCGACCTTCTCTACGCTAAGTTCGCAGATGAGTTCGAGAAGCGTTACGTAAACCAGGGTTACGAATGCAACAGAGGTATTGAGGAAACTCTTGACCTCGGTTGGGAACTTCTTAGAATTCTTCCAAGAAACGAACTCAAGCGTATTTCAGATGCATTACTCGACGAGTACTATGACAAAAAGTAAAGTAGGTGACGCCTTGTGGCTAGACTCAATGTAAACCCTACCCGCATGGAGCTCACCAACATTAAGGGAAAGCTTAAGACAGCTAAAAAAGGTCATAAGCTTCTTAAAGATAAGCGTGACGAATTAATGCGTCAGTTTATTGAACTTGTTCGTGAGAACAAGGATCTTCGTCGCCAGGTTGAAGCTGGTATTGCTGAAGCAAATGCTCATATGGCAGTTGCTCGTTCAGTAATGTCTGACGAAGCTCTTAATGTTGCTCTTATGCTTCCAATGCAGGAGATGAGCCTTGAGGTTACCGAAAAGAACGTAATGTCAGTTATGATTCCTGTATTTGAAACAAAGTTCAAGACAGCAGATGCTAACGACATTTACTCTTACGGTTATGCATTTACTTCAAGTGACTTGGATGATGCTGTTAAGGCATTATCTGATATCATGCCTCTTATGCTTAGACTCGCAGAGGTTGAAAAGTCTTGTCAGCTTATGGCTGCTGAGATTGAAAAGACCCGTCGTCGTGTTAACGCACTTGAGCACGTTATGATTCCTCAGTATGAGGAGACAATCAAGTATATCCGTATGAAACTCGATGAGAACGATCGTAGTACAACTACACGTCTCATGAAGGTTAAGGATATGATGCTTGAAGAGGCTCATCATTATTCAGAGCGTGAAGTAGGTTAACTTCATAATTAAAAAAACCCTCCAGTCAAACTGGAGGGTTGTTTTTTTGCTTTTTTCTACCTTTAATATGTGGTAAAATATATTTGGTTTTTTTACATATTAATAAAGAGGAGGATTATCATGAGCAAAAAAATTATTGTTGCAGGTGCAGGACATGGTGGCCTTACAGCTGCCGCACTTCTTGCAGAAAAAGGCTTTGACGTAACTGTTTACGAACGCGGACAAAAGGGTAAACTCGGTTACGACTGGACAGATATTTTCGACCCAAAGGCTTTAGATGTAGTTGGTTGTCCATGGCCATCAGAGGACAAGTATGAGTGGAAGGTTGATATGACCTTCTGGGGTCCAAATACAAAACCATCTTCAAAAATTAGACAGAGAGTTCCAAATGATCCAAAGGAAATGGAAATTAAAATGGAGCGTTCTGACATTTACGAAATGCTCATAAACTTTGCTGAAAGCAAGGGTGCAAAAATTGAGTACGGAGTAAATATTAAGGGTCCTGTAATGCTTAAGGACCGTGTAATTGGTATTAACACAGACAAGGGTGAAATCCTTGGTGACATGGTAATTGACTGCTGCGGTTGTGAATCGCCTGTTAGAGTAGGTCTTCCTTCATACCTTGAAATTCAGAAGCATCCAAAATGGGGTGAAAAGTTCCACGTATACAGAGCTTTCTATGACCTTCCAGTTGATATTGACACAGTTGACGACCTCTACAAGGTAACACTTTTACCAGATGCAGAGGGTCCTGGTATTGCATGGATTGCATCTGAAAAGACAGAGACTGAATCGCACTCCGACCTTCTTATTGGTAGAATGGATAATTTCACAGAGGAGAATGCGCTTAAAACAGCTGAAAAGTACAGACTTACAAACCCACAGCTTGGAACTAAACAGACACGCGGCGGATATTTTACACTCATTCCTGTTCGTCAGCCACTTGCCATTATGGTTGCAGACGGCTACGCAGCCCTTGGCGATTCAGCTTTCATGACAGTTCCAATCATTGGTTCAGGTATTGGTAATGCCATTAAGAATTCAAAAATTCTTGCTGATGTAATTGCAAACGACAAGACAGAGACATACTCAGCTGAAGTTCTTTACAACTACCAGGTTGAGTACTTTGACAAGATGGGTAGAGACATTGCTCCACTTGCAATTATGAAGCTTCTTCTTACAAGAATTAACCAAGATGAACTTACATATGCAATTAACGAAGGCATTCTTACTCATTATGAAATGACCATTACAGCTAACCACACAAGCCTTTGGAAGTTCTTGAATTTTGATCCAAACCTTCCAAAACGTGGAATTAAGCTTGTTCAAAACCCTGGTCTTTTAAAGAAGGCTGCTCCTGTAGTACTTGACCTCATTGAATACTACATAATTGCCTTCAATATGCCTAGAACATATGACCGTGTTAAACTCATTAACTGGGCAAGAAAGTACAACCATGTATTTGAAAAACGTCTTCCAAAGGATAAAGTTAAGGAAGATGAAGCTTCTTATAAAGAATAAAGTAAATAACATAACAAAAGAGCTATGCCTGGCATGGCTCTTTATTCTTTAGCGGTTGAATTTTGGGAATGAGTGGTAACTAAGTTTAAAACAAAATGCACTTATTTGCTTAGAATTAGATGTCGATGTTAAGATTGATTTGCTATCAAATTTACCGATCTCCGTTGTAAAACGAGGGGAGGTGACAGCGTATGGAGACGCTCCTAATTGCCATAATGGCAAATGTAGTATCAACTATCATTTGCAAATGGTTGTTTGGCAATGAGGATAGCAAGCAACCTAGGGTTTAAGCCTTCCCTATAATTAGGAATAGAAAAACCCCAGGAACAGCACTCCTGGGGTTTTCGTTATTAGTCGTATGGATTTTTACGACACTCCTTGTCATTATATTAGCATATGAAAAATACATTTGCAATACCATTTTTTGGAATTAACTTTTGTTTTATATATTAATATAGTATAATGTGTTGACAAACTATTGTGGGTAGTATATACTTTAGCGTGTTAACACGTTACTATGCTAATACAGTAAAGCGCGGAGGAAAATATGGACGAGAGAATACTTAAGAATGAGGAAAGAGCAGTGTTTGCTCTTCGTGACATTTATAGAAAGTTTGGATATCAGCCATACAAGATGGGAAAGTTTGAGGAGTATGACTTTTATGTAAGGAACAAGGACTTCTTACTTTCAGATTCCATTATTACTTTCAATGACACAAACGGAAAGCTCATGGCTTTGAAGCCAGACGTTACACTTTCAATAATTAAAAACTACTCTGCCGAGAAGGGCGGAGTTTCTCGCGTTTATTACAACGAAAACGTATACCGCGTATCTGATAGTACACATTCATATAAGGAGATTATGCAGACAGGTCTTGAGTGTTTTGGTGACATAGGCATTCAAAACTATGTTGAAGTGTTACACCTTGCTACAGACAGTCTTGCTTACATTTCAGATGACTTTATTCTTGAAGTATCTCATCTTGGAATTCTTTCAGGTCTTCTTAAAAATGCATCAGATGATTCAGACTTTATAGATGCAATTACAACATGTATTGGTGAAAAGAATTCACATGAAATCCCACGCATTTGTAAAGAGTATGGTGTTTCATCAGAGGTTTCAGACAAGCTTCAAATGTTTGTTTCAATTTACGGTGAAAGAAACAAGGTGCTATCAGAACTTCGTCCACTTATTGAGGGCGAGGAAATGGAAGCAGCATATAAAGAACTTGAAATAATTTCTGCATCAATTGAAAACTCACCATTCAAAGATAAAATTATCTTTGACTTCTCAATTGTTGGAAATATGAAGTTCTATAATGGTGTTGTATTCCGTGGATTCATCTTTGGAATTCCAGACGTTGTTCTTTCAGGTGGTCAGTATGACAAGCTCATGAAGAGAAATGGTAAAACAGGTGGAGCAATTGGCTTTGCCGTATACCTTGATCTTCTTGAAAGAATGAACACTCAGGTTAAAGATGTAGACATAGATATAGTTCTTCTTTATGACGAGAATGAAATACCTGGACGCCTTATTGGAACAGTAATGAAGCTCTCAGCTGACGGATCTTCTGTTTCTCTTCAAAAGACAGTTCCAGAAACATTAAGATATAGAAAGCTCATGAAAATGACAGAAAAGGGGGCAGAGGAAATTGGCTAAAAAAATGATAAACGTAGCGCTTCCAAAGGGAAGACTTGGCGAAAAGGTCTACGACATGTTTGAGGCTGCTGGTTTCCCTTGTCCTTCAATCAAAGACCCAGGAAGAAAGCTCATTTTTGAGAATGAAGAAGCTGGTGTTAGGTTCTTCTGGGTTAAGCCTTCTGACGTTGCAATATACGTTGAAAGAGGTGCCGCAGACATTGGCGTTGCAGGCAAGGATATCCTCCTTGAATACTCACCAGATGTCTATGAACTTCTTGATATGGATATGGGTAAATGTAGAATGTGTGTTGCCGCTCCAAATTCATTCGTAGATGACAGTGAAAAGACCTTGCGAGTTGCAACAAAATTTGTTAATATAGCACGTAACTATTATGATTCTATTAGTCGTGACATAGACATTATTGAACTTCACGGCTCAATTGAAATTGCTCCAATTTCAATTGAGCCGTGAAGTTC
>DCGS01000101.1 GCA_002314645.1 Ruminococcaceae bacterium UBA1772
TAATTTAATGAATAAATACAAAGTAATAGTAATACAATTAGAATTATATAGAATATAACAGAATAGTATATTTAGGACGCAAGAAGCATGTTTTTATGTCTTTTTGCTTATTTTAACTCCCCTTAATTATACAAAACATTTATTTTGTATAATTATAACACAATTCAGACAGGAATGCAAGTACTACTTTCCCCACAAAATAATATATAAAAAGACCACCAGATGTATTATCTAGTGGTCTAATTTTATACTTCTTCGTAATGTTCAAGTATACCTTTTGCAATTTCAACTTTCTTTACACATTGATCCATTGCATTTTTCTCAATATATTTATGAGCTTCATTTTCAGTTAAATGAAGTTTTTCAATAAGAATTCCTTTTGCATGATTAATAATGCGGATTTCTTTCATTTTTTCTTCAAGTGATGCAGTTTTTTCTTCCATTGCACGAAGTTTAATTTTTGTTGCCATTAATAACTTCATTGACTGGAATACTGCATGCGACTGACAAGGTCTAGACATGGTCAGTACGCCATAGTTTTCTACTTGATAAGTAACTTGCTCATACGCCTCTGCTTTTATCATTAGTAATACGCCAGAATTATATTTAGTAGCAATTTCTATTGCAAGTTCTGAACCAAATTCATCAGTTAAAGGTGAATTTATTACTACAATATCATAAGGCTTATTAATAAGTAATCTTTTTGCTTCTCCACATGATTTTACAGAATCAATTGGATTAAATTGATTTGGAGGAAGAACCTTAGATAAAAACTCAAGTATCTTATCGGTAGAAGAAACTACAAGCACACTGGCTCTATAGTTTTCTTGTGCCAATTTGATTCTCCCCTTTACTTATATAAGCTTAAGATAGTTTTCAGAAAGTACGCTGTTAACAAGTTCACTCTTTCTTGCTTTTTCCTTTGCATCAATAAGTGAAAGTGGAAGCTTTTTAAGTCCACCACTAAGTGATCCATTAATTAAATCTTCATTAATAGGTTCACCAAGTGTCATGTTATTCTCAATACCATCAAGGCCTGCATATATAAGTAATGCAAATGCAATATATGGATTTGCTTCTGAATCTGCTGAGCGAAGTTTTATACGTCTAAATTCACCGCTCTTTTCAG
Organism: Ruminococcaceae bacterium UBA1772; assembly: GCA_002314645.1. Lineage (GTDB taxonomy): Bacteria > Bacillota > Clostridia > Oscillospirales > Acutalibacteraceae > UBA1227. Next base: position 1,130 of record DCGS01000101.1, read on the forward strand.
GAATTCTAATAAGCTGGCATCTGTTTTCACTTGACCAACTTACATATATTGGTGCTCTCTTCTCCCCAAGTCTCTTATATGAGTCTTCTGTTGGATTAAGAAAAGCAGTTATTTCTCTTATATGTGTCAAAATGCCGGCTGTGAACTCTTTTAAGAGGTCTTTTCCGTCATTGGAGACTACGGATATGTTTATGTGCATTCCATTGCCAGAAGCGTCCTCAAGTGGCTTTGGTGAAAAGTCTGCATAAAGACCATTTCTCATAGCAATTGTTTTAACTACTGACTTGAATGTAATTGCATTTTCAGCAGCAGTTAATGGGTCTGAATACTTAAAATCTATTTCATGCTGTCCAGGACCAGCCTCATGATGAGATGATACTGGAGTAATACCCATATCTAGAAGTGTAAAGCAAATTTCTCTTCTTACGTTTTCACCCTTGTCTTCAGGTGCAATGTCAAGATAGCCAGCTTCGTCAAAAGGCTCTTTAGTTGGCTTTCCGTCATCATCTGTCTTAAAGAGATAAAACTCACTTTCTGCACCGAATGTTATGTTTACCCCCTTCTCCTCTGCTTTCTTAACAGCATTTTGAAGAATGGTTCTTCCATCTAATTCAAAAGGAGTACCATCTGGATATGTAACGTTACAATACATTCTTACTACTCGACCATCTGTTGGTCTCCAAGGAAGAATTGAAAGTGTTGAAGGATCTGGTCTTAAAAACAAGTCAGAATTAAGATATGAATCAAAGCCTTTAATATTTGATGGTTCAAATGGAATACCATCTGTAAATGCTTTTCTAAGTTCACCAGGCATAATTGAAATGTTCTTCTGTGTTCCATAGATGTCACAGAAAGCAAGTCTAATAAACTTAACGTTCTCTTCTTCAACGAATGCTATTACGTCATCATATGAATACATATAGGTCTCCCCTTTTGCTATGAAATATAAAACAAATAAAATATAGAATATATAATACAAAATTCTACAGATTATTTCAATAAATAATAGTACCCACAGAACAAAATTTGCTCTGTGGGTATATTTAATTACTTTATTATCCCTTAACTGCACCAGCAGCAACACCCTTAATAATGTGCTTCTGGCATGTAAGATAGAATATAATAATTGGAATGATACTGATTGTAATGAGTGCCATAATTGCACCAAGGTCAACAGCACCATAGCTTCCGCGAAGGAACTGGATATGAATTGGAATTGTCATATACTTAGTTCTGTCGAGTACGAGATATGGAAGAAGGTAGTCGTTCCATACCCACATGATTTCAAGAACACCAACAGAAATGAGAGTTGGCTTAAGCATTGGTAATACAACCATAAAGAATGTTCTAATTGGTCCGCAACCATCAATAGCTGCTGCCTCTTCAATTTCAAGAGGAATAGATTTTACGAAACCAACAAACATAAATACCGCAAGTCCTGCACCAAATCCAAGATAAATAATTGGAATTGTAACTGGTGTATTAAGACCAAGATCATCAGCTGTTCTTGCAAGTGTAAACATAACCATCTGGAATGGTACAATCATTGAGAAGATGCAAAGGTAGTAAACAATCTTACTAAATAAGCTTCCTACTCTAGCAATGTACCATGCTGCCATAGATGTACATACAAGAATAAGTGCTACTGAAATTACAGTAATGATAAATGAGTTACCAACTGACTGAAGGAATGGATAGTTACCAAATGTTGCACCTTTAATGTAGTTTGCAAAACCTACGAAGCTATCCCCTGTTGGAATTTTGAATGTCTCTGTTTTTACGCTTGTATTTGCTTTAAATGAGTTCATAAAAACAATGAGAATTGGAAGTACGTAAACAGCAGAAATAATACTGAAAATAATGGTTAAAGATCTTTTTTGACTCTTTTTCATTATTGCTGTACCTCCTTATTTCTAGTAGCTCTAAGCTGAATAATAGAAATAGTAGCAACAAGTACAAAGAAGATAACTGCCTTTGCCTGTGCAGTACCACGAGCAGCTGTATTAGAACCATAGAAAGTATTGTATATATTCAAGGCGAGCATTTCAGTTGTCTTAATGATTGTACCATCAGACTTAAACTCAAATGGTGAACCGCCTGTGAGTGCTAAGTTCTGGTCAAATAACTTAAAGCTATTTGTAAGTGTTAAGAATGTACAGATAGTAATTGAAGGCATTACTGATGGAATAACAACTTTAATAAGTGTCTGCCAACCAGAAGCACCGTCAATTCTAGCAGCTTCTATCATGTCCTCAGGAACAGACTGAATACCAGCAATGTAAATGATCATCATATAACCAATTTGTTGCCAGCACATGAGAATAATAAGTCCCCAGAAACCGTATTTGCTTTCAAGAAGAATAGATGTGTTATATCTTGAAAGAACACCGTCAAATATCATACTCCAAATGTAACCGAGTACAATACCACCAATAAGGTTTGGCATGAAGAATACTGTACGGAAAAGGTTTGAACCTTTTATTTCTCTTGTTAATGCATAAGCAATTGCAAATGCAAGAATATTAATAAGTAATAATGAAACAATTGCAAATAAAGCTGTATACCAGAAAGCGTGTAAAAATGTGCTATCTGTTAAAGCTGTTTTGTAGTTGTCAATGCCAATAAATGTAGCATTTCTAGTGGTAATAAACTTGCAGAATGATAAGTAAATACCCTGAAGGAATGGATAAATAAATCCAATAATAAATGCACCAAAAGTTGGTATTAAGAAGAGAATGAAACATTTTTGAATGGGGCGACGCAACAGCTTACTATTAAGTGCAGCAGCATCTCTTTTGAGTTTCACCGTTATTCCCCCTAACATAATTTGATAATAAAGTAATTTTAAAGTTAATAAAATTTAAAAATTATATTGGAGCGAGCGAAACACTCGCTCCAATAATTTTAGCTAAACTTATGAGTTAGCAGCTTTGTACTGTGTAGCCCAACCATCAACGAATGCAGTCTTAACAGCATCCCATGATCCGCCTGAGCAGTACTGTACCATAGCGTTAACAACAGCTGCACGCCAATCATCTACGTTTGGAGTGTAGTTGAATGTCCAGTCAACATTGTAGTTGCCAGCAGCAAGAAGAGCGTTACCATCAGCGAAGAATGGGTTTTCACTCTCTGGAGCGTTCTTATAAGGAACACCACCAAGGTTGTCAACAAGGCACTTAAGTCCTTCTTCAGATGTTACCATCCACTTAAGGAAATCAAGTGTAGCAGTCTTATCAGCTTCTGAAGCATTTGCATTAACTGCAAGAGCATTTTCAGTACCTGAGCAAAGACCAGCCTTATCTTCTCCTGCAACACCACAGTAAATTGGAATCATTGCAAGGTCGTCAGCGTTCATAGCATACTTGTCAGCAGCTGTGAGGTTAGCATATTCCCATGTACCATTCTGATAGAATACAGCTTCACCCTTACCAAACTCAGCTTCAGCGTCAAGACCAGCTGTAGCAAGCTTTGTCTTATCTGTAGCAGAATTTGCTGTGTAAAGATCCCAAATAGCCTTGAAGTTATCAAGGTACTTGCCTGTAATAGTTGCTGGGCACTCTGTCCAACCTGCATCCTTGCCTTCATAGTAGAGAGGCATGTTTGCAAGGTGACCTGAGAAACGCCATGATGAAGAGTCGTCAAGACCAGCTGATGTGAATGCATCAAATCCAAGGTCCTTAGCTCTTGCATGAATGTCTTCAGCAACTTTCTTGAGTGAATCAAAATCTTTGATGTCATCAAGCTTGTAACCAGCTTTTGTAAGAAGAGCCTGGTTTACGATGATACCATAAGCTTCGTAGCAAAGGCCGATTGAGCAAACCTTACCATTAGCATCAACCTGATTGAATGATGTTGTAGTAAGAGCGTTGTAAGCGTCTGTGTCTTTAAGATCAAGGCAATAGTCGCCCCATGTCTTAACGCCAGCAGCGTTACCAACGTTGAAAAGTGTAGGAGCTTCTGACTTATCCATTTCAGCTGTAAGAGTTTCCTCATACTTACCTGAAGCAGCAGTTACAACCTTTACTTCTACGCCTGTCTGCTTTGTGTAAGAAGTAGCAAGTGTCTGAAGTGCCTCGTCAAGCTCTGGCTTAAAGTTAAGCCAATAAACCTTTCCGTTTTCGCCCTTGCCTGAACCACCGCATGCAGCAAGTGTAAACACCATGATTACAGCCAAGAGAAGAGATAGAAATCTTTTCATGTTACTATAGTCTCCTTTTAAAGATTTTTATATTTCTATAGTTCCCCTACTGGAACTATGAATATACAATTATTATTCCCACTCGAGGTTTCTTTCATCCTCTTTACTAAATACGTGAGCAACATTTCCACCGAAAATCATATTAACTTCGCTACCCATGCCAAAGTCTAAACCATTCTTTTCAGTTGGAACAATAACAACAATATCTTTGCCGTCTTTTGTTTTAGCATGTAAGTGAACCTCTGAACCCATCATTTCAGATACGTCAACTGTTCCTTCAATGCCCTTGTCTGTGAGTACAATATGCTGAGGTCTAACGCCAAGAATAACATCCTGATTTTGAACGTTTCTAGCTGCAAGTCTTGCACACTTGTCTTCAGCAAGTTCAACCTTAACATCAAGTACTTCAACGAAATACTTGTCACCTTCTCTTACGAGCTTTGCATCAAATGTGTTCATTTGTGGCATTCCAATGAATCCTGCAACAAAGAGATTAGCTGGATGATCAAATACTTCCTGAGGTGTACCAATCTGCTGAATGAAACCATCTTTCATGATTACAATTCTGTCACCAAGTGTCATAGCCTCAGTCTGGTCATGTGTAACATAAATAAATGTTGTATTAATTCTTTCACGAAGCTTGATAATTTCAGCTCTCATCTGATTACGAAGCTTAGCATCAAGGTTTGAAAGTGGTTCGTCCATAAGGAATACAGCTGGGTCACGTACAATTGCACGACCAATTGCTACACGCTGTCTCTGACCACCTGAAAGTGCCTTTGGCTTTCTGTCAAGATATTGAGTAATATCAAGAATTTCAGCAGCCTCGCGTACTTTCTTGTCAATTTCATCCTTTGGAACTTTCTTAATTTTAAGAGAGAAAGCCATGTTCTCATATACAGTCATATGAGGATAAAGAGCATAACTCTGGAAAACCATTGCAATATCTCTGTTCTTTGGTTCTACATCATTAACAAGCTTGTCTCCAATGTAGAGCTCACCACCAGAAATATCTTCAAGTCCTGCAATCATTCTAAGAGTTGTAGATTTACCACAACCAGAAGGACCTACAAGTACAATGAATTCCTTGTCAGCAATGTCCAAGTTAAACTTTTGAACAGCTACAACGCCTTCATCAGTAACCTGAAGCTTTGACTTAGGTTCTGTCTTCTTGCCTTTCTTCTTTTTATCCTGAGTATTTGGGTAGATTTTTGTAATGTCTTTAAGTATTACTTTTGCCATAAAGGTACGCCTCCTCTAACATCTTTAATAATATATAATATAAAAAGCCATATTTCTATTATTTTTTTGTGCAAAATTACGTATCAAATTTTGTGGAATTTAACATTTTGTTCTATTACACAGTGTATATTTTACAGTATTTTGTATATTTTATACACAACGACTATATATTAATGGTGAAAATAACAAAAGACCAAATTCGTCAAAATTCGACGAATTTGGTCTAAATAATTGAATAATTTAATTTAAGTTTTCTGTTTATTATTTTTTACATATGGAACAAGTCTACTAATAACAGCCTTTGAAAGCGTAACACCAACAACCAATTCAACAAAGAAAAGTGGTATAACCTGTACAAGTCTTGAATAAACAAGAGGTAAGTAAGGCGATGCATACAGAATATGTAACCAATATGATGTTACAAATAAACCTAATACAAATTGATTAAGGAACGATGCCATAGCAATATTTATTATTCCTTGTTTCTTATAAAGGAAAGCACCATAAATGCATCCTCTTACAAAAGCTGAAACAGTAAAGCCTGGAAAGAATGCACCAGATGGAAATAGAATGGCACCAATAAGATCTGATACTACTCCTACTACCCCAGCTTTAATTGGCCCTAAAAGCATACCTGCAACCATAATTGGAATAAAGGCAAGTCCAATTTTTAGGTTCCAAAGATTGATTGAAGCAAATCTGTTAAGAACAACTTCAAGTGCAACTAGAAGGCCGGTTGTTGCAATTTCATTTATTGAAAAATGAAACTGCTCTTTCAAAAAATTTTTCATAAAAAATACCTCCTTCAAAGTATCACACTACTAAAAGAGGTATTAATTCTTTTATTGCAGTGGAGGCGAAATATACACCGCGTCGAATAATCGAACTTCGCCCAAGGAGCAACTTCCCATCTCCTTAGTACTAAAACGCATATATTTCTACTCTGAATAAAAATTATTTAATTTTATATATACAATATATTATTTCTTGTTCTTTTTCAAGATGTTTACAGTTTTTTTTACTTGTAACTGACTAAAGTTCTTCTTTATTTGAACACTGGCTCTATATTTCAACTTACATTCATTACAATAATACATTGCTGTAAATGAATTATTTACAAACTTCCATTCGGAAATGTTTGTTGTCATATTGCCACATTCAAGACATTGACAGTTAAGTAATGTCTTATCAACAAGTTTGTCATTAATATCTGAAACAATGAAAGGCTTAAAGAGAATTCTTTTATAGAAATCATCGTCACAAGTAAGAATTGCATCATTAAAAGTTTTTTCATTGAAAACTTTTGCAAAACAAGCTGCAGAAAGTTCACTATCATTAAGAGCTCTATGATGAACGAACTCATCTGGATTAATTTCAACTAAAGCTGCAGCGTTTGATAAACCTATTTGCTGACCTTTAGATAATTCCTTTTCAGACATAAAATATGCTTGTAAATCTACATATTTCTTAACAAAAGGAATGCTTTTGATTTTACAGAAGTAATCATAGTTGTCAATGAGAACTCTAATATCCATATCTCCCCATGACATTAC
>DCGS01000055.1 GCA_002314645.1 Ruminococcaceae bacterium UBA1772
CCAACACCAAGCAAGTATGTTAAAATTACGCTTCGTAAAAAAGACAAAGCTTACTACGTAAGCGCAATCCAGGCCACTGACGTGGCCTGATTGGGGACGGTTCTGTTTTCGTGCAAAAATGCACGATTTAGGGACAGACCTTGAGGTGAAAAATGAAAGCTTCTCTCGTGTTCGAGGGAAGCTTTTTTTGTTTTTGGGGACGGTTCTTTTATGATGCATTTTTGTTCTATTTGGGGACAGGCTATGTGGCTTGAAAATTGGAGATAACGACCATTCATTCCCCAATTTAAACCTTTCAATCCATTTTGATTGACGGCCCTGCTTTTTGCTGATATTTTCATATCAAATATTTGTTGAAAGAAGGCTGTTCAATGGCACGTGAACCTCGTATAACCTCGGAGTATATTCACTTAATGTGGAGAGGAATAGGTAAACAAATTATCTTTGAGGATAATGCAGATTATAAGTTTTTTCTTAGTAAGTTGAAAATGTATAGTAATCAGACGAATGTGATCATTTTGTGTTATTGTTTAATGGATAATCATATACATATGCTAGTTTATGATAGAGAAAAGCATGTTTCTGCTTTTATGTGCAAATTAGGGACATGCTATGCTCATTATTTTAATGATAAATATGGTCGTGTTGGTCATTTGTTTCAAGATAGGTTTAAAAGCCAAAATGTGTTATCTGAACGACAATTAATTACTACTTTCCGATATATATTAAATAATCCAGCAAAAGCTGGCGTTGCAAGAGCAGATAGATATCGTTGGTCTAGTTATAAGGAATATGGTAAGAGAGGTGGCATTACTGATACAACTTTAATTCGTAAGCTGATTGGGAGCAAATCAGATCTTGATTTGCTTTTAGGAAAAAGTGAAGAGACAGATGACATGGATTATGACACTTTCCATACGTATAATCGTGCTATAGACATAATACACAACCAATTGCAGCTTTCGAGTGGAACGCAAATTAAGACATTTTCTAAAGAGAAGCGCAACGAAATGTTAAAAATATTAAGAGATTATGGATTTTCTTTTTATGAAATTGAACGGCTAACAGGAATTCCTAAAACAATAATTAGCAGGGCTGTAAAAGAATAAAAATGTCATTTAAAGCACATTCAAGCCTGTCCCCAAATGATGCAAAAATGCTCGAAAATAGAACCGTCCCCAAAAACAAAAAACTCCTCTCAAAACGAGAGGAGTTTTATTTTTCAAGTCTGTCCCCAAATCGTGCAAAAATGCACGAAAACAGAACCGTCCCCAAAAGGCCCGAAGGGCCTGCACTGGACGGAGTGAACTGACGTTAGTCCGTCCCACGTCGGCACAAAAATGTGCCTGTAGAGAACCGTCCCCGGTTAGGCCATTTGGCCGAGCTTCTTTGCGCAGGTTGCGCAAACTTTGATGTCATTGTATTCAATGATGTCATCCATTGAACCGCAGAAGATGCAAGCTGGAGCATATTTGCGGAGAACAATTGTATCTTCATGTGTGAACATTTCTACTGCTGCATTTTCGCCAAGGAGTGAGAATTCACGTCTGAGTTCTTTAGGTACTACAAGTCTACCTGCTTCGTCAATGTGACGTACAATTCCTGTTGATTTCATTCAATTACTTCCTTTACCAATATATTATGACATAATAATACCAAAAATAACCATTTAAGTCAATATATATTATTTGTGGTAAATTTATTGCACTATATATTGATTTATATTGGTACGAAATAATTCATAGTATTTATGGGGTGAATTCATAAATGATGAATTATATTTGGGCAGGTATGCTCGTGTTCTCGTTTATTTCTGCGGCGTTCTTTGGAAATATGCAGGAGATGTCTGACGGTATTGTAAAAGCTGCAGAGGATAGCATTGAAATAGTGCTGGAGCTTGGCGGCATTTTAATGCTGTGGAGTGGCGTTATGGCAGTCGCAAAAGAGGCGGGGCTTATGGATAAGATTGCAAGGCTGTTGTCGCCAGTTATAAGAATTGTGTTTCCAAAGGTGGAGCCGAAGTCGGAAACGGCGTCTCTGATTTCTATGAATATAACGGCGAACTTGTTGGGACTTGGCAGTGCAGCCACTCCACTTGGGATAAAGGCAATGGAGAAGCTGTACGAAGAGGGGGGAAGGAAGAGGTATGCGACGGATGAAATGATTAGGTTTGTTGTAATAAACACAGCTGCGCTTAAGGTTATTCCAACAACTATTGCAATGTTTCGGCAAGAAGCGGGAGCAAAGGTGCCTATGGATATTCTTCCAGCGTCCCTCTTTGCAAGCGGGGCATCGCTCCTCTCCGGTCTTCTTATGGCAGCGGTTTTAAGTAAAATATTTAGGCCAAAGGGGGAATGAATGGTGGCTATAGTTGGTGCACTTGTAATGCCCGTAATGCTTTGTGGCATTTTACTTTATGGCCTTTTTAAGAGGGTAAACGTCTTCGACGTTTTCCTAGAGGGGGTTATGGACGGCGGAAAGACTGCCGTGTCTATTTTACCCGCCCTCATGGCGCTGGTCCTTTCGGTGACGCTCCTGAAAGAGTCGGGCGCACTAAATGTCATGGTCAAAGTCCTAGACCCTGTGTCGACACGGCTTGGCATTCCGCCTGAAATATCCCCACTCACGCTCCTTTGTCCAATATCTGGAAGCGGAGCGCTTTCAATGTACAGGGAAATACTGAATACGTATGGTGTAGACAACATAGTGGAAAGAACTGCATCTGTAATCATGTGTTCAACAGAGACCACATTCTATGCGGTGGCAATCTATTTCGGTGGAATAAACATTAAGGAAATTCGCTACACGTTGCCCGCAGCCCTTACGGCGGATTTCACTTCGTTTGTTGTGTCATCTTTTTTAGTCCGCCTTATATACGGATGAGGTTTTGTATGGTATAATATGTGGCATATTTTGTAAAAGGTTGGGTAATAAATGGATCCAAAAATTGAAAGGGCTTTGACTAAGGTTCAAAAGCCAGGCAGATACACTGGCGGTGAGCTTAATAGCTGTCAAAAAGACCCAAGCACCGTGGACATAAGGTTTGCGTTCTGCTTCCCAGATACATATGAAATAGGTATGTCACACCTCGGCATGAAAATTCTCTACTCATTAATAAATGAGCGGAGCGATTCATACTGCGAACGTGTGTTTGCCCCTTGGGTAGACATGGAAGAGGAAATGAAAAAGAACGACATAAAACTCTTCTCTTGTGAAACCAAGACCGCACTCGACGAGTTCGACGTAATAGGTTTCACACTTCAGTATGAACTTTCTTTTTCAACAATACTCAGTATGCTTATGCAGGGTGGAGTGCCTGTTCTGTCAAAGGACAGACATGAACTGAAGAATCTTGTTGTTGCAGGTGGTCCTTGCGCCTCAAACCCAGAACCTATTGCCGACTTCGTCGACATCTTCCAGCTTGGAGACGGCGAAGAAATGATGATGGACTTCTTAGACCTTTACAAAAAGCATAAAAAACTTGGAAGCACTAAGGAAGAGTTCCTTAAAGAAGCCGTAAAAATAGACGGCCTTTACGTTCCAAGCTTTTATGATATTACATATAAAGAAGACGGAACTATTGACGCGGTTGTACCAAAGAATGGTGCTCCTGAAAAGGTTAAAAAGCGCGTTGTTGCAGACATGAATACCGCGCACTACCCAGACAAGTTCATAGTTCCGTATATTGAAATAGTACACGACAGAGTCGTGACAGAACTCTTCCGTGGTTGCATCCGCGGATGCCGCTTCTGCCAGGCAGGCTTCCTATATAGACCAATTAGAGAAAAGAGTGCGGATGTAATAAATGAACAGGCAAAGAGCCTGTGCGATTCATCAGGTTATGATGAAATTTCACTCACATCTCTTTCAACAAGCGACTACACAGAAATTCAGCCACTCCTTTCAGATATGATTGACTGGACACAGGACAGAAAAATAAATATTTCTCTTCCTTCACTCCGTGTAGACAATTTCTCAGACGAGCTTGTTGAAAAACTGAAGCTCATTCGTAAGAGTGGTCTTACATTTGCTCCAGAGGCTGGATCGCAGAGACTCAGAGATGCCATAAACAAGAATATTACTGAAGAGGAAATCATGTCGACAGTCCGCATTGCATTCCAAAGTGGATGGAGCACCGTAAAGCTTTACTTCATGCTCGGACTTCCAACAGAGACAATGGAGGACCTTGACGCCATCCTTGAACTCTGCAGAAAAATTGTAACAGAGTACTACCATACTCCAAATAGACCAAAGGGACGCCCAGTACAAATAAATGTCAGTGCGTCATCCTTTGTTCCAAAGCCATTCACGCCGTTCCAGTGGGAACCACAGGACTCAGAGGAAGTCCTTGACGAAAAACGTGAATACTTAAAGAGCCAGGTAATGGGTACTAAAATCCGTATGTCAGCTCACAAGATAAACACTGTATTCCTTGAAGCCGTATTTGCAAGAGGAGACAGAAAGCTTGCTCCAGTAATTTTGGAGGCTGTAAACAGAGGATGCCATCTTGACTCATGGGACGAGCAGTTCCAATTTGAAACCTGGATGCAGGTGTTCGAGGACCTTGGAATTGACCCTAAGTTCTACTCAAACAGAAAACGTGAGTATTCAGAAATACTCCCTTGGGACCATCTTGACTTCGGCGTAACAAAGGAATTCCTTATGCGTGAAAACGAAAAGTCAAAGGAGAGTAAAACAACACCACACTGCAGAATTAAGTGTGCAGCATGCGGTGCAAATAGGCTGAACGGAGGTAATTGCGATGCAAAATCTTAGAATCTGCTTCTCAAAAACCGACGATGCCAAGTATATTTCTCACCTTGACCTTATGCGATGCATGCAACGTGCCGTAGGAAGAGCGAATATTCCAATATGTTACACTGAGGGCTTCAATCCAAGACCCGTTATGAATTTTGCAATGCCACTTTCAATTTTCATTGAAGGCCTCCGTGAAATAATGGACATTCGCATTGAGGACGGCCTGTCACATGAAGAAGTGAAAACACGTCTTCAAAGTGCCATGCCTCCGGGCCTCAACATCATTTCCGTAGGCGAGCAAAAAAGAAAGGCATCTGACGTTGCATTTTCAAAGTACAAAATTGAAATATGCCAGAACGAAATGCCTAAAGAAGCCTTTAACAACGCGGTTTCTGAAATGGTAGGACGTGAAGAACTCCTTGCCGAGAAGCTCGGGAAACAGGGGAAACACAAGGTTGTAAAGTATATTAACTTGACAGAGCACATAAAAGACTTTAAAATATGGACTTCAAATGATGGAAACAACGTAATTGCGTTGACTTTGCCGTCTAACCCTCAGTTCGGAGTTGGTCCAACACTCCTCACAGACAAAATTTGCGAGGAACTTAAAATTGAACCAGAGTTCATCCACATAACTCGCAAATGTCTCATCTGTGACGACGGCGAAGAACTCGTATAAAAAGAAAA
>DCGS01000035.1:0-5041 GCA_002314645.1 Ruminococcaceae bacterium UBA1772
GAATGTAATTGAACATGTAAAAATTCAAATAGATGACAGCATTCCAAGTCAAATGGGTTATGAAGCATTTGGCGTTGAGGAACAGTATGTAGACATTACTGTTGAAGGAAAAAGATATCTTGTGGGTGACAATATGTTAACCGCAGATGACTTCACAGTAACAGCCATTACAACATACGTAGAAGGCCCTGGAAAGTATTCTTTACAGCTTAAAGCTACATCAAAGGATTCAGATGCTGACTACAGAATAGTATCTAAGTCTCAGGACTATATTGATGTTTATTTTGACACACCTAAAACTGTAGAACTTCCACTTGAACCAGAGGTTCTCTGTGAAAGTGAATCAATTCTTTACTCAAGAGACTATGTAACTGAAGATCCAATAGTTTCATTGGAGAAAATTACAGTAATAGGTCCTGCTACAGAAGTGGATAAGATTAAAAGTGCAATTGCCTCAATTACAACAGAGGGTGAACTTAAGTCTTCAGACACAAAGAGTGCAGAACTTAGAATAGTAGATTCACACGGTGACGAAATTCAGTACCTTACAATTAAGGAATCTATAGATGACTTAACAGTTACAGTTCCTGTTTACAAGGTTTCAGACTTACCTACAACTGTTGAATTCTCAAGTGCACCACTTTACTACATTGACAAACCTCTTAAGGTTTCATGTAGTCCTGCGTACATTAGAGTTGAAGCAGAGGAGAGTAAGCTTGAAAACCTTACATCAGTTTCCCTTGGAACAATAGATTTCTCTTCTCTTAAGCCTGGCGTTAACACATTTGAACTTTTGGCTTCAGGTGTTAAGGATGCCATTCCACTTGATAGAGATGCTAAATACACAGTAACAGTTAACACAGGAAAGCTTGATTCACGTACCTTCACTATTCCACGTGAAAACATAAACATTCTTTCAGTTCCTGCAGATTTCCTTGCCACTGTTGTATCAGATGAAATTGAGGTCACAATTGTGGGACCTTCAGATTCACTTGATTCTTTTGCAGATGGAGACATCTATGCTGAAATCAATTTCGCTGGTGCATCACTTAAAGAGGGCAAAAAGAATTACCCTGCAACTGTTAGAATTAGAAATAATAGATGTTGGGCATATGGCAACTACGTTGCAGAAGTTAGTGTTACAGCAAAATAATTAAATTTTAGGAGGTGGTACAATGTCGAAAAAATGGATTGCAATTTATGCAATGGCACTTGTACTGCTTCCTGTTTTGTTTTTTGTATTTATAAGATTTGAATCTCCTTCTGAAATGTTACGTCCCCCTAAACTAAATGGTGAAAGTGCTCAAATTCAAAATGCATTTGAATTGAGCATTCCAAATTCTTCTAATGTAATTCTTAAGTACCCATCTCAGGGTGAATACAGAACACCATTTGTACTTTACGACGTTGACGGGGACAACGAAAAAGAGGCGGTTGTTTTTTATACTCTAAAGACAGATGAAACTGTAGTTAGAATTAATATCCTAGACAAATTAAATGGCGAGTGGGAGAGTGTATATGACGACATTGGTTACGGAAGTGACATTATTTCAATTTCCTTCAAGGATTTAAACCACGACAAGAAACCAGAAATACTATGCTTCTGGAGTTTGTTTGACAGTAACAGTACTAAGATTATGACTGTTCATACAGCTTCTAATTCTGTTGCAAAACCAGTCGAATTTAAGACTCTTGCAAACGTTCAGTACTCCTTCGTTTCAGATTTTGACTTTGATGACGACGGAGACCTTGAACTCCTTGTTGTGTGGATGGATCCTTCAAATAAAAACCAGAGAAATATGGCCTCCGTTCTAAAGGTTGATGAAAACAATACAATGGTTCAACTTGGAAAGCCTGTCCTTCTTGACTCATCTGTTTCATCATATGCAAATGCATATCTTAATAAGAGTGGCAAAAGTAAGGTTGTTCTTTTAGATGCCTATAAAGGCGAAAATTCCATGATTACTGAAGTTCTCTCTTGGAATGAAAAAGAGAAAAGACTGGATAACATTTCAATAGATAATGAATCGCTCTCTACAACTTCAACACAAAGAACTCCAGCTGTTCCTTGCACAGATATTAATGGCAATGGACAAATGGAAATTCCAACAAATAACACACCTGTTTTATCAAATTCAAATGAAGTTGAAATGACAACATGGCTTTCAGTTAGTGGTGGAGAGTTAGTCCCAGGATCAAAGTCTTTCATAAATAATTTGGAGGACTCAGGGTATTTTTATTCGTTATTTATTCCAGCAAACTTTACGGATGTTGTTTCCGCAACAAAGACAACATCTGTTCTGACTGTATATGGCGGGGAAGAGCCACTTTTCAGTGTTGTCGGAAAGAAAATTTCTGATATTTCAGACGACGATACTCATTCATTTAAAGTGGATTACAAGGAATATACACTTTATGGCACTGTAACTGGTGCTGGCGAAAAATTTGGAATACAGGATGAAGTTATGCAAAATGGCTTCATATTTATTGAATAAAGGAGTGTGGACTGTGAAGAGAATACTTGTTGCTGAGGACGAGGCAGCAATCCGCGAGTTCATTGTTATTAATCTAAAAAGAAGTGGCTACACTGTTACCGAGGCTGAAAATGGTCTTGAAGCATTGAATCAGTACAACGCTGCAAACGGCGACTTTGATGTAGTCCTTTTAGACATTATGATGCCAGAAATGGACGGCATAGAGGTTTGTAAGCGCCTCAGAGAAAAGAGTAGCGGACTTGGCATTATAATCCTTACTGCTAAAACAGAGGAAATGGATAAGGTTACAGGCCTTTTAGTTGGTGCTGATGACTACGTTACAAAACCATTCTCTCCAGCAGAACTTATGGCTCGTGTAGACGCTGTACATAGACGCGTTGTAATGAATTCGGCAGAGCCTCAAAAACAGAAGCGAGTTATTGAACTTGGCGAATTCGTGCTTGATATTAGAAGCAGAACTCTTACTAAAAATGGTCAGTTAATTGATTTGACTCAGGTAGAGTTTCAAATTATGGAATATTTCTTCACAAATCCTGGGGCTGCGCTTTCTAGAACCGACATTTTAAAAGAGGTTTGGGGCGAGTCATACTATGGTGAAGAAAAAATAGTAGACGTAAATATTAGAAGACTTCGTATGAAGATTGAAGATTCACCATCTACACCAAAACACCTTGCAACTGTTTGGGGTCTTGGTTACAAGTGGATTGAGTAAAAGAAGAAAGCTTTGAGAAAGGAGGAGCAGTATGGCTTTATTTAAGAAAAAAGTAAAAGAAGATATTTCTGAAGAAAAAACTGCGCCCTCCATTCCTGAAGAGCATAGAATTCAGCTCTCTGGTATTACCAGAAGATGGGTAACGAATACTCTTATTATGGTAGTTATAACACTGCTTGTTTTCAGTGTTATGATTCTTTTCTTTTTACGTAATTATTATTACTCAACTGTAGATGTAAAGCTTTCATCTCAGTATTCAAGCTCAGTTGCAAACTTCTTTTCTTCCTATACAGGAAGTACCGCTGAAAGATTTGAAGTTGGTGCACGTGAGTATATAGAGAACTTTTCTCAAAAGGACATAATGGAAGTTTGGGTTATAGATGGCCAGGGAAAGGTTGTTGTTTCATCTTCAGGTTTCTCAGTTCCTGACCAGCAAATTCCAGATTTACAGGCAGCTTTTAAGTCTGAATCAAGATCAGCATTTTATTCAGGAAATAATGGCTATGGAGAAAATATAAGGTCTGAAACATTCCTTTTGCCAACTGTAAACGGGCAAGAGGTAGGTGCCATAAGATATATTATTTCTTTGGATGCCATTAACCTTCAACTTGCACTTTTCTTTGTTTTAATTCTATTTGTTTTTGCAATAATTGTTCTTCTTATTACACTCTCAGGTCTTTTCTTTATTCAGTCAATTGTAAGACCTGTTAATGAAATAAATGAAATTGCAAAGCGTATTGCACAAGGCGATTTATCAGCTCGTGCTCCACCAAGAGAACACAACGACGAAATAGGTGAACTCTGTGAAAGTATTAATTATATGGCAGAGGAAATCAGTTCATCTGATAAAATGAAAAATGACTTCGTTTCAACTGTTTCACACGAAATGAAAACACCTCTTACAGCCATTAAGGGCTGGGGAGAGACAATTCTTGACGTATGTGAAACAGACCCAGTGCTTACAAAGCGCGGCATTGAAGTAATCATAAACGAGTCGGCAAGACTTACAAGCGTAGTTGAAGACCTGCTTGACCTTTCACGTATTGTGAACGGTCGTTTGACGCTCCGTATAACACGCATAGACGTTCTTGCCGAACTGGACGAAACAATCTTTGTATTCAAAGATCGTTCAATGCGAGAGGGCATTGAGCTTATATACAATGCACCTCATAACCCAACACCTGCGGACGGTGACCCGGACAGAATTAAGCAGGTGTTTGTAAATGTACTCGACAATGCATTCAAGTACACAGAACAGGGTGGAAAAATAAGTGTATTTGCTGAAGTGCTTCCTCTTGAAGAAGACAATACAAAAGCAAACCTTAAAATATATGTAGAGGATACTGGCTGTGGAATTTCTGAAGAGGAATTACCAAAGGTTAAGCGTAAATTCTATAAATCTAATATTTCAGTTAGAGGCAGTGGAATTGGACTTGCCGTATGTGATGAAATTGTAAATATGCATGGTGGCTCTTTAGACGTTGCAAGTGAACTTGGCGTTGGAACATGCATTACAATTACACTTCCAGTAGACTACGTAGAATTACAAGATGACTTGCCTCTTCCAGAAGAGGTAATTAAACAAAGTGAAATGATTGAGCAAAGGAGTGAAGAGGACGATGGAACAGCGTAAAACCACAATTGGTGGACAAGCTCTTATTGAAGGCATTGTAATGCGCGGTAAGAATTCAGCCGCACTTGCAGTACGTCTTCCAAATGGAGAAATAGATATTGAAGAAAAACATCTTACTCCAATTAGACAAAAATATAGTGTTTTAGGACTTCCAATAATTAGAGGTGCCGTAAACTTTGTTGAAACTCTTATTTTTGGATA
>DCGS01000035.1:5113-9836 GCA_002314645.1 Ruminococcaceae bacterium UBA1772
AAGTTTGACAAGTGGCTTGAGGAACATTTAGGTGACAAGCTCATGGCTGTTGTAGGCGTTGTGTCAGCAGTTCTCGGCGTTGTTTTGTCACTTGCTCTCTTTATGTACCTTCCTGCATTCCTTGTAGATATGTTTGATAAGTACATAACTAGCGGTGTGCTTGACGCTCATAGACTTCATCCACTCTTTGAAGGTATTATCAAAATTGTTATATTTATAATTTACATGTATGCTGTTTCAAGAATGCCAGATATTAAGCGCGTGTTTATGTATCATGGTGCAGAGCATAAGACTATTTTCTGCTATGAAAATAATCTTCCTCTTACAGTTGAAAACGTAAGAAAACAAGGTCGTTTTCATCCAAGATGTGGAACAAGCTTTATGTTCGTTATGATGATAATTAGTATTTTTGTATCAACAGCTTTAATTGTTGTATTCCCAGGTCTTTCTGCTAGTAGACCACTTTGGGTTCTTGCAAAACTCCTTGTTTTACCACTTATTATGGGCATAGGCTATGAGTTTATAAAATATGCTGGAAGGCATGATAATTTATTTACTAAAATTTGTTCAGCACCAGGACTTTGGATGCAGAGAATCAGTACAGTTGAACCAACAGATGACATGATTGAAGTTGGTATTGCTGCATTTAAGCGCGTGCTTGAAATGGAACCGGACTGTGACATTAAATGACGTACTTAGATTGTTTAAATGAGGGCATAAAAGTCCTAAGCACTGTAGATAAGGATGATGCGGAGTTCGATGCAAGAGAACTCCTCATTTATGCTGCAAACATTTATAGAACTAAATACTTTTCATCAATGAATGAGACTGTAGAAGAGACTGTTGTCTCACGCTACTTTGAATTAATTGAGGAACGAAAAAAGGGTAACCCACTTCAGTACATAATAGGGTCTTGGGACTTCTATGGACTGGAGTTTTTGGTTGGCCCTGGTGTTCTAATTCCAAGGCCAGAAACCGAAATGTTGGTTGAACTGGCCGTTTCTCATTTAAAGGAAACAGGGGTAGAGAAGCCTGTAGTGTTTGACCTTTGTGCAGGAACAGGCTGCGTAGGGGTTGCAATTGCATCTGAAATTCCAAATGCAAGAGTTTTTGAGTTTGAATATTCAAATGGTGCATTCCAGTATCTTGAGAAAAACCTTTTAGATAACTGCACAGCCATAAAATATGATGTTCTAAAAGGACCAGAAGATTTTTTAAAGGAGTATGGTGTTACTCCAGACATTATTGTTTCAAATCCACCGTATATTCGAACTGAAGAAATTGAATCGCTCCAAAAAGAGGTGCTAAAGGAACCACTCATGGCACTTGATGGTGGCACTGATGGTTTGATTTTTTACCGTAATATAGCAGATGAATGGCTTCCTGTGCTGAATGAAAATGGTGGGCTTTTTGTCGAATGCGGGGAAGACCAAACGGAGGATATTGACAGGTTGTTTTCTGCCAAAATTTATAATAATTTTGCGAAGAAGTTCACTTCTGTTTTTAAATTGAAGGATTTTGCAGGAAATTATAGAGTGGTAGGGCTAAAATAATTCAATTTATACATTGACGATACTAAGATTTTTTAGTATTATTCTACTAAGTGATTTTTTATATATAATTATGTATATAGAATAAAAGGTGTGTTTAACGAATGCTTTTGTCGGCAATTACAAGTGGAGATATGCTAAGAATTGCAATGTCACTTCTTGCATCATTGTTTCTTGTGTTTTGTGTAATACCAATTCATGAGTTTGCACATGCCTTCATGGCCTACAAGATGGGAGACAAAACTCCAAAGCTTCAGGGCAGGTTATCACTTAACCCACTTGTACACATAGACCCAGTTGGTGCAGTAATGATTGCACTCATTGGTTTTGGATGGGGTAGACCTACTCCAGTAAATGAAAGAAACTTTAAGAATCCAAGAAAAGGAATTGCATTAACTGCTGCGGCAGGTCCAGTTTCAAATCTTCTTCTTGGATGGCTTCTTATTTTCTTTTCAGTTTTATTCTCACATATTTCAGCACTCTCGGGTACTGTTCTTGGAACTGGAATTCATTACTTCTTTTTCATTTCAGCAGAAATAAGCATTTATCTTGCTGTTTTGAATTTACTTCCAATTCCACTATTTGATGGCTTTAGAATTCTTGAGGTGTTTATTTCAGATAAGACTTATTACACCATCATGAGAAACCAGCAGTTTATTTCAATTGCAATTATTGTTCTCTTGTTTTCAGGAATTCTTACAAGACCACTTGCACTTCTTGCAAGCTTGTTTGTATCACTATTTACAACCTTGTCTGAATTGCCATTTTCGCTTTTATGAGGTGAATGATGGAAAAGATATCATATAAACTTGAGGTGTTTGAGGGTCCTATGGATCTTTTGCTCTCACTCATAAGCAAGCATAAGCTTGATATTATGGACATACCAATTACTATATTGGTTGAGCAGTACACTGAATATATTAGACAAATGCAAGAGGCCAACATGGAAGTTGCCAGTGAATTCATAGAAATGGCCGCAAGACTTGTTTATATTAAAACCGTCTCACTTCTTCCAGTACATGAGGAAGCAGATGAACTTAAACGAGAACTTACAGGCGAACTTCTTGAATACAGAGACTGTCAAATTATGGCTGGTAAACTTGCAGAATCAGCAAATGGTTTTGACTTGTACACAAGAAAACCAACTGTAATAGAGAAGGATGAAACATATCAGCTTCTCCATGAGCCAGATGAACTTTTCAAGGCTTATATTGCAGCCCTCGGCAAGGGTAAGAGAAAATTGCCACCACCAGTTGAGTCATTCACAGCAATTGTCTCAACAAAAATTGTTTCTGTTTCTTCAAAAATCGTCTTCATACTAAGACGTGCTTTGAAGGGTGAAAATATTTCCTTTAAATCACTCATTGAATCTTCAGAGTCAAGATCTGACATGGTTGCAACATTCCTTGCAGTGCTTGAACTTGTTAAGGCAAAGCGTCTTAAGGCTGAAGGAGACGGTGAGTATATGAATTTGGAATTAGCAAGGAGAGAAAAGGTTTGAACGCAAACAAAGTACAAGCAGCAGTAGAAGCAATACTTTTTGCTGCTGGTGACCCAGTTCAAATTTCAAAGCTTTCTGAAGCACTTGAAATTGAGCAAGAACTTTGCGAACGAATTCTCACTAATCTTTCAGATGACCTAGATGAAAGAGGAAGCGGTCTTTGCATAGTAAAGCTTGGAGACCGTTATCAAATGTGCACAAGAACAGAGTTTTCTGAAGAAATTAGAAAGCTTCTTGAAATGCGCAGAAATGTTCCACTTTCACAGGCTGCATTTGAAGTACTTGCTGTAATTGCATATAACCAGCCTGTAACAAAATCATTTGTTGAACAGGTACGTGGCGTAGATTGCTCTGGCGTAATTGCATCTCTTTCACAGAAGGGCCTCATAGAGGAACGTGGAAGACTTGATTTACCAGGTAAGCCACTTATATATGGTACAACACCAGCGTTTTTACGTTGTTTTTGTATAGAGTCTCTTGAAGACCTTCCTGCTCTTCCTGGTCAGGAAGAACCAGAAGAAACTGTAACTGAAAATGAAGAGGTTACAGAGGAAGTAGTAGAAGAGACTGAGGAATAAGATATTATTCAAAATTAAATAAATAGGGGGAGGTGTTGATTATTGATTATACTTAAAATACTCCTTTGGGTAGTAGTAATAGTACTCGTAGTTGCTGTTGTTGCAGTACTTCTCGTACTTCTTGCTGTACTCGGTGCTTTATCAGTTAAAATCCAAGTTCATTTTGACTATGATGACGACGGAGTTAAACTCAAACTCAAGTATGGTGTTATTCCTATTAAGATTTTGCCTAGGAAGAAAGATCCATACAAGAAGGAAAGAAATAAAGCACGTATTGAAAATGTAAAGCGTACTCTCGGACCTACAGCAAACAAGATAAAAAATGTTGCTCAGGATAAGATTGAGGAAACTAAAGAGAAGAAAGATATTGAGAAAACTCTTAAGAACGCTGAGTACTATAAAGAAGAAGAGGCAAGAATTGCAAAGGAAGAAGCTCGAATTGAAGCTGAACTTAAGGAAGCAGAAAAAGAGCTTGAAATTGCAACAGAGGCTGAAGAGGCAGGAATGCCTTTACCAGAAGTTGTAGATGAAAGTAAGGTTTCAAAGCTTGATGGTATAAAAGAATCTATTGAGCGTGTAGACTTTGAATCAGCTACAAACGGAATTCAAGAATTCTTATCTGGATTCACATTTGACTCTATTATTGCTCTTCTTGCTTTCATAGGAAGACAAACGGGACATACGTTTGGAAAGGTTTTAAGGAGAATCATTATCAAACAATTCTGTGTTGATCTCACCGTAAGTGGAGACGACGCAGCAAAGACAGCACTAAAGGTAGGACGAATTTCAACAATTGCATTCCCAGCACTTGGAAAGATGGTAAGATCTTTAACTGTTAAGGAATATGGTTTGGAAATTAATCCTGATTTCCTTGCTAAAAAGGATAAGGGTGAACTTCATGTGAAGGTTGCTGTCAGACCAATCAGATTACTTACTCCATTCATTGGATACTTTGTAAAGATTGGTGGAAAATTAATCTCCTTCTATAGAACCTATAAGAAGACAAAGAAACAAAAGGCAAAAGTAGCCAAAGCAGAAAAAGCTGCAGAAAAAAAGGCAGCGCCAAAAGCTGAGGCTTCAGTAGTAGAAGAGAA
>DCGS01000035.1:9867-49792 GCA_002314645.1 Ruminococcaceae bacterium UBA1772
AAAGCAAGCTCCACAGCCTGTAGAGGCAAAGCCTGTGGCTAAGCCAATTCAACAGCCTGTAGTAGCAGAACCAGTAGCTCAGCCTGTTCCACAACCAGCTCCACAACCCGTTGTAGCTCAGCCANNGTAGCTCAGCCAGTTGTAGCAGAGCCTGTTCCACAGCCAGTTGAAAAGCCAGTGGAGGAACCAAAGGCAGAAAAGCAAGGTGCTCTTAAAACTACTAGTAAAAAGAAGTCTTCGGGCTTTGACCTTCCTTGGAGTAAGGGAGAATACAATTAAGTAATTAAAAACAAAAATATATTCAAAATTTATTTAGGTGGTGCTTTAAATGAAAGAAACATCAGCAGCAGGAATGCTTGGTACAACAATCGAAAAAATTAAGGACATGATCGACGTTAGCACAATTATTGGTGACCCAGTTTATACAGAGTCAGGACTTACAATTATCCCTGTATCTAAGGTTACTTATGGTTTCGCTAGTGGCGGTACTGACTTCCCAACAAAGGGCAGCAAAGAGCTCTTCGGTGGTGCAGGCGGAGCAGGTGTAACAATTACACCAGTAGCTTTCCTTCTCATTCAGAACGGTCAGGTTACTCTTAAGCACATTACAGCTTATGATAACGCAGCTGAAAGAATGGTTAACCTTGTTCCAGAAATGTTCGACAAGGTAACAGGTCTCATTAAGAAGGACTAATCAAATATTATTTGTTTTAATGACGCAATTACTAACATATAATTTATGGGCGGTGATTGCGTTGTTGAATGCAAGTTTTATACGAAAAGTCTTTTTTATATTGCCAATTATTTTTATATTTGGTGCCAATGTTTTTGGAGTGCAGTGCTATGGCCTGGATCTTTCGGCCGAGTCTGCAGTACTGTTGGAGTCCGATTCCAACACCGCTCTTTTCTGCAAGGCGGCGGACAAGAGAATGACCATGGCCAGCACAACAAAAATAATGACTGCGCTTCTTACAATTGAGAACGCAAACTTAAATTCAGAAATAGTAGTAAATTCCGAAATGGTTAGTGTAGAAGGCACATCTATGGGTCTTTTGCCAGGCGACAGCGTATCTATGAGGGAACTCTGTTACGGCATGCTTCTGCCTTCGGGAAATGATGCCGCAAACACTGCGGCTTATGTCATTTGTGGGAGTATTCCCAAATTTGCTAGTTTAATGAATGAAAAAGCTTTGGAAATAGGCATGAAAAATACCCACTTTATGAATCCATCAGGACTCACAGAGGATGGGCACTTTACGACTGCATATGATATGGCTTTACTTGGTTCTTATGCAATTAAGAACCGAGAATTTTTTAATATATGCTCCACGAAGAGCATCCAGGTTTCATATGGTAACCCGCCATATAACCGCACTCTTAAAAATCACAACAAGCTCCTTGGGCTTTATGAATACTGTGTTGGTATGAAAACAGGATTCACCAAGAAGAGCGGTCGTTGTCTTGTCAGTGCGGCTAAAAAGGACGGGGTAACACTTATTGCCGTCACGCTTAATGCACGTGACGACTGGAACGACCATATAAAGCTTTTTGAGTATGGTTTTGAGCACACGAAAAGTGTGCCTCTAAATTCTCTTATAAATGGTATCAAATTAAAGGTGGTTGGAAGTGACAAAAAAAGTCTTGCGCTTAAACTGTCATACACGCCAAACTACACCGTAATTGATGATAAAAATTTGGATGTTGTTCGTGAAATATATTTAACACAGTTTGAATATGCCCCGGTAAAGAAGGGGCGGATAGTTGGAATGGCTGTTTTTAAAGAAAAGGACAGTGGAAGGGTTATAACCCAGGTTCCAATTGAGACAGCCGAGGAATGTGCTGTTTTAAGTTAGGAGAATTATTGTGGCTGAAGAAAAAGTAAGACTTCAAAAATATATCGCTGAATGCGGTATTGCTTCTCGTAGAAAGAGCGAGGAGCTTATTGCAGCAGGCAAGGTAAAGGTTAACGGAAGAGTTGCATCTATTGGAGACAAGATTAATCCAAGAGAGGACAGCGTATCTGTTGACGGAAGAAAAATTGAAACGGAAAAGAATCATGTTTACATAATGCTTCATAAGCCACGTGGATTCATAACCACAATGAGCGATGAAATGGACAGAAAATGTGTTGCAGAGCTTGTATCTGATGTAGGAGTTCGTGTATATCCTGTAGGACGTCTTGATAAGGATTCAGAAGGACTCCTTCTCCTTACAAACGACGGTGAGTTTGCAAACAATATGACTCATCCTTCAAGACACGTCCCAAAGCTCTATAGAGTAACAGTAAGACCTGGAATTACTGAGGACCAAATTACTCAGCTTACACAGGGAATTATGATAGATGGAAAAATGACCCTTCCTGCAAACGTTCGCGTTGTTACAGTTGAACCAGGCAGAGTGGTAATGGAAATTACACTCGTTGAGGGTAGAAATAGACAAATTAGAAAAATGTGTGAGGAACTTGGCCTTGAGGTTGCAAGACTTAAGAGAGTTGCAATTGGACCAATAAGGCTTGGAATGCTTGAACAGGGCAAGTGGCGTAATCTTACACCAGAAGAAATACGTGCACTCAAGCGCAGTGTTTCTAAAAAGCCTTCAAAGAAGGCATAGTTCGACTATTATAAGGCAAAGAGGAATATGTCCTAAGGCCTTTTAAAGGAGAAATATAAATGGCAAGAAGTATGACCGGATTCGGTCGAGCAACAGTTGAAACAGGAAATATGACTGTTTCAGTTGAGCTCAAAAGTGTTAACCACAGGTACTTCGAACTCTACTCAAGAGTTCCTAGAACCTATGGATTCCTTGATGAGAAAATTAAAACATATCTTCAAGGAAGAGTAGGAAGAGGAAAGATTGAATGCTCAGTTGGCATTGAAGCTTTAGACTCTGACGATGTAGTGGTTCAGGTAAACCACTCACTTGCAAAAGCATATCTTTCTGCACTCAATGAAATTGCAGACACCTATGAACTTAAGAAAGATATTGCTGCAACAACACTTACTCGTTTCTCAGATGTACTTTCAGTACATAAGGAGGAAGCAGACGAGGAAGCAGTTTGGGCAGCAGTTCTTCCTGCACTTTCACAGGCCTGTGACAATTTCATTGCCATGCGTGAAAGAGAGGGCGAAAAGCTCAAAAATGATATCCTTTCAAGAGCTGATTACATTCTTGAAATGGTTTCATTTATTGAAGAG
Source organism: Ruminococcaceae bacterium UBA1772 (assembly GCA_002314645.1). Taxonomy (GTDB): domain Bacteria; phylum Bacillota; class Clostridia; order Oscillospirales; family Acutalibacteraceae; genus UBA1227. The sequence goes on from DCGS01000035.1 coordinate 13,062, forward strand.
CGTTCACCACAGACAGTAGCTGAGTACAATGAGAAACTCAAGGTTAAAATTGCTGATCTTTTAAAGGATGCAAAGGTGGATGAACAGAGACTTTTAACTGAGGCTGCAATTTTTGCGGACAAGGTTGCTGTAGACGAGGAAACAGTTCGTCTTAGAAGTCACGTAGAACAGCTTCATCATATGTTTGATGAAACAGAGGCTATTGGCCGTAAAATGGATTTCCTTGTACAGGAAATAAACAGAGAGACAAATACAATTGGCTCAAAGTGCTCAGATATGGACATTACAAAACGTGTTCTTGACATGAAGGCTGAAATTGAGAAAATTCGTGAGCAAGTACAAAACGTAGAATAATGTTTTTTAGGGAGAGCATAAAATGAGACTTGTTAATATTGGATTTGGTAATTGCGTTAATTCAGACAGAATCCTATCCATTGTATCTCCTGAGTCTGCTCCAATAAAAAGACTGGTTCAGGTAAGCAAGGAAAAGGGTATGCTGATAGATGCATCGCAAGGAAGAAAGACAAAGTCAGTAATTCTTATGGATTCAGACCATCTCATTCTTTCCTATTTGCAGCCAGAGGCTCTTACAAACAGAATTAACGGTGAAGAGGAGGAAGTTGAAAGTGAATAATAACCCATCTGACGGCTATCTTCTTATTCTTTCTGGACCTTCGGGTTCTGGTAAAGACACCATAATAAACGAAATAGTAAAGCGCGATGAAAAAACTGTAGTATCCATTTCAATGACTACAAGAAAACCAAGACCTGGCGAGGTTGATGGTGTCAACTACTATTTTGTAACAAAGGAACAGTTTGAAGAAAATATCAAAAACGATCAAATGCTTGAATGGGCACAGTATGGAGACAACTACTACGGTACTCCAAAGGCTCCAGTATTCAAGTGGATTTCAGAAGGAAAAACAGTAATCCTTGAAATTGAAGTGCAGGGTGCAGATAAAATTAGAGCGCAGTATCCAGACGTTAGAACAATGTTCTTAATGCCACCTTCAATTCACGTTTTAAGAGAAAGACTTTCTGGTCGCCAAACTGAATCCGAAGAGGAAGTTAATAAGCGTATTGAAATTGCAAAAAAGGAAATTGGACGAGCTAATGATTACGACTACATAATTGTTAACAACCGTCTTGAAGATGCAATTGAAGATGCTCTTGAAATAATATTTAGACATAGACGTCATTTAAGACGCAGTCTAAACAACGAGCCAGATAAACTTGAAGAGTTTTATTATGGACATCAGTTTAAAGAAGATTTTACAAATATACTAAATGAGAGAGGTATTTAAAATGGCAGAGAAAAAGAAGTTTAATCCAGATTTAAGAGATCTCCTTTCAGGTCCAAATGGAGATCAAAACATCAGCCGTTACTCACTTGTAACAGCTACAGCAAAGCTTGCAAGAAAGATTTCAGATGACGCTTTTGAAGAAGGCGTTATTATTACAGAGAAGCCAGTTACAACTGCTTTAAACGAGCTTCTTGATGGTAAATATACAATTGAAGAGCCTGAGGAAATCAGAGATCTTTAATTTTCAACTTTAAAACTTAGAAAGGTGCAAACGTATGGCTACAATTGCTTCTGTTGCATTACAGAATGTCACTTATCATATTGACAAATTGTACGACTACTTGGTCCCAGAGACCCATGTAGACGAAATACAAGTTGGTTGCCGTGTACTTGTACCTTTCGGTAAGGTTTCATCTGAACGAGAGGGTGTAGTCCTAGGACTTAGACAAGAGGACGAAGTAAATGCCGCTCTAAAGGAAATTTCAGCGGTGCTTACTAAAGCACCGCTTTTTACTTCTAAGCAAATTGGACTTGCAGAGTACATGAAGGAGCAAACCTTCTGCACAATGTATGATGCACTTAAAATTATGCTTCCTGGTGGTAAAAAGGTTTCGGACAAGTCGGTTAAAATGTGTATGCTTTCAGAAAATGCATTCCAAAGACTTGAGGAAGGTGTAAAAGTAACACCAAGGCAAATGGAAGCCTTTGAAGAACTTTCACGCATTGGAACTTGTTCTGTTTCTGAACTGTGTTATTTTACTGGCGTTTCAACTTCTGTAGTAAACCAACTTGAAAAGAAGAATCTTGTTGAGTTTTATGACAAGGAAGTGTTTAGAAACCCTTATGAAAGCACACGCGTTCTTAGTAATAGTGAAATACTTCTTACAGATGAACAACAAAATGCATATAATAATTTAATTCACCAGTATGAAAATGGTGGCGGTACATCTCTTCTTTACGGGGTTACAGGTAGTGGCAAAACTCAGGTTTACCTTCGTCTTATAGACGAGGTTTCAAAGAGTGGAAGAGGAGTCATTGTTATGGTTCCTGAAATTGCTTTGACACCACAAACTTTAAGGCTCTTTAAAGAAAGATATGGTACAAAGGTTGCAGTTTTCCATAGTGCTCTTTCAAATGGCGAACGTTATGACGAGTGGAAAAGAGTAAAGCAGGGACTTGCAAGTATAGTTGTTGGCACAAGGTCAGCCGTATTTGCTCCGTTTGAAAACCTGGGCCTTATAATAATGGACGAGGAACAGGAACACACATATAAGTCAGAGCAAAGTCCAAGATACCATGCAAGAAATATTGCAAAATACCGCGCGGCTGAGGACGGTGCACTTTTAGTTCTTGCCTCTGCAACACCATCCTTTGAAAGCTACACTGCAGCAGTAAACGGTAAATATACCTTAAACAAGCTTATAAACCGTTACGGTAATGCGGAGCTTCCAAATGTTGAAGTAATAGACATGGGAAAGGAAAGACATGACGGGAATAAAAATGAAATTTCCAGAAGACTTCTTTCTGAACTTATGAGAAATACGGATGAAGGACATCAGTCCATAATCCTTCTTAACAGACGTGGTTATAACACGTTTGTTGCCTGCAACAGTTGTGGTTCAGTTGAATCCTGTCCAAACTGTAGCATAAGCCTTACATACCACAGAGCAAATGACAGATTAATGTGTCACTACTGTGGTTATTCAGTTCCATTTACAACTAAGTGTTCCTCCTGTGGAGAGAACGACGTTAGGTACTCTGGAGCTGGAACACAACTCTTTGAAGAAGAGGTTGCAAAGCTCATACCATCTGCTCGCATTCTCCGTATGGATGCGGATACAACAATGCAAAAGTTTTCATATGATGAAAAACTTAACGCATTTCGTCAAGGCGAATACGACATAATGATTGGAACGCAGATGGTTGCAAAGGGACTCGACTTTGAAAATGTAACACTTGTTGGTGTTCTTTCAGCAGACTCCCAGCTTTATAACGACGACTACAGAAGTATGGAGACAACCTTTGACCTTCTGACACAGGTTGTGGGACGCGCTGGCCGTGGTAAGTTTAAAGGCCGCGCAATAATCCAAACTGTGTCTCCTGAAAATGAAGTTATAAAGCTGTCCTCAAGGCAGGACTATGAAACCTTCTATAACATGGAAATTGCCATGAGACGTGCAATGGTGTATCCACCATATTGCAACATCTGCACACTCAATTTCCAGAGTGAAAAAGAAGAGAAGGTTCAGACGTCCGCTGTCTGGTTTATGAATCTTTTAAAAGAGGCTGTTGAAAAAGAATATAAAGATGTAAAAATCATTGTACTTGGACCAATGCCAGAACGTGTATACAAGGTGGCAAACAAGTACAGGTTTAGAATAATAATAAAATGCAAGAATAATAGGCGTTTTAGAGAAATGCTCTCAGATCTGTTAGTGCAGTTTGGAAAATATGGCAAGAATTCTGGAGTTTCTCTAGTACCTGATTTTGAATAAGGGGTAAATAAAATGGCACTTCGTAAAGTGGTAACTAAGGAAGATCCAATCCTTAGAAAAAAGAGCAGAGTAGTAGAAAAGTTTGACGACAGACTTTGGGAACTTCTTGATGATATGGCTGAAACAATGGTTCACGCTGAAGGCGTTGGACTTGCAGCTCCTCAGGTTGGAATTCTTAAGAGAGTCGTTGTAATGAATGTTGGAGATGGACTCATAGAACTCATAAACCCTGAAATAATATTTGAAGAGGGTGAACAGTTCGAGGATGAGGGTTGTCTTTCACTCCCAAGTGAGTACTACCAGACAAAGCGTCCAGCTGTTGTTAAGGTAAAGGCTCAGGATAGAAATGGTAAATGGTGTGTATATAAGGGCGAAGAGCTTAAAGCACGTTGTTTCTGCCATGAAATAGATCACCTTGATGGTGTTTTGTTTGTTGACCGTCTTAGCGAAGAAGGCCAGCAGCAAATGACACAAACGAAATGAGGAAATACTCTTGAAAATAGTTTTTATGGGAACACCTGATTTTGCTGTTCCAAGTCTTGAAGCATTAATTGAAAATGGACATGATGTTGTTGGCGTAATTACTCAGCCAGATAAACCAAAGGGTAGAGGATACACACTTACACCTCCACCAGTTAAGGAGTGTGCAATTTCACATGGCATTCCAGTATTCCAGCCGGAGTCTGTTAAGAACGGTGAGGCAATGCCAATCCTTAACGAATTACAGCCAGACATAATAGTTGTTGCTGCATTTGGCATGCTTTTAAAGTCTGATGTTTTAGATTTTCCAAAGTATGGCTGCATTAACGTGCATGGCTCACTTCTTCCAAAATATAGAGGTGCGGCACCAATTCAGCGTGCAGTAATAGACGGAGAAGAATTCTCTGGCGTTACAATTATGCAAATGGGCGTTGGCCTTGACACAGGTGACATGCTACTTACAGAAGAAGTAAAAATACTTGAAAATGAAACAGCAGGTCAGCTTTTTGACAGACTTGCTGAGCTTGGTGCAAAGGCACTTGTGAAGGCACTTCCACTTATTGAAAATGGAGAAATAACACCAGTTCCTCAGGACGACTCACTTTCAACGTACGCAAAAATGCTATCAAAAGCAGAATGTCCAATTGACTGGAATTCATCTGCACAGGTTGTTCACAACAAAATTCGTGGTCTTAACCCATGGCCAACTGCTACAACGCAGTATGGAAATGACGTTTTAAAAATTCATGAATCGCTAATAACTGACAAAAAAACAAGCGCAGCACCTGGTACAATAGTTGCAGAGAAGAATAACCTCTATGTAGCTTGTGGCGATTCAAAGCTTCTTGAAATAACTGTGCTTCAGGCTCCAGGTTCAAAAAGAATGAACACTGCAGATTTCCTTCGTGGACATAAAATGGAAGGAGCGTTTAGCTAATGGGCGGTTATTACGGATATTATGGACTCTTTTACGATCCAACCTTTATTCTAGTTGTAATTGGTTTTGTAATTTCTCTTATTGCACAAATAAGAGTTAAATCTGCATACGGAAGATATGCAAAGGTTTTAAGTTCACGTGGCCTTACAGCAGAGCGCGCAGCTCAAAAGGTACTTGAATATTACGGAATTCATGACGTACAAATAGTACCTATTCGTGGAGACCTTACAGACAACTATAATCCAAGAACAAACACAATCAGTCTATCTGAGTCTGTATATGGAAAGACATCAATTGCTGCAATTGGCGTTGCATGTCATGAAGCAGGACATGCTGCGCAGCATGCAGAAGGTTATCTTCCAATTAAGGTGCGCAATGTAATTATTCCTGCATGTAACATAGGATCAAGCATTGGTATTCCTATTGCAATTTTAGGTGCATTTCTTGGCACATATACTCTTGTATATGTTGGACTTTTACTTTATGCTCTTGTTGCAGTGTTCCAGTTTGTAACACTACCAGTTGAATTTAATGCAAGTAGAAGAGCAATAAAGGTAATTGGAGAAACTGATATTCTAACAGAAGATGAAAGACGTGGTGCGGTTAAGGTGTTAAAGGCTGCTGCTATGACTTATGTTGCAGCACTTGCAACAGCCATTCTTAACCTTTTAAGACTCTTCATCATATTTGGTGGAAGTAGAGACGACGACTAAGTGGGGTGCAAAAATGAACCCAAGACAGGAAGCACTTTCAGTGCTACTTAAAATTGAAAAAGATAAATCATATTCAAATATTGCAGTTGCCGGTGCCCTTAAGGATGAAAACCTTTCGGGCGCCGACAAGGCATTTTTTACAGCTTTAGTTTATGGTACAGTAGAGCGTATTTTAACGCTCGACTACAACCTGACCCTGTATTTGAAGCAGCCACTAAAGAAGCTAAAACCAGAGGTTTTATGTATTCTTCGAATGGGCGCTTATCAAATACTCTTCATGGACAAGGTGCCAGATAGAGCTGCCATAAACGAAAGCGTAAATTTAGCCAAGAAGAGGGCGCCATATGCCTCGGGCCTTGTTAACGCCGTTCTTCGTAAGGTGTCGGCGGCTGGAATTGTCCTTCCAAAGGAAGAAAGTTGTAACTATCTTGAAATAAAATATTCGTGTCCTTCTGATTTAATTGACTTGTTCGTAAAGTCATATGGCATAGAAAATGCAGTTGGCATACTTGAACATTCAGTTGGTACACAACCAATTACAATTCGTGTTAATACAACTAAGACAACGACAAAAGAGTTAATCCAAATTCTAAAAGAAGAGGGAATTGAGGCTGTTCCTCATAAGGCTTTTAAAGAAGGTGAATATGAGGAAATAGAAGATGCTCTCTGCCTTTTAAAACCAGGACGCATAGAAACTCTTGAAAGCTTTAAGAAGGGTCTATTCCATGTACAGGATGCTTCTTCTCAGCTTTGTTGTAAGAAACTTGGCGTAGAGCCAGGAGACGTTGTAATGGACGTCTGTGCGGCTCCAGGAGGCAAGAGCTTTACCCTTTCAGAAATGATGGAGGACAAGGGTACTCTTTACTCATTTGATCTTTACCCACAGCGTGTGGATCTTATAAGTTCTGGTGCAAAAAGACTTGGTCTTTCATGTGTTGAAACAAGGGTTTCGGATGCGGCAGTTTTCAACGAGGATTTGCCTGTGGCAGACAAGGTTCTTTGTGACGTTCCATGTGCTGGTCTTGGCATCATTGGAAGGAAGCCTGAAATACGTTACAAAGACCTCCGTGACATTGACAATTTGCCTGATTTACAGTATAATATTTTGACTATTGCCTCAAGATATTTAAGGGTTTTTGGACGACTTGTGTATTCAACTTGTTCTCTAAATCCAAAGGAAAATACTGAGGTGGTAGAAAGGTTCGTTTGTGAGCATAAAAACTTCAGAATAATAAGCTCTGAAACTGTTATGCCACATGTATTTAATTCGGACGGATTTTTTGTAGCTGTACTTGAAAGAACGGAGTGAGGTTTTGCAGAATACTGATATTAAGTCAATGACATTGTCAGAGCTTAATGATGCAATAAAAGAACTTGGTCTTCCAAAGTTCCGTGCAGGACAAATATACTCTTGGCTACATAAACAGTTTGCTGAAGACTTCTCTGAAATGACTAATCTTTCAAAGGATCTTAGAACTAAGCTATCTGAACAGTTTGAAATAAAGAACTGCACAATTGAAAGAAAACTTGTTTCAAGTCTTGACGGCACAATAAAATATCTCTTTAAACTCAACGACGGTGAGTTTGTAGAGTCAGTTTTAATGAAGTACAAATACGGATATTCAGTGTGTATTTCCACTCAAGTAGGATGTAACATGAAATGTTCCTTCTGTGCTTCAACAATAGATGGATGTGTTAGAAACCTAACTCCATCTGAAATGCTTTCACAAATTTATGCCATTTCTAAGGATAACGACATAAGAGTATCCCACATAGTACTTATGGGAATGGGCGAACCTCTTGACAACTATGACAACGTAATGAAGTTTATGAACCTTATTACGAATGAGGATGGCCAGAACATAAGTGCAAGGCATATTTCAATATCTACCTGTGGAATAGTTCCAAAAATAAAGGAACTCATAAAACTACATCCACAGTTTACACTTTCAGTTTCTCTTCATGCTCCTAATGATGAAATTAGAAGTAGAATAATGCCAGTAAACAAGGCATGGAATACGGACGAGCTATTAGCTGTTTGTAGAGAGTACACTGAAACAACCTCTAGAAGAATTTCATTTGAGTACGCCATGATGAGTGGTATAAACGACACAGATGAATGCGCTAGAGAACTTGCATCCAAACTAAAAGGAATGCTTTGTCATGTAAATCTTATCCCAGCAAATGAAGTTAGGGAGAATGATTATAAACGAAGCTCAAGCGAAGTGGTTGAAGCCTTCGCAAAGAAGCTTGAATCGTACGGGCTTACCGTAACAGTTAGAAGAAGTCTCGGTGGAGACATAAATGCTTCCTGTGGTCAGCTTAGGCGAAATAGAGGAAAGGAGGAGCGGTTATGAAAATATCAGCAAAAACAGATGTAGGACGCGTTAGAAGTTCCAATCAGGACTCATATGCAGCTGGTGAATTCCAAAACGGAGTAGTTTGGGCTGTCGTTTGTGATGGCATGGGCGGAAACGCTGGTGGTAACATTGCAAGTTCAACTGCAGTTAAATCTATTTCTGAAAGAATTACATCTGGTTATAGAGACGGAATGACCTCTTCTTCAATAAAGAATCTTCTAATTACTGCAGTGACAAATGCAAACTATGAAGTATATGATGCAGCAAAAGCAAATCCAGACCTTAAGGGAATGGGAACTACTGTAGTTGCGGCAATAGTTACTGAGGATTCTTTCAATATTGCTCACGCAGGAGACAGCAGAGCATATGTTATTTCAAAGGATGAAATAAGACAAATTACCAAAGACCACTCTGTGGTTCAAGATATGGTCGAAAAAGGAGAAATAACTCCTTTGGAGGCTCGCAAGCATCCTAGCAAGAACCTAATTACAAGAGCTCTTGGTGTTGATGAAATAATTAAGGTAGATTTCAATGTGGTAGACACGACTGAAAATGACATCCTACTTATGTGTACAGATGGACTTACAAATTTCGTTGACACAACAGATATTTATAGGGTTGTTTCAGATTCCGAAATGGAATCAGTTGCAGAAACACTTATAAATATGGCAAATGAGAACGGTGGCGGAGATAACATAACCGCACTTGCCGTTGCATACTAATTGAGGAGGAGTGTGTAAAATGGATAGCTATGTAGGAAAGCGACTTGATGGTCGTTATGAAATAAGAGAAATAATTGGCGTAGGCGGTATGGCAGTAGTATATAAAGCCTATGACAATATAGATGATAGAATTGTTGCAATTAAAATTCTCAAAGAGGAATTTCTTGCAAATGAAGAATTCCGTCGCAGATTCAAGAATGAATCTAAGGCAATTGCTGTATTGTCTCATCCAAACATTGTAAAAGTATACGATGTATCTTTTGGTGACAGACTTCAGTACATTGTAATGGAATACATTGAGGGTATTACTCTTAAGGAATACATTGAGCAGCAGAAGAAAATTAGCTGGAAGGAAGCTGTACACTTCACAACACAGATTCTTCGTGCACTTCAGCATGCTCATGACAAGGGTATTGTTCACAGAGACGTTAAGCCTCAGAACATCATTCTTCTTCAAAATGGTAATATTAAAGTAACAGACTTTGGTATTGCACGTTTCAGCCGTGGTGAAACAAGAACAATGACAGAAAGTGCAATTGGTTCTGTTCACTATATCAGCCCAGAGCAGGCACGTGGCGAAATTACAGATGACAAAGCAGACATTTATTCTGTAGGTGTTGTTCTTTATGAAATGATTACTGGAAAGCTTCCTTTTGAATCTGACAGTGCCGTTTCAGTTGCAATTATGCAGCTTCAAAATGAGGCAGTTCACCCACGTGATATTAACCCTGAAATTCCAATTGGTCTTGAGCAGATTACTCTTCGTGCAATGCAGAAGAGCACAAAGGACAGATATCAGTCTGCTGCAGAAATGCTTCTTGATCTTGACGAATTCAGAAGAAATCCTGCAATTAAATTTGACTACAGCTACTTTGTAGACAAGGAACCAACAAAGTTCATTAGCCAGCAGGCTATTACTCCAGGTCCTGTTTCAACTCCAGCAACTAGAGTTGCAGATATTGAGGATGACTATGATGGCATGGAGGATGAGGAAGAGCCAAATAAGACACTTCCAGTACTTGTTGGTGTAATGTCAGCTCTCCTTGCTGTAATTATTCTTGTTATTATTTTCCTTGCACTCTTCACAGACCTCTTCAAGAGCAACAAAATTGAAGTTCCAGAACTTCTTGGACTCAATTATGCTGAAGAAGTTCAGGGCAACTCAAAATATGCAGACTGGAGCTTTGAAGTTGACTATGTAACTTCAACTCAGTATAAGCCAGGTCAAATTTCAAAGCAGTCACCATATGGTGGTGCAAAGGCTAAGAAGGGCAGCACAATTAAACTTGAGGTTGTATCTTCTGGTTCACTTGTTGAAATTCCTGACATTAAGGGTTATGAACTTGGAACAGCTAAGACTGCACTTCAGTCAGCAGGCTTCTCTAACATTTCAGTTCAGCCAATCTATGACAAGGATGCAGATCCTAATACAGTAATTAAGACAGATCCTGCAATCGGTAACAGAGCAGACACATCTTCAACAGTTACTATCTACGTTGCTACAGACACAAATGAAAACGAAGTAAAGGTTCCAGACGTTCTTGGTATGAACTACTATGAACAGGCTGAAGATGTTGAAGCATTCTTTACAACTTCAGAACTTGAACTTGGTAAGGTAACTGAAGAGGATTCAGATAAGAAGCGCGGTACAGTTCTTGACCAGAGTATTGATGGTGGAGAAATGGCTGCAAAGGGAACTAAGATTAACATTACTGTAAGCTCTGGTAAGGCAAAGTCAAGCACAGCTACAATTGATCTTACACTCCCAGATTCAAGCACAACTGAAACACTTAAAATCTTTGTTGCAAACGATCTTTACGACTCAAAGACAGTTCTTTGCAACGGTGCAAAATACACATGTACAATTAACGGTGAAGGTTCAGGTAAATCAATTCAGATTACAATTGGTCAATACACTGTATATACTGCAACAGCAGACTTCACAACATCTCCAGCAACTCTCTCAGACGTTAAGAAGTACTCTGTTCCAGTAGAAAAATCTGTTCCAAATGTTATTGGAAAAACAGAAAGTGAAGCAAAAGCAGCTCTCAAAGATGCAGGATTCACAAATGTATCTGTTGCATCTCAAGACGTTGCTTCTGATGATGATGTTGGAACTGTAGTTAATATGAGTCCTTCAGGCGGAAGAAAAGCATCAACATCAGATAAGGTTACAATCTATATTGGTAAACCTATAGTTTAATTCGGAGTGAGTTAATGACTGAAGGAATTATTGTTAAAGGTATTGGCGGTTTCTACTATGTGGAGACCGCCAATGGCGTATATGAATGTAAGGCTCGTGGTGTTTTCCGTAAGGAAAAGGTTACACCACTTGTTGGCGACAATGTTAAAATTAGCATTAACGAGGGCGAAAATGCGGAGAATACAATAGAGGAAATCCTTCCTCGTTCTAGTTTTCTCCTAAGACCTCCTGTAGCTAATATTAATCAGCTCATTATTGTTGTTTCTGGATGTCAGCCAAGCCCTAATACGGTCCTTACAGACCGTTTGACGGCTATTGCTGCAAAAAGAAATATTGAGCCTATCATTGTGCTCAACAAGTCAGACCTTACTGACGTTTTAGATTTATACAAGGCATATCAGTCCACAGGCTTTAGAACTATAGTTGCAAGTGGTAGAACAGGGTATGGTGTAGATGAAATAAAAGCTCTCCTTGAGGGCAAAATTTCAGCCTTCACAGGAAACTCTGGTGTTGGCAAGTCCACACTTCTCAACTGTATAGATCCGTCTCTTGGCCTTGCAACATCTGAAATTAGCTTAAAGCTTGGAAGAGGTAAGCACACCACAAGAGAAACAACTCTCCACAAAATTTGTGGAGGATATGTTGCAGATACTCCAGGGTTTGCATCGCTTGAAATTCTAAAGAATGAAATAATACTGAAGGATGAGCTTCAGTATCTTTTCCCAGAGTTTGAGGACTATATTGAATGCTGTAAATTCTTCCCTTCCTGTGCACACATAAATGACCGCGGATGTGCAGTTCGTGCTGCAGTAGAAGAGGGCGAAATCAGCGAATCCAGATATCAAAGCTATAGAACTCTTTATGACGAAGTAAAAGATATTAAAGAGTGGGAACTTAAAAAATAAATGTAACCATATTTTTCTGTGCTTCATAGTATAGGAAAAGGTGGTGGCAATATGAAAGTTGTAGTACTCAGAAGCCCAAAGGGCCTAAAAGGATTCCTAAGAATGATATTTGGAATTGAAAAATGAATAATACATAAAAATGAAACCTCTGTCATATAGTTTTGTAAGAAAATATGACGGAGGTTTTTTATGGGTGAACTTGATTTAAAAAAGAAGTGTATTACTTCTTTAGAGTATAATTTGTGCAGTACAGAAGAAGTTCCAATGGATTGTGATATAACACTTCCTGACTATCTTCCAGAGGTTAGAAAGGTACTCAAGTGTTTTGCGATTCCTGGAGTTGCTGGCACTTCACTTTCAGGTAGTCGCATTACAACGGAGGGCAGTACAACAATTCGTATTCTGTATGTTTCAGACAAGAATGAAATTTGTTCGTATGAACAGGGCGTACCATTTTCAAAGTATATTGAGGCACTTGAATATGCAGATGCTTCCGTTGTAGATTGCGAGGCCAAAGTAGGGTATATAAACTGCCGTGCAGTAAGTCAAAGAAGACTTGATATTCATGGTGCGTTGTCTTTAAAGTTTTTCACCTACAAGAACAGTGAAACAGAGATAGTATTAGGCGACTTGCCAAAAGATATTGAGAAAAGGGAATGTGGCATAAAGAACTGCAATTCTGTAGCCAATGCAATAAGATTCTTCTCAGTAAATCAAGTAGAGACTTTAAAGGATGAACCATGCATTAAATCCGTTACAAGACTTGAGGGATACGGACTTATAAATGAAATAAAGGTTATTAAGGATAAATCGCTTATTAAGGGCGATGTAATTACAAGTGTTTCTTATGTATCTGCAGAGTCCGAAAGTATTGAACATCATTCACTTAAAATTCCTATCAGTCAAATTGTTGATGCCATTGGACTGGATGAGGATGAAATAATGGATGCATCGCTCACCGTTATGCAGCTTAATGCTTTCCCAAAAGCAGATGTAAATGGAGAGTATAAGCTTTTAGATGTCAGCGCAAAAATCAAAGTGGAAGTACATGCGTACAAAGAGGAAACTCTTGTTGGTGTTACAGATGCATATTCAACAAAGCAGCTTCTAAATACAGAGTCATCAAATGTCCCACTATATGAATATAAAAACGAAATAAAGGAAACGTTTTTGGTGGAGGGCGACCTTGGTCTTTCAATGTCTGAGTGCAATGAAATAAAAGATATTTGGCCACAAGACATAGTCTATAACACAACGACCAAAGATGGCGTTTTGAAAGTCGACGGAACAATAACCTATGGTATGGTAGGCATTAGTGAAGACGATATTAACTACTTTGAAAGAAATGTTTACTTTGAATTTAAGAAGGACTATGCAGGCTCTTCTGAAATTCACTGTATGCCACGTCTTCTTGTACTTGGAACAAATCAGTCAGCTGGTTCATCAGGCGGATTCAGCGTAAAATCAGAAGTTAGCATTGAAGCACACGTGTTTGAAAAGTTGACAAAGGAACTCGTTTACAACATTTCCTCAGGGGAATTAAAACAAGTCGACGACGACGTAGCGGTTGTCCTTTACTTTGCCTGTGAAAACGAAAGCGTTTGGGACATTGCAAGAAAGTACAACTCTACGGTAAGTGCAATTCTTCTTGAAAACGAGCTTGAGGACGAAATAATAGCAGAAAATAGAATGCTTTTAATTCCTAGATAAGTAATAAAGTTAAAAAGCCATGCATATGCTTTCTTAAAGGAAAAATTGTATGGAGGCAACAGTATGGCTGATACAAATATTTATAATGATATAGAAGCTAGAACCGGGGGAGACATTTACATAGGTGTGGTAGGGCCAGTTAGAACGGGTAAGTCCACATTTATTAGTAAGTTCATGGATTCTCTGGTTCTTCCTGGTATTACAGATGAATATGTAAGAGAAAGAGCCCAGGATGAATTGCCTCAGTCATCTGCAGGTAGAACAATTATGACCACGGAACCAAAGTTCATTCCTGAGGATGCTGTACGTGTTGAACTTCCAGGGCATGCGCACTTCAATGTTCGTATGATTGACTGCGTTGGATATATTGTTCCAAGCTCTCTAGGTTACATTGAAAATGAAATGCCACGTATGGTAAGAACTCCTTGGTTCGAGGAGGAAATACCATTTAACATGGCTGCCGAAATAGGCACGCAGAAGGTAATAAGTGAGCACTCCACAATAGGCCTGGTTGTAACGACCGACGGTAGCATAAGTGACATACCTCGTGCCGAATACATGGAGGCAGAGGAGCGAGTAATAAATGAGCTCAGGGGAATAAATAAGCCGTTTATAATAGTTTTAAATTGCATGTACCCATATTCAGACTCGTCAAAGACCCTTGCAAAAAATATGGCGCATGAATATGGCGTCCCAGTTGTTCCTGTTAACTGCCTTGACTTAGACGAGGAGCAAATAAGGGAAATCCTTGCCAGAGTACTATTTGAATTTCCAGTCCGCAGCGTGTCCATTGAACTTCCAGGTTGGATGAGAACACTTCCATATGACCACTGGTTGCATAAAGGCGTGTGCGATTCAATCAAGGATCTAGCCAAAGACATCTGTCACGTAAGAGACATTACCTCTTTCTCTGAAAGAATTAAAGAAATTGAATACATAGAGGACGCCAGAATAAAGAACGTGGACTTGGGGTCTGGTACAGCTGTAATATCAGGACACATGAGTCACAGCCTTTTCTACAAGATTGTTGCGGAACGCACTGGTCTTGAACTTGAGTCCGAACAGGACTTAATGGATAAACTCATACTCCTTTCAAATACAAAGAAGAAGTATGATAGACTTAAGAGCGCGCTTGATGAAGTTGAGGCGACAGGCTACGGAATTGTAATGCCAACCCTAGATGAACTCACCCTTGAAGAACCAGAAATAATGAGGCAGGGTGGAAAGTACGGTGTGCGTCTTTCAGCTGGTGCACCATCAATTCACATGATAAAGGCCAATATTACAACAGAGGTTGCACCTCTAGTCGGTTCCGAGAGTCAGTCCGAGGAACTCGTAACCTACCTACTCAAAGAGTTCGAGGAGAACCCAACAAAAATATGGGAGTCCGATATTTTCGGCAAGAGTCTCCACGAACTCGTAAACGAAGGCCTCCGCAGCAAACTCTACCACATGCCAGCTGACGCCCGCATGAAGCTTCAAGAGACACTAGAACGTGTCATAAATGAAGGCTGCTCCGGCCTCATTTGCATCATTCTATAAACCAAAGGAACAACGTGGTAACGCGTTGTTCCTTATTTTTTTCAATAAAAACGACTATTTTGCCGATATTTCATATGGAAATTGTTACAAAAAAATAAAATTGTTAATTTTTAACAAAAAATCAGGAAGAAATTTTGATATAAATGTTGACATACACAATTTTTTGTTGTAAAGTAGGTTTGTAATAATATGTATATTTATATATATATGTATGCAAAATTTCAAGGCATTTTGAGAGGTAGTTATGGAAGACAAGAAACAAATTGAAACGAAAGGCCAAGTAAGACATAAAGTCTTCACGGTAATTGGAATACTTATCTGTATTCTCCTTTTGCCAATCTTGGCTATAAATATAACTCTCATAGTAAAAGGCACTATGAGAGACGACATCCCACCAGACATTGCTGGTATTACACCATTGGTAGTTTTATCAGGATCAATGGATGACGGTGCAAAGGACGCAATCCAAATTGGTGACTTAATCTTCGTTAAGAAGGTTGACGCTAAAAGCCTTAAAGCAGGCGACGTAATTGCTTTCATGGAAGGCAAATATGCAGTAACCCATAGAATCATTACTGTTAACACAGAAGATGATGGTTCTATATCATTCACCACAAAGGGTGATGCCAACAACACAGAAGATACTGGAAAGGTAACTCCAGACAATGTTCTTGGTAAGTATGATTCAAAAATCTCAGAACTTGGTAATTTCGTAATCTTCCTTCAAACAGTTCCAGGAATGGTCATTTTCGTAGGTGTTCCACTCCTCGTGTTTGTAGGTTATGACATTCTTCGCAGACAGGCTCTCCTTAAAAACGAGAG
The DNA here is from genome assembly GCA_002314645.1 of Ruminococcaceae bacterium UBA1772. Classification (GTDB taxonomy): domain Bacteria; phylum Bacillota; class Clostridia; order Oscillospirales; family Acutalibacteraceae; genus UBA1227. The sequence goes on from DCGS01000035.1 coordinate 29,255, forward strand.
AATTAAGCAGGATCAGCTCAGAAAAGAAATTGAAGAGCTCAAGAACAATCCTACTTCAGCTGAACTGCCAAGGGAGGTCCTTAAAAAACCACAGGAAGAGGCTCCTGTTTTGAACCCATGGGAATATCCAAGGGAGGAACTCAAGGCGGAGTCGGAGCGTTTAAGCGCTATAGAACCAGGCGAAAAGTTCACTATTCCACTTCCACAGGTTGAAGAGGAACCAAAACCAGTAGTTGAAGCTCCTGCTCCAGTTGTTGAGGCTCCAAGAACAACACAGACTGTTGTTTCAAAGCCAAAACCACAGCAGAGAACAACAACTACAGTAGTTCGTAAAACTACAGTAAAAAAAAACAAAAGTAATAAAGTAATGACCATAAAGGTCAAAACTAAATGATAAAACGGAGGATAAAACAATGAAAAAGAATATTGCAATGAGAGTTGCATCTCTCATCCTTATGTGCACAATCGTTACATCATGCTTCGTAGGTTCAACATTCGCAAAGTACACAAGTTCAGTTTCAGGTACATCAACAGCAGTTGTTGCTAAGTGGCTTGTAAAAGTTGGAACAACAGATGTTTCTACAGCTGATCAGGAAATGACATTCAACATTTTTGACAAGTCAAAGATCTATGACCTTGCTGCAGTAGCTGACACATCAGCAAATGCTTCTGGTTGGACAAAGACTGTTGACGCAGACGTTAAAGATGGTACAACAAATGCCATTGTTGCTCCTGGTACATGGGGTGAAATTGAATTCGCAGTATCAAACGAATCAGACGTAACAGTTGCTTATTCAGTAGTTGTATCTGCTCTTACAACAACTCTTCCACTTGAGTTCTCAACAAATGGTACAACATGGGTTCCAGCATCTGATATTTCAGCTGATCTTCCATATTCATTAGGTAGTGGTTCATTAGCAATTGGTTCATCTACTCCTACAAATGCTACAGCTAAGCTCTATTGGAGATGGACATTTGAAAGAGGCGCAGATGCTGCAGATACAGCACTTGGTCATGCAAACGTTGCTACATGTAACATTACAGCAGGCGTAACATTCACACAGGCTGACTAATTTAGCAAAGAATTATTTGTTAGAATATTTTGATTAACGGGTAAAGCCCCGTCACGCCGGTGGCGGTGTGACGGGGCTTGTTTTATAGGGGTAAGCGTATGGCTGCAAATACAGCAAAAAAGAGTATATGGGCATTCACCTTGACTGACGCACACAATAATGTGTTCGGTTTTAGTCAAGATGGATATATATATACTTATTCAAAGGATTCATCCGTATTTGGTGAAGCTTGGTTGCGTATGCAAAGGGTAGGAAAAGAAGCGGAAAATGACGCGAAATATTTCCTGTATTTTGCAGACGAAACCGAGCCATGCGCGTTTATAGATAAATCAAATAACATATATGATTTTGATCATCATTTCATTGCATCGCTTGAAAGGTCTAGACTCATAATCCTTGTTATTGCGCTTCTCGTTTTAATTCTTGTTTCCATTGGTATTGCAGTATTCCTTACAGGTGGCATCTTAATGAAAACAACTGCACCTTTTGCAGATGAAAACACTGTAGAACTTGCAATTGATCAGGATATGCCAAGTAACGGAAACATTAGTAGGCAGTTTGATATTTTCGGAATCCTTGACGATGAGAATTCTGAAAATTCAGCGGAAACAAGAAAGATTTACCCAGGACTTAAAGGTGAATATCAGTTCCTCATGGTAAATACAGGCGTTCTTAATCTTTATTACAAGCTCAGTTTTTGGGAAGACAATGAATATAATATTCCAATTAGGTATAGAGTAAAAAAAGGCAAGGAATTTATTGCTGGAGGCCCAAATACGTGGGTGGAAATGAGTGAAATGAAGTTCGACCCAGAAAGAATTGAAAAGGGCGAAGAAATAGTTTACACAATTGAGTGGCAGTGGCTTGACTATGATGACAAGCATGATACAAAGCTTGGATATGAAGCAATTGCAAAATATGTATTCCATATGAATCTTTCATATGAAAGCGCATATTAATATTTGAAATTTTAAAGAAAGAGGGTGGTACATTGAAAATTACAGTAAAAGTAAAAGATGATTTTAAAGAAAATATCAATGTATCATCTGACGACTTTGAAGATATTATTTCCGATCTTGAAAAAACTGGTGAAAATCTTTCAAAACGTTATACAAAGGAAGATGAAATAAGTGAAGAAGAAGCAAAGAAACTTGCTTTTAAATACACTCCAGAAGGTCAAGAAATAAACAAGTATGGTAATACAGTAAAAAACATTAACAACCGTGCAGAAGGCTATATTAAGGCTGAGAAAAGGCATGAAGAGCAGATTGCAAAAGAAAAGGAAGTTCCAAAGGTAGAGGAACTTGATCTTCTTTCAGATGAAGTAGGAAAGACAGTAGAAGCTTCAAAGAAAAAGAATACAAAGAATACTATTCCATACAGGAGTTACCTTATTCTTTTCATAATAATAACTTCTCTTTCTGCATGCTTTACTTTTTCAAAGTACATATCCTATTTTAATGTTGACGAATCGTTTGCAAATGTAGCAAAGTTCGACGTTACAATTGATGCACCTCTTGGATTAAGCGTTAACGGCGGAAAAGGTAAGGTGTCTTTTGATGGCTACCTAAATGAAAATTTTGGTGGTATTCCTTACAAAATTTATAAGTATAAAGTCACAAATAAGAGTGATATTACAGTTAGAATAAAAGCTAGTGCAACAGGAAATGTAAACCATGAAATTACTCTTTTGGAGTCAAATTATGTAATTGCTCCAAATGAAACAAAAACTGTTGAACTAAAAATTTCTCCTGCAGCAAGTAATTTAACTGATGATAACGTTGTAGTTAAATTCATTTCAGAACAAGTTGACTAATGGTGATTATATGAAAAAGAAATATATTAAAAACTCAATAATAGTCATACTTGCTTTGACTTTTATGTTTGTTTCATATTCTTTAGCTAAATATACAAAGCAGGATACTTCTTCTTTAACCATTTCTACCCAGAAGGAATTCTTCAAACAAAAGTATGCAGATAACAGTGGTAAATCAATTGACTTTACTCCCCAATATGAAGGTTACTATGCCATCATTATTAAAGGTGGAGATGGCGGAAATGGTAACAAAGGAAAAGATTCAAAGTGGGCTTGTAGAAAGGATACAGAAGGTGAAACTGGAGGAAAAGGTGGCGTAATGTTTGGCATCTTTTCCACAGAAACAAATAAACTTCTAAGAATATCCTTAGGTTCTGAGGGTAAGGATTCATCAGCTGTACACACGACTGTTGACGGTGGAGTAAACAGTTCAAATCCATCTATTGCACAAGGTGCGAAAGGTGGTAACAGTGGTAACATAATGAATTATAATCCCTCTAGTGGTGGTAGTGGAGCTGGTTCTGTAGTATTCTCTTATACTACAACAGGTCTTGCAAATAAAAAGATCGCAATGATTGCTGGCGGTGGCGGTGGTTCTGCTGGTAACGATACATACTATACGAAGGGTGTTCTACAGGGTCGTGGTGGTTCAGCAGGTTCTAATTTCACCTCCGACTCTTTTACATCTTCAATAAATGGTTCTGCAATTAGTATATCTGCTGGACAGGTTTATTCAGGCTTTAATGGAACGTCTCCTGGTACAGGTAAGACATACGGCTATGGTGCTAAAGATACAGGTGGTACTGGTGGCAGAACAGGTTCAAGCTATACTGGTAATGCTGGCTCTGGTAACGGTGCAACACCAAATGGGTCATGCGGTGGAGCAGGCGGCGGCGGATACGCTGGTGGCGGTTCTGGTAGTACTAGTGGATATAATACTAATAACTTCAACGCAGGCGGTGGCGGCGGTGGTTCGTCCTTTCTAAATTCAGAATTTGCACTTAATGATTATGACAGTGAAGTTCTTGAAGAAATATATGACTATATGCACACCACGGCTGGTTATAATCCTGCAGATGAATCTAATGGTTATGTAATTATTATGTTTTTAGGTAGGGACACCCCTGATAACTATCAGAAGCTTTGTGGAACATATGTTGATCCAGATTCTCTTGGTGACCCAGATTTTAGTCACAAAACTATTGACTTGTTCAAGTATGGCAGCGGCTCTCCACTTGTTTTAGACCTTGAACCTAATAGCATTTATTCTTTCGTTGCAAAGGGAGGAAATGGTGGCGACGGTACACTCTACGATTCAGGCAACTATTCAAAAGGAACATCTGGTGGTGCAGGCGGTATTGTCTGTGGTACTTTTATAACATCTAAACAGAGTGAAACACTCAATGTTTATATAGGCAGCGGAGGCTCTAGATGCGGTGATAGCGCATCAAATCCTGCAGTTGCTGGTACAAATGGCTCAGGCTTTGGTGCTGGTTCAACTAATAAGATTGCTTATACAGGAACATCGGCATTCATAAGTGAGCATCTCCTGTCCTCATCAAGTGGTGCGGCAACTATTGTTTACAGAAATGGAACTGCCACTGCAAACCTCATGGCTGTAGCTGGAGGCGGCGGAGCTGGAGGAAGCCTTGATAAATCCTACTCTAATGGTTATGCAACAGATGGTGGAGATGGTGGATATAACATCCCAGGTTTAGCTGATGTTTCAGTTGGAACAATTAGTACATCTCCATATTCAGGAATTGTATACAGAGGCGGAGATTCCCCAAATACTGAAGGCGGTAAAGGCGGCTCTTCTGTAGCTATTGCATCTGGTGGAACAGGTGGTTCCTGTACAGCAGTAACATATAAAGGAAATTCTATTTCAGCACAAACTGGTAATGCTGGTGCAGACGTTGGAATGGGCTCTGGTGGTAGATCTAAGTACAACGGCGGCATGGGCGGCGGTGGATTCACCGGTGGCGGTGGCGGAACTGGTCACGGTTACAATACCAACGTAGGCGGCGGTGGTGGTGGATCATCATATATTGCTCAGAAATCTGGCAACTTTATTTATCCATTTTTGTCCATTAGTCAGTATTCTGATATGTATGATTTCCTTAACTCAAGCGGATCATCAGAAGTAACTTATGATAATCATAGAAGCTTTAACGATGGATATTTCATTCTTGAGTATCTTGGAGAGAATACTGCAGAAAATAGACTCGCTTTAGGACTTAACTAATTAAAAAGACACGGTAAAGAAATTTACCGTGTCTTTTATTTATGTATAATAAAAATATAGAAAAATCTATTGAATTTTTGTTTAATATGTTGTAAAATTTAATATGTATAATTTTGTAGTAAATTATAATTGAAAGGTGGTGACAAGTATGAAACGCGTATTGGTATGGATTTTTGATTTCCTGTTCAACACGTTTTTAATTCTTATGCTTGTCATTAACCTTCTTAGCATATTTGAACGAAATGTTCTTAAAAATCCATTACCTCAGCTAGGAGGTCTTGGTTATGCAATTATTGTCTCTGGAAGTATGGCTCCAGAAATAATGGTAAATGACGTTGTTTACATAATGGAGTCTTCTAGTTATTACGTAGGTGACGTAGTTACGTATGTTTACGAAGAAAAAGGTGAACAGTACTTAATTACTCATAGAATTGTAAAGAAGACTATAGATGGTAGATTCATCCTTCAAGGTGATGCAAACAACTCTCCAGATACAGACCCTGTTCTTGAGTCGCAAATAAAGGGTAAGGTTATATATGTTGCTCCAGGAATTGGTGCTACAGTTACATTTATGAGAACACCTCTTGGAACGTTAATTCTCATTCTTTTATCTCTTCTGTTAATTGAGTTCCCACACCTTGTAAGGCTCAGAAAGAGGCGCTCTTCAGAAAAACAAATGGCTGAAACAATGGCCAGACTACGAAGAGTTGCAGCCGTTACAACACCAGACATGGTGGTAGAAGAGTCACCAGAAGAAATTCTTGTTGAAACTGGAAAGTCTGCTCCTACAAACAAGTTTAAGGACAGACTTGACGAACTCAATAAAGAGAAAAAGTATGATGTTCCTTCATATATGTTAAATGAAGAAAAGCCAAAGCTTTCCATCAAGGATCTCTTTAGAAGGAAACCAAAAATTTACATACCAGACGAGGGCGTCTGGTCTATAGACTAAAAAAGAACCCCAGTGCATATGCACTGGGGTTCTTTTTTATAGGTATTTTTGATAAGCGGCGACAGCTAGGCGGTCACAACGCTCGTTCTCAGGATGACCTGCATGGCCTTTGAGCCATATGATTCTGTACTCGTGTTTAGCGAGTAGGGTAAGAAGCTCATCCCACAGGTCTATGTTTTGAGCTGGCTTTTTGTCCGCTTTGCGCCAGCCGTTTCTTTTCCAGCCCTCGGCCCAGCCGTTGTTTATGCCGTCAGCAACATACTTTGAATCTGTGTAAATAGTAACGCTACAAGGGCGTTTTAAAGCCTTGAGGCCCGTTATAACGGCAAGGAGCTCCATGCGGTTGTTTGTGGTCATTGGTTCTCCGTCAGAGATTTCCTTCTCAACGCCGTTTGCAGCCCTTAAAATGGTTCCGTAGCCGCCAGGGCCAGGGTTTCCAGAGCACGCGCCGTCAGTGAATATGTCAACTTTTGAAAGTGATTCTGCCATAGTATTCTCCTCGTTTTGTACTACAAGTATTTTAACATTGAGGGGAGAGGTAAACAAGAGGATATTTAATGTATTAGATAACTACTTTCCGTCAATACTATAAATGAACTAAATTGATGGAGGTAAAACTATGAAAACTATTATTCTAGATTACGAGGAGAATGAGAACCTAAAACCCGTAACCTGTAATACCCCAAAGCTCTTACTTAATATGTGCGGAAGGCCAAATGCCGAATATCTTCTTGACTTAATTTCACAAAATGAAGGTACAGATGTAGTCGTTTATGGAACTGCGTTTAAAAAGGAAATAAAGGATTTTCTAAATTCCTATGAGAATAAAAATTTGTCCACAAGAACCGTTTTCCTTGGTCGCGATTATGACCTAGTAAAGGGTATGAAAATTGCGTCCAAATCCTTTGATGAGCCATTTTTAGTGCTCTTCAGTGATGTTTTAACTGACGTGGATTTGAAGCGATTCATGCATCTTCACAAGGAGAGTGGCAACGACATTTCCATTGCAATGACAGACAACAAAACTGGTTCTTCAAGAAAATCCATAGTTGGTGAAGACGGAAAAGTCCTTTTAAATACGGGCGTTTATGCGGTGAATCCTGAGTGCATAGACCTCTTCGTTTCTGACAGCGAAGGCGTCAGAATTGTCCCAAAAACAGGAAGCAAAGTGGGGCAATTTTTAATGGCAGGATATTTGAATCGCGCACACGATATTCCATCATATTTAGCATGTCAACAGGATATAATTTGGAAGAGAGTGAAGACTAGTCTTACAGTTAGCGATTCATACATCGCCTCAAATGATGGCAAGGTTCCAGCAGGGAATTACACCATTATTCCACCTGTTTATATTGGCAAAAATGTGCGTGTTGGAAAGGGGTCTGTTTTAGGTCCTGGATCCGTAATTTTAGATGGTTGCATTATAGGAAGAAACGTTCATATTTCAGGGTCCATGCTTGCAAATAATTCGGTTGTTTTTAACGATTGTCTACTTGCAAATACAGTGGTTATGGACCAGTGTACAATTGGTCAAAGATGCAAGCTTTTTGACCATTCTGCAGTTGGATTCGGCTCCATTATTTCACACGATTGTGAGGTCCTTCAAAATGTAAAAGTGTGGCCTGAAAAGTACGTAGAATCAGGCTTTGTGCTGTATGGCGACATAAAGGTTTCAGTTCCAAAGCAGCATCTGATTAGAGAGGGTAAAATAACCTCTGGACTCTACGATTCTCTGTCTCCAGAAAAGTGTGTTGAACTTGGAAAAGCGTGTGCATCGCTCATGCCGAACAGCAGAATTGGAGTGTCTACGGATGGGTCGAGAAAGGCAAGAATGCTTGCCATGGCATTCCAGTCAGGGGCAATGTCGAGTGGCGCTGGAATTTGGTATTTTGGAGCAACATTTTTAGCACAGTCGACCTTTTTTGCAAGGTTTTGTGGCATGAATTTTGGTGTGCATTTTAAGTCGGAATCCAATGAATTTTGCACGGCATTCTTGTTTGACAATAGTGGTGAATTTATTGACGAAAAAACTAAGAATAAAATTGAAGGGACAATGCGAAATAAGACGTATTTACGCGGAGAAATGAGCACGGTTCGCGACTTTATGAACATCAGCAGCGTAAGGCTTATTTATGGTCAGGAGCTCTCACGAATGGCACATGGACAGCTTGATTTTGACGTCTCCATAGACTGTCCAAATCTACAGATTGAACAGTTCTTTAGAGAGTCTCTTGAAAGACTTGGATGCGGGTATTCAAGAAGTTTCTGTATTCACATAAATTACGATGGAACAGAGGCAACAATTAAGGAACTGATCAGTGAAAAAGAGTATAAAACATACACAATTGATGAAATAAGAAGGGTAGTTGTAAAGCACTCGAAAAATAAAAATTTTAGACTGAATGATGCACTGTTCCTTGTTACAAAACTCCTTGCAATTATGAGGGATGAAGATAAATCTTTAAGTGCGCTTATGTACGAAACGGACAGTGAAGATGGGCGCTATATCATGCGTAAAATGTTTGAAGAAAAGCGCCGAGATGTTGCATTTTCAACTGAATTTTGAAAGAAAATCAAGGCATACCAAAGTATTGGTATGCCTTGACATACATAATGGTGTTGTTATAGAATAGAATATCTAATCTTATATTATGTATTAAATTTAATTTATATATAAATATTTAAGAAAGGAGAACATAAATGTCTAACACTTTTGAAAAGAACAAAAGCGTCAAGCCATATGGTAAGGTGTTTAAAAAGGGCAACGTTTCAGTTAAGAAGAATACGGCTAAAAAAATCTACAACACTTTTGAAATGCCTATACGCATATCTTTCCTCGGTGGTCTTAATGAAATTGGAAAGAACATGACACTTTACGAATATGACGGCGACATGTTTTTAGTTGACTGCGGCCTTGCTTTCCCGGAATCTGAAATGCTTGGCGTAGATTTAGTAATTCCAGACTTTACTTATGTTCAAAGAAATGCAGACAAAATTAAAGGCATTATCATAACACACGGACACGAGGATCACATTGGTGGACTCGCTTATCTCTTGAAGGTACTCAACGTACCAGTATACGGAACACGCTTTACCTTGGGACTCATTGAAGGAAAACTTCGTGAGCACGGAATCCTTGACAGCTGTGACCTCCGTGTATTTAATCCAGGGGACAGAATTAAACTTGGAAAGTTTGAAGTTGAAGCAATCCACGTAAACCACTCAATTCCAGACGCACTTGCATTTGCAATAAGATGTGAAGCAGGAACAGTGGTAATGACTGGTGACTTCAAAATAGATACCACTCCAATAGACGGTAACATGATTGACCTTGGCCGTTTTGCGGAAATAGGCAAGGAAGGCGTTCTCTGTTATCTTGCAGATTCAACCAACGCTGAAAAGCCTGGTTTCTCTGCAAGTGAAAGAACTGTAGGCCAGTCCTTTGAAACACTTTTCAGAAAGGCTGGAAACAGACGAATTATTGTTGCAACATTTGCCTCTAACATACACAGAGTACAGCAAATTATAAACGAGGCTGTTTCTCAGAACAGAAAAGTAGCTCTTTCAGGACGAAGCCTTGAGAACGTTGTAGCAGTAGGCCAAGAACTTGGATATCTTAAGGTTCCAGATGGAGTAATTATTTCACTGGATGAAATAAGAAATTACACACCTGAACAACTTCTTCTCATTACAACGGGAAGCCAGGGAGAGCCAATGTCTGCTCTTTCAAGAATGGCATTCTCAGACCACAGAAAGGTAAACATTACAGCAAATGACTACGTTATCATTTCTGCAACACCTATTCCTGGTAATGAGAAAACTGTTGGTAAGGTAATAAACGAACTCTTAAAGCATGGTGCTGAGGTTGTATATGAAAAGATGTACGAAGTACACGTTTCAGGACACGCATACCAGGAAGAACTCAAGCTCATGCTTGGACTTATAAATCCAAAGTACTTCATTCCTGTTCACGGTGAGCAAAAGCACCTTATGAAGCATGCAGGCCTTGCAGAACTCATGGGTGTACCAAAGACAAATATCATTATTGCGGACATTGGAAAGACTGTAGACATTTCAGAAAACAAGTTTGCAGTTTCTGGTACAGTTCCTGCAGGCAAGGTGTTTGTAGATGGTACAGGTGTAGGAGACGTTGGATCCGTAGTTATTAGAGACCGTACTCGTCTTGCACAGGATGGTATTATTACTGTCGTAATTTGTATGGACAGTGTTTCAGGCGAAGTCGTTTCTGGTCCAGATATTGTTTCAAGAGGATTTGTCTATGTAAGAGAATCCGAGGAACTTATGGAAGACCTAAGAGAAGTTTCAATGTGGGCCATTGAAAACTGTGTCGACAACGACATACGTGACTGGGCCTCAATTAAGGCACGCGTAAGAGATGAAATATCTCGTCTTGTATATGACAAGACTCGTCGTAGCCCAATGATCTTACCAATAATCATGGAGGTATAACCTTGAAGACTATAGTTTTCTACTTGTCAGTAGTTGCTGCATTGTTGTCTACAGCTGCAATGTACTACTTTAATCACACTGCTGGTTTAATCCAAGCGGGTGTAGTACTTGTGCTTCTAATCTTAACTTTTGTAGCCTTTAAGCTTCGTGCAAACAAGCTTCGAGAATCTCTTAACATAATTAAGAAATTTGTAGACGAAAGTGAAAAAACTGAAAAATTACCAATGCCAACTGTTGTAACTGACAAGGCAGGAGACATTGTTTGGTGTAACGAGTTGTTCCTTACAACTCTTTTAAGGGAAAATTCAGTAAATACTGGTAACATATCTGAAATAATTGGCGGGGTAACGCCTCTTGCTTTAGCTCAAAGCGCAGACGGCTTTGACACAGAGTATGAGGACAGAAAGTACACAGTGTATTCCGAAAAAGTAGACGAAGAAAAAGGTCTTGTAATGTCCTTCTTTATAGATGACACATATCTTAAAGACACTGCAGAAGAGTACTATGAGACAAGACCTGTTGTAATGCAGTTAAAGCTCGACAACCTTGATGAAATTTACAAGAACTACAGAAACAGTGAATGTGAAGTAATAAGTGGTGAGCTTGAACGCATTCTTGAAATTTGGGCCGCTAACTATCCTTGCGTATTTAGACGCGTAAGCAGTGGTAAGTACGTAATCATTATGGAAGAAAAAGGCCTTCAGCAAATTTGTGAAAACAAGTTTGACATTCTCAAGAAAATTAGAGAGTACAAATATGGAGACAAGCCAACTGAAATTACACTTTCAATTGGCGTTGGTCGCGGCAAGACAATGTCAGAGTGTGACGAGAACTCAAAGTCAGCTCTTGAAATGTCTCAGAGCCGCGGTGGTGACCAAGCAACAGTAAACACAGACGGAACTCTTGAGTTCTATGGCGGTACCGTTTCAGGTCCAGCCAAGAGAACGAAGATAAAGGCTCGTGTAATTGCACAGGCGTTTGCTGATCACGTTGCACAGTCTGACATGGTATTTGCCATGGGTCACTGCTTCTCAGACCTTGACAGTGTTGGTGCTGCAGTTGGTATTTACGAAATTGCAAAGGCACTTGGAAAGCCTGCCTACATTGTTGTAGACAAGGACAAGAGTATGGCAAAGACTCTCATTGAGTCTTTGGATGAGAAAATTATTTCAGGGGCATTCATAACTCCTGACGTAGCTCTTTCAAAAATGTCTGACCGTACACTTCTTACAATTGTGGATACACACAGGGCTGAATCGCTCGAGTCTAAGGCTGTGTATGAAAAGGCAGAGAAGGTTGTTGTAATTGACCATCATAGACGTACAGTGGATTACATAACTAATTCCGTGCTTTACTATGACGAACCAACCGCATCTTCTGCTTGTGAAATGGTAACAGAGCTCATGCAGTACGTTCCTGCTAAAGTTGAGCTCAGTCCACTTGAGGCAGAGGGTCTTCTTTCGGGAATTATGCTTGACACTAGAAACTTTGTTCTTTCTACAGGCGCAAGAACATTTGAGGCTGCTGCATTCCTTAAGGACATAGGTGCAGACACAGTTTCTGTAAAGCAGCTTTTCTCAAACAACTTTGATAATTACAAGCAGAAGAATGCTATTGTTAGCACTGCTGTAACATACAAAGGATGTGCTGTTGCTGTTGCAACAGAGCATTCAGGGGATATAAGAATAATTGCATCGCAGGTGGCAAACGAACTTCTCAACGTATCTGGAGTTAAGTCTTCATACGTTCTGTTTGAGGAGGATGGACAAATTAACATTTCAGCTCGTTCACTTGGTGAAATGAATGTCCAGGTCATTATGGAGTCACTTGGTGGTGGCGGACACTTAACTATGGCTGCTACACAAATTCAGGATATTACTCTTGGAGACGCAGTTGTAAAGCTTGAGGATGCAATTAACAAATATCTTGAATCACAAACTTGAGTTTAAATAAAGGGGTATTCAAAATGAAGGTAATCTTAAAGGCCGATGTAAAAGGACTTGGCAAGAAGGGTGAACTTGTAAACACATCTGATGGATATGCAAGAAACTTCCTCTTCCCAAGAAGCCTTGCAGTAGAGGCAGACGCACAAAACATGACTGAGCTTAAGAATGCAGAGGCATCTAAGCAGTTTAAGTTTGAAACAGACAAGGCAGCAGCTCAGGCTGTATGCGACAAGCTCACGGGACAGACAATTAAAATGACAGCAAAGGCTGGTAAGGGCGGTAAGCTCTTTGGTTCTGTAACATCAAAGGAAATTGCACAGAAGATTAAAGCTGAATACGGTGTAGATATAGACAAGAGAAAGGTTACTGTATCTGACATTAAGGCATTTGGTACATATAATGCTTCAGTAAAGCTCTTTAATGGCATAGTTGCAGAAGTTAAAGTACAGGTAACAGAAGAATAAGTGAAATGGGGTGTTCCCAGTGGCGGGAGCAATTTTAGACAATGTGAATATGCCGTATAGTCCTGAAGCAGAGCAGGCAGTACTTGGTTCAATCCTCATTGATCCTTCTTGCCTTACTCTCATTCAGTCTAAAGGCTTTTCAACAGAATATTTCTTTCTACCTCAACACAAGGCAATTTATAATGCCATGCTCAAAATAGACTCAACTGGTGGAAGAATAGATCCACTTTTGGTTCTTGAGCACTTAAAGAATGAGAATGTGTACGATGAAGCTGCTGGTAAGAATTATCTCTTCCAGCTTTCACAGGCCGTTCCATCAACAGCAAACGTTGAGGCATATGCAAAAATAATAAAAGAGAAATTCTTTGTTCGTGCACTTATTGAGACATCAAGTGAAATACTTAGAGATGCAAGTGAAGAAGCTTCAGATCCAGACATGCTTCTTGACAGTGCCGAAACAAGAATTTACAACATCCGTCAGGGTAAAAACACATCTGAAGCTTCAAAGCTTTCAGATATTGTTGTTGACAAGGTTATTGACCGACTCAACAAGCTTTCTTCTCCTGACAGAGAAAAATACCTGGGCTTTACAACAGGCTTCCAGGACTTAGACAAGGTAATATCTGGTCTTAACAAGTCCGACCTTATTATTGTCGGTGCTCGTCCTGCAATGGGTAAGACCAGCTTTGCACTCAACCTTGCAAGAAACGTTGCAGTAGTTGCAAAGAAGAAGGTTCTCTTCTTCTCTCTTGAAATGACAAAGGAACAGCTTGCTCAGCGTGTTATTTCAACAGAGGCTCGTATTAAGGGCCAGAAGATGAGAAACGGTAATCTTGATGAGGGTGACTGGACAAGACTTGCAACTGCAACTAGTGCACTTTCAACTGCTGAACTCTATTTTGATGACACATCAAATATTACAGTTAATGAAATGAAGGCTAAAATCCGTCGTATGAAGGATGTTGACTGTGTTATCATTGACTACCTTCAGCTTATGAAATCTGGTTCTCGTGTAGAATCTCGTGTTCAGGAGGTTTCTGAAATTACAAGAAGCCTTAAGCTCATGGCTAAGGACTTAAACGTGCCTGTAATTGTTTTGGCACAGCTTGCCCGTGGTACTGAGGCTCGTGGAAAGAGCCATAGACCACAGCTTTCTGACCTTCGTGAATCTGGTTCTATTGAGCAGGATGCTGATATTGTACTCATGCTCTACAGAGAAGACTACTACTCAAGTGGAGAAACAGATGTTCCAGAAATGGAAAAGGAAGTAAATACAGTTGAAATTATTGTAAGTAAGAACCGTCACGGTCCAACAGAGGACGTAAAACTTGCATGGAACGGTGAGTTTACTTTGTTTTCAGCAATAGAGAGGAAATACGATGAATTCTAATTTGGTTTCACTTGTGCATGAAACCGTAGAGCGCTACAGTATGCTGGGTGCGGGACAGACCGTAATTGTTGGTCTGTCTGGCGGAGCAGATTCTGTGTCGCTCCTTCGTACACTTCATGCACTAAAAACTGAATATGATATTACTCTTGTAGCAGCTCACATTAACCACGGACTCCGTGGTGAGGAGGCAAAAAGGGACGAGGACTTTTCTAAAGGTCTTTGTGAAGAACTCGGAGTTCCTTTTCACGTTCTTCACGCAGACGTGCCTTCTCTTTCAAAAGAGAACGGAGAGTCCTTTGAGAGCTGTGGCAGAAGAGTAAGATATGAATTCTTCCAAAGACTTGCAAATGAGTACGGCAAGGACAAAACCGTCATTGCAACAGCTCACAATGCAAATGACAACGTTGAAACTATTATCTTTAACCTTTCAAGAGGTACTGGTCTTCGTGGCCTCTGTGGTATTCCACCAGTAAGAATGGAAAACGACATAAAAGTCATAAGGCCAATCATTTCCTGTACAAGAGAGGAAATTGAAGACTACTTAAAGGAACTTGGTCAGGACTTTGTTACAGACAGTACAAACTCAGATACTGACTACTCAAGAAATAGAATTAGACACAACATTATTCCTGAACTTCTTTCACTTAACGCTTCGGCGGTTTCAAATATTGGAAGATGTTCAGACATAATAAGACAGGATGAGGCCTTCCTCAGCGACTGTGCAAAAGACCTCATGTCACGCGCAAGAGTGGACGAAGGGTTTAGCACAGAAGTATTAAGAGAAGCTCATCCAGCCATTTTAACAAGGGCTCTTCTTCTAATCCTTGGAGAAAACCAGGAGAAGAAGAATATTAAAATGGTTTTTGACCTTTGTCTTGAACCAAATGCCAAAGGCAAGGTTCAAGTACAGGGAGGGCAGTATGTTGTTGTGAAGAAGAACATACTAACTTTACCGAAGGTAGAAGAATCTGTGGTAACAGAAAATTTTGAATATGCTTTCACGAAGGATGAATCGCTCCGTGAAAACAGTTTATTCGAAGTTCTAGATATTACGGTAAATGACATTGAACCAAGTCTACAGAATGCTGTAGATTTTGATAAAATTGGGGACAAATTCATAATTAGAAACAGGCGTGAGGGAGACAAGTTTCGCGCTCCAAATAGGGGTGTAAACAAGAATCTTAAAAGTCTATTTCAAGAGGCGGGTATTGATGCCTCAAATAGAGCAAGTTTAAAAATTCTTGAAACAGATGGTGAAATTGCTTTTATTGAGAAAATTGGTCCAGCCCAGGGCTTTGTACCAAGTAAAAATACAAAGAAAGTTTTAGTTCTTAAACTTTCATAAGGAGCACAAATATGTTTAGTGAAAACATGAAAGACGACATTGAGAGAGTTCTTCTTTGTGAAGAGGACATTCAAAAGATAGTAACTGATCTCGGTAAGAAAATCAGCGAGGACTACAAGGGTAAAAACCTTGTCCTTGTAAGTGTACTTAAGGGTTCTGTAGTATTTATGGCAGACCTTATGAGAGCAATTGACATTCCTTGTTCAATTGACTTCATGGTTGTTTCAAGCTACGGTTCTGGCACATCTAGTTCAGGTGTTGTAAAAATTATTAAAGACCTTGACTTAAACCTTGATGGCCTTGACCTTCTCATTGTTGAAGACATACTCGACACTGGAAGAACACTTGCATCGCTCATTGAAATTCTTAAAATGAGGAATCCATCATCTGTAAAGATATGCACATTCCTTGATAAGCCTGATAGAAGAATTGCTGATATTGAGGCTGATTATATTGGGGCTAAGGTCCCAGACGAATTCGTAGTTGGCTATGGCCTTGACTACGATGAAAGATTTAGGAATTTACCTTATGTAGGTGTTGTAAAGCCTGAGGTATATGGCGCTTAAGGGAGGCGAATAAGTTGGAAAATAAGGATAAGAACGGCAAGAAGATGGATCAAGGCCCACAGCGCAGTATCTTTGCCACAATGCTTTGGGTAATACTCTCTGCACTTATGGTAGTAGCTCTTGTGTATTCCCTTAAAATGGATACAAAAGTGACGAACGATTCATACTACCAAATAGTGGATTACTTTGATAAAGGACAAATTACAGAGTACTCTCTTAACATGAGTTCAAGAAAACTCACCTATACACTTAAGGGAGAAAAGACTAAGAGAACTTACACAGTTCCTAACGTTTCACTCTTCGTAGAAGATGTTCACAAGGACATTCGAGAATACAACAAAGCTCATCCAGATGCTCAAATTAAGATGAACTATGTTGCGGGCACATCAGGTTCTTGGGTTGCACAGCTTCTTCCAATGGTTGGAATGCTTATTATTTGTGCAATTCTTCTTTGGTGGTTATTCAAGAAGATGAATAACAGCGTAATGAATGAAAACAACAGGACAATGGCCTTTGGTAAGGCTCGTCTTAAATCCAACGATGACGAAGAAAGAAAAACTACATTTGACGACGTTGCAGGTGTAGATGAGGAAAAAGAAGATCTCCAGGAAATTGTTGAATTCCTTCGTGCTCCAGAAAAATTCAACGACCTTGGTGCAAGAATTCCAAAGGGCGTGCTTCTTGTTGGCCCTCCAGGTACAGGTAAAACTCTTCTTGCTCGTGCAGTTGCTGGTGAAGCAGATGCAACATTCCTTTCAATTTCAGGTTCTGACTTCGTTGAAATGTATGTTGGTGTTGGTGCTAGCCGTGTACGTGACCTCTTTGAAACAGCTAAGAAGAACGTACCTGCCATTGTATTCATAGATGAAATTGATGCCGTAGGTCGTCACCGTGGTGCCGGAATGGGCGGCGGACACGACGAACGTGAGCAGACATTGAACCAGCTCCTTGTTGAAATGGATGGTTTCGGTGCAAACGTAGGCGTAATCATTATTGCTGCAACAAATAGACCTGACATCTTAGACCCAGCTCTTCTTCGTCCAGGTCGTTTTGACAGACAGGTTACAGTTAACCATCCTGACGTACTTGGCCGTGAGGCAATTCTTAAGGTTCATGCAAGAAACAAGCCAATAGGCCCAGATGTTAGCCTTTCTGAAATTGCTCGTGCAACAAGCGGATTTACAGGTGCAGACCTTGAAAATCTTCTTAACGAAGCTGCTCTTCTTGCTGCAAGAAGAAACAAAAAGGCAATTACAAAGGTAGACATTGAAGAGGCAACAATTAAGGTTGTTGTTGGTACTGAAAAGAAATCTAAGAAGATTACAGATAAAGAAAAGCGTCTTACAGCATACCATGAGTCTGGTCACGCAATTACAAACTTCTACCTTGAAGATTTGGATCCTGTTCACCAGATTTCAATTATTCCAAGAGGTCGTGCAGGCGGTTACACAATGTCTCTTCCAAAGGAAGACAAGAGCTATGCGTCAAAGAACCACATGCTCAACGAACTTGTTACACTTCTTGGTGGACGTGTAGCTGAGGCCATAGTTCTTGGCGACGTTTCAACTGGTGCATCAAATGACATTGAAAGAGCAACAAACATTGCTCGTTCAATGATTACTAAATATGGTATGAGTGAAAAGCTCGGACCAATCTGCTATGGCGATGACAACGAAGAAGTATTCCTTGGTAAGAACTACAACCACATGAGAAATTACTCAGAGGATACTGCTTCTGAAATTGACAAGGAAATTAATCGCCTTGTAACAACTGCATATGACAGAGCAGAAGAAATTCTTCGTGAGCATATTGACCAGCTTTATAAGCTTGCTGGATTCCTTATAAGCTATGAAAAGATTGACGGCGAAGTATTTAAGATGGTTATGACAGACGATAACTTTGACGTTGATGCCTACATGAAGGACAAGGAAGACACAATGCTTAAGCTTCTTGATTCAAAGGAAGATTCTGCAAAGGATTCTACAGAAGAAGATGAAGATGTTATCTTAATTCATGCTCCAGATCCTTTTAAGAACAAATTCAATAAAGAGCCTGAAGAAAAAGTTGAAGAAATTGTAGAAGCAGAAGAAGTAGAAGAAGTAACTCCTGTTGTTTCAGAGCCTGAAGAGGTTGAAATTAAACCACTTGATACAAGCTCTGACATTACAAATGTTACTCTCAGTGAAGCAGAAATTGCTTTCATGAAGGAACTTGAAAATGAAAACAAAGCTCCTGTAGTAGAGGAAAAGAAGCCTGAAAAGAAGTCTAAGACTAAGAAACAGCCAAAGGCTGAGAAGCAGACAAAGACTGAAAGGAAGGTAGATGCTCCAGCTAAAGAAAGCAAGGGCAAAAAGTCAAAGAAGACAAAGAAGTCTAAGAATGATGACTCTGATTCTTCTGACAGATCAAAGGTATTTGACGGTTCTGAGTTTCAGGTAGAGGATATTCCAGAGAAGGCACTTTCTCTTACATCTTCAATTCCTGAAGTTGAACTTACTACAAGTACTCTTGTAGAGCCTGAAACTGTTGAAATGCCAGCGGAGCCTTTTGTTACAGATGAGGACAGCAGTGTTGACGTTTTACCTACTCTTGAAATGGAACCACTGAACATTGGCGGTTTCATTAACAATATGAGTAGCTTTAACAATGACATTTTACCTGTATCTGATACAGAGTTTTCATTAGAGCCAGAGGTAACACTTTCTGAAGAACCTACAGTAGATGAAGAAGCTGAGTATGACTCAAACTTCAACTACGAAGAGGAAAAGAATGCGGGACATTTCACAGAGAATGATGAAATCTTTGCACTCTATGAGCTCTTAAAGCAAACTCGTGACATTACAGAAAAAGCCGAAGAGGATGTTGTTGACTGGAAGGAAACATTAACCGATGATGGCGAATAAATAAAAAATGCGTAGTAGCTTCTGCTGCTACGCTTTTTTATTTTACTAATATTAAGCCTTTAGCCATTGGTTGACAAAAACACTATATATAGTATACAATGTGTATTTGTATTGGAATATTTTGGAGGCATGTATGGCTAGAAAGACAGAATATACGAACGACAATATAAGCCAGCTTAAAGGCGCTGACAGAGTAAGAAAACGTCCTGCCGTTATCTTCGGTTCAGACGGAATAGACGGTTGCCAGCATTCATTTTTTGAAATTCTCTCAAACTCAATAGACGAGGCAAGAGAAGGATATGGTGACAAGATTGTTGTAACTCGTTACCTTGATCATTCAATTGAAGTAGAGGACCACGGTCGTGGTATTCCTATGGACTACAATGAAAAGGAAAAGGAGTACAACTGGAAGCTTGTCTTCTGTGAAATGTACGCTGGTGGTAAATATAACACAAACGATGCTGCGGGAATTTATGAATTTTCCCTCGGCCTTAATGGTCTTGGCCTTTGTGCCACTCAGTACTCATCTGAATACATGGATGCTGAAATCCACAGAGATGGCACAACCTATACAATGCACTTTGAAAAGGGTAATCCAGTAGGAGAACTAAAAAAGGAACCATATAATAAAAAACAGACTGGTTCTAAAATCCGTTGGATGCCAGATATGGAAGTATTTACTGACATCAATATTCCACTTGAATACTATCAAGAAACAATTAAGCGCCAGGCAATTGTTAACCCTGGTATTACATTTATATTAAAGGACCAAATTGGTGGCAATTCATATGACACATATGAATATGTATATGAGCACGGTATTTCAGACTTTGTAAAAGAAATTACTGGAGACGAAGCGTTCACTCAGGTTCAGTTCTGGAACACAGAACGTCAGGGTCGTGACCGTGAGGACAGACCTGAATACAAGGTTGTAATTAATGCTGCCGTTGCATTCTCAAACAAGCACCAAATAAAAGAGTACTATCATAACTCTTCTTGGCTTGAACATGGTGGTGCGCCAGAGAAGGCTGTAAAGAGTGCATTTGTTTCTCAAATAGATGCATACCTCAAAGCAAACAACAAATATACAAAGGCAGATTCTAAAATTACAATGCAAGATATTGATGACTGTCTTTGCATAGTTATTTCAAGCTTCTCAACTCAGACTTCTTATGAAAACCAAACTAAGAAGGCAATTACAAACAAGTTCATTCAGGAAGCAATGACTGAATTCTTCAAGCATTCTCTTGAAGTTTACTTCATAGAGAATAAGCTTGATGCAGATAAAATAACAGACCAGGTTCTCATTAACATGAGAAGCCGTGTTAAGGCAGAGACAACAAGAGTAAGTATTAAGAAGACTCTTAC
>DCGS01000057.1 GCA_002314645.1 Ruminococcaceae bacterium UBA1772
CTAAATGTATTGGATGCGGAGTTTGCGCAAGATCTTGTCCTGTTGAGGCTATTACAATGGTTAAGAAGCCTGAAGTTGAGGGTAAGAAAGCAGTTTATATTGACTATGACAGCCCAGTTAGAATTGACCCTAACAAGTGTAAGGGTTGTACAGCATGCGGACGTGTATGTCCAGCAGATGCTATTGTTGGTAAGGTTAAGGTTCCTCACGTAATTAATGAAGAGAACTGCATTAAGTGTGGTCTTTGCATTGAAAAATGTAAGTTCGACGCTGTTTACAACAATAACACACCAGTACCTGAACTTGTTCAGGCTCCAGCAGCTCCTGCAGCTCCAGCTCAGGCAGCAGCTCCAGCAGCACCTGCTGTAGAGTTTGACCCAGACAAGGCACTTCGTATTGAAGCTGAAAAGTGTAAGGGATGTACAGCTTGTAAGAAAGTTTGTCCTGCAGATGCAATCCAGGGTGAGGTTAAAGTTCCTCACGTTATTAACCAGGATGATTGTATCCGTTGTGGCGCTTGTATTGAAAAGTGCAAGTTTGGCGCAATCGTACAGGACTAATCCTAAAAGTAATATAGTATTAAAAAAGATCCATTCCCAATTGGGAATGGATCTTTTGTTTTATTCTTATATTAGAGTTTAGCAACTCCTGTGTCTCTGGCTGCTTGTGCAACTGCTGCGGCTACAGTAGGGCCTACGCGTTCATCAAAAGCCTTTGGAATGATGTACTCAGCACAGAGCTCATCATCTGAAATAAGAGACGCTAGAGCCTTTGCAGCGGCTACTTTCATTTCTTCATTAATGTCTGATGCTCTAACATCTAAAGCGCCTCTAAAAATGCCTGGGAAGGCAAGAACGTTGTTGATTTGATTTTGGAAATCTGATCTTCCTGTTCCAACAACAGCGGCACCAGCTTCTAGAGCTTCTTCTGGCATAATTTCAGGTACTGGATTAGCCATTGGGAATACAATAGGATCTTTCGCCATTGACTGAATCATTTCTGGAGTGACCATCTTTGGAGCTGAGACACCTACAAAAGCGTCCGCGCCTACCATAGCGTCTTTTAAAAGACCCTTAACACCGGTTTTGTTTGTTTTCTGAGCCATTTCCTTTTGTGCAAATGTAATTGTTGGGTCGTCTACGTCAAGAATACCATTTTTGTCACACATGATAATATTTCCTACGCCCATTTCAAGGAAGAGCTTTGCAATTGCAATGCCTGCAGAACCAGCGCCGTTGAATACAACTGTCATATCTTCAAGTTTCTTTCCAACAACTCTAGAAGCGTTTATAAGGGCGGCAGAGCATACTACAGCAGTACCATGCTGGTCGTCATGGAAAACAGGAATGTCGCAGCGCTCTTTGAGCTTTCTTTCAATTTCAAAGCAACGAGGAGCTGCAATATCTTCAAGATTTATTCCACCAAAACTTCCTGCAAGAAGTGCAACTGTATTTACTATTTCATCTACATCCTTTGAACGAATGCAAAGTGGAATTGCATCAATTCCGCCAAATTCGCTGAACAGTACACATTTACCTTCCATTACAGGCATACCTGCCTCTGGGCCAATGTCACCAAGGCCAAGAACTGCTGTACCATCTGTTACAACAGCAACAGTATTCCAGCGTCTTGTCAGTTCATATGATTTGTTTATATCTTTTTGAATTTCAAGGCATGGAGCAGCAACTCCTGGAGTATATGCAAGAGAAAGAGCTTCCTTACTATCAACCTTAGCTCTTGAATTTACTTCAATTTTACCTTTCCATTCATAGTGGAGTCTTAAAGATTCCTTTGCGTAATCCATTTCATTTCACCTTTATATACTTATTATATTTATTATTCGTGGTCAACCCAGTCCATTGCTCTAGTTACAGCTTTTTTCCAACCTTTGTAGAGATTTGCACGTTTATCAGCGTCCATTTCTGGAATGAATACTTTTGCAACTTCTCTGTTCTTTGCAATTTCTTCTTTGTCTTTCCAAACACCTACAGCAAGTCCTGCAAGGTATGCAGCACCAAGCGCTGTAGTTTCTACAACCTTAGGTCTATTAACTTCGCAGTTAAGGAGGTCGGACTGAATTTGAAGCATAATGTTACTTACGCTTGCACCGCCGTCAACGCGAAGAGATGTTATGTTAATACCTGAGTCTTCCTTCATTGCTGTAAGGAGATCTACAACCTGATAACAAATACTTTCAAGAACAGCTCTTGCAAAGTGTGCTCTGTTTACGCCTCGTGTAAGACCAACAATACAACCTCTTGCATACATATCCCAGTATGGAGCACCGAGACCTGTGAATGCAGGAACAAGGTATATTCCATTAGCATCGTCTACAGTTTCTGCAAGCTCGTCACATCTTGGAGCACTGTCAATTAAATGAAGTTCATCACGGAGCCATTGAATTACACATCCAGCATTGAAAGCGGATCCTTCAATGGCATATTCTACTGTGTCTCCAATTCCCCATGCAACACCAGATACAAGCTGATTCTTTGATTTAACTCTTTCTTTACCTGTGTTCATGAGAAGGAAACAACCTGTGCCGTATGTATTTTTAGCCATACCAGGCTCAAAGCAAGCTTGGCCGAAGAGAGCTGCAGGCTGGTCGCCAATGGCACCACTGATTGGTGTTCCAACAAGCTTTTCAAGTCCTGGTATTCCAGGAGCAACTTCTCCGTACACCTTACTTGAAGGCACTGGCGTTGGAAGAATTGACATAGGAACGCCTATTTTTTCACAAAGGAATTCATCCCAGCAGAGTTTATCTACATCAAAGAGCATTGTTCTAGATGCATTTGAATAGTCAGTAACGTGAACTGCAGTTTCAGGGTGTGTTGCACCGCCTGTTAAGTTCCAAATAAGCCATGTTTCTACTGTGCCGAAAAGGAGCTTTCCTTCGTCAGCAAGTTCCTGCGCACCAGGAACGTTATCAAGAATCCAACGGATTTTTGTTGCAGAGAAGTATGCGTCTATTACAAGACCTGTATGCTCTCTTACGTATTTCTCAAGTTCTTGTTTTTTTAGTTCTTCACACATTGAGGCTGTACGACGACACTGCCATACAATTGCGTTGTATATAGGAAGTCCTGTTTCCTTGTTCCAAAGAATTGTTGTTTCACGCTGGTTTGTAATACCAATGCATGCAATATCTTTAGCATCTACAGTTCCTTCTGCCATAATTGTTGAAATAGACTGGTATTCACTAAAAAGAATATCCATTGGGTTGTGTTCAACCCAACCAGCTTGAGGATAGATCTGTTCAAATTCACGCTGTGATTTTGCTATAGTTCTTCCTTCTTTGTCAAAAACAATGGCTCTGGAGCTTGTTGTTCCTTGGTCTAACGCCATTACATACTTTGCCATAATGATTACCTCCATGCTAAAACTAATCCGAAAAAATGGGCTTAGAGCAAAAAGCTCTAAGCCCTTTACGGTATACATTATATATTATTTCTCTGGATTATACAATTCTTTGAGCTTCAAAAGATGCTTATATTTTGCTTTTGCAGCATTTTCAGAATTGTCAAAGAGTTTCTCAGCCTTTTCAGGATATGCACGTTGAAGTGAAGCATATCTAACCTCACCAAGGAGGAAGTTCTTGTATTCCTCTGTTGGTTCTTTGCTGTCAAGAGTGAATGGGTTTTCGCCCTTTTCAGCAAGAGCTGGGTTGAATCTGAAGAGATGCCAGTATCCAGATGCAACTGCAAGCTTTTCTTCTCTCATTGAGAGACCCATACCTGCCTTAATACCATGGTTGATACATGGAGCATAAGCAATAACGATTGATGGACCGTTGTAGTTTTCAGCTTCTTTAATTGCCTTAAGAGTCTGAGCGTAGTCAGCTCCCATTGCAACCTGAGCAACGTAAACGTAACCATAGCTCATTGCAATTGCTGCAAGGTCTTTCTTCTTAACTTCCTTACCTGTTGCAGCGAATTTAGCAATGGCACCAGTTGGAGTTGCCTTTGAAGCCTGACCACCTGTATTTGAGTAAACCTCTGTGTCGAATACAAGGATGTTTACGTCTTCGTTCTGAGCAAGAACGTGGTCAAGGCCACCGAAGCCAATGTCGTAAGCCCAACCGTCACCACCAAGGATCCATTGTGACTTCTTAGCAAGATAGTCTGAATCCTTAAGGATGTCGTTTGCAGCAGCTGTCATTTCATCATCTGCAAATTTAGCATTAGAAAGAATTGCTGCAAGCTTTTCAGCAGGAGCAGCGTTGTCTGTGCTGCTCTGATATGTTTCAAGCCAAGCCTTTGCAGCAGCAACTACATCAGCATTGTCTGAATTTGTAAGTTTATCAGCATCGTTTAAGAGACGAGCACGGATTTGGTTGTTTGCAAGCATCATACCGAATCCAAATTCAGCATTGTCTTCAAAGAGTGAGTTAGACCAAGCTGGACCCTTACCCTTGAGGTTCTTTGTGTAAGGAGTACTTGGAGCTGAGCATCCCCAAATTGAAGAACAACCTGTTGCGTTAGCAACATACATTCTGTCACCGAAGAGCTGAGTTACAAGCTTTGCATATGGTGTTTCACCACAACCAGCGCAAGCGCCTGAGAACTCAAGAAGAGGACGAAGGAACTGAGAGCCCTTAACTGAGCCTGTGCCGAACTTCTCAATTACATCTTCTTTTTCTGGAAGAGTTACACCGTAGTCGAAAGCACTCTGATTTGCCTTTTGAGTGTCAATAGGCTTCATTACAAGAGCGGCATTTGCAGGATCCTTTGCACCAGCTGGGCAAATGTTTGCACAAGATCCGCAACCAGTACAGTCCATAGCTGAAATTGTCATTGTGTACTTGTATCCTTCAACGCCACGAAGGTCAACTGTCTTCATTGACTCTGGAGCGTTTGCTGCTTCTTCAGCTGTAAGAGCAACTGGACGAATTACAGCATGTGGACATACAAATGCACACTGGTTACACTGGAGACATTTATCAGCCTGCCACTCTGGAACCTTTAATGCAATACCACGTTTTTCAAATGCAGCAGAACCTGATGGGAATGTACCATCTGGATTCTTTGCAAATACAGATACAGGAATTGCATCGCCCTTCTGAAGGTTAGCAGGTGTAAGAACTTCATTTACAAATTGGCCAAGA
Source organism: Ruminococcaceae bacterium UBA1772 (assembly GCA_002314645.1). Taxonomy (GTDB): domain Bacteria; phylum Bacillota; class Clostridia; order Oscillospirales; family Acutalibacteraceae; genus UBA1227. The sequence continues at coordinate 5,108 of DCGS01000057.1, forward strand.
GCTGTTGAGTTGTCAGCAGAAGAATCTGCCTTTGGAGCGTCTACAGCTGATTTCCAATCTTCTGGAACATCAACCTTAACAGTTGCTGTGAAGCCTTTTTCAATAGCCTCGTGGTTCATTCTAACAATGTCTTCACCTTTCTTTGAGAATGACTTTGTTGCAGCCTTCTTCATAAGGTCAAGAGCCTGCTCTGCAGGAATAATACCAGTGAGGTTGAAGAATGCAGCCTGGAGAATTGTACTAACTCTGTTTCCAAGGCCAACTTCTTCTGCAATTTTACTTGCATTAACAACATAGAACTTAATGTCATTTTCAGCAATGTACTTCTTCATTGCTGCTGGAAGGTTCTTAGAAATTTCTTCAACGCCATTCCACTGGCAGTTAAGAAGGAATGTTCCTCCCTTGCGAAGATCCTGAACCATGTCATATTTGTCTACGTATGACTCATTGTGGCAAGCCACGAAATCTGCCTGGTCAATGAGGTATGTGGATTTGATTGGTGATGTACCGAAACGAAGGTGAGAAACGGTAATACCACCTGACTTCTTTGAGTCATATGAGAAGTAACCCTGAGCATACATGTCAGTGTTGTCACCAATAATCTTAATTGAGTTCTTGTTTGAACCTACAGTACCGTCAGAACCAAGACCCCAGAACTTACAGCATGTTGTTCCTTCTGGAGCAGTAACTACAGGAGCTACAGCTGGAAGTGAAAGGCCTGTTACATCGTCGTCAATTGCAACTGTGAAGTTGTGCTTTGGCTCTGATGCAGCCATGTTGTCATATACAGGGATAAGATGCTTAGGTGTTGTGTCCTTAGAACCAAGACCATATCTACCACCGTAAACAGGAACAGAAGCGAACTTAGTTCCAGCAAGTGATGCAACAACATCAAGATAGAGAGGCTCACCAATTGCACCTGGTTCCTTTGTTCTATCAAGAACAGAAATTGATTTTACTGTTTCTGGGATAGCGTCAAGAAGATGCTTCTTTGAGAATGGACGGTAAAGTCTAACTTTAACGAGACCAACCTTTTGTCCATGAGCATTTAAGTAGTCGATTGTTTCTTCAAGTGTGTCACAAACAGAACCCATAGCAATAATTACGCGGTCAGCTTCTGGATGTCCGTAGTAGTTGAAGAGCTTGTAATCTGTACCAATGCGCTTATTAACTTCGTTCATGTAATCTTCTGTTACACCAACGATTTCGTCATAGTACTTGTTGCAAGCTTCGCGAGCCTGGAAGAAGATGTCAGGGTTCTGAGCAGAACCTCTAAGAACTGGATGCTCTGGGTTGAGTGAACGTCTGCGGAATTCATTTACAGCGTCCCAATCAAGCATTTCTCCAAGATCTTTGTAGTCCCAGATTTTAATCTTCTGAACTTCGTGAGATGTTCTAAATCCATCAAAGAAATGAAGGAATGGAACACGTCCCTTAATTGCAGAAAGATGAGCTACTGCACCAAGGTCCATAACTTCCTGAACGTTTGAAGCACAGAGCATAGCGTAACCAGTTTGACGGCAAGCATATACGTCAGAGTGGTCACCAAAAATATTTAATGCATGAGAAGCTACACAACGAGCAGATACATGAATTACTCCTGGAAGGAGTTCACCTGCCATTTTGTACATATTTGGAATCATAAGGAGAAGACCTTGTGATGCAGTATATGTAGTTGTGAGTGCACCAGCTGAGAGTGAGCCGTGTACGGCACCTGCTGCGCCACCTTCTGACTGCATTTCTGCTATTTTAACTTTTTGACCAAAGAGGTTTTCTACACCAGCAGCAACCATCTGGTCTGTTTCTTCTGCCATTACAGAAGAAGGGGTAATAGGATAAATGGCAGCAACCTCGGTGAACGCATAAGATACGTGCGCTGCAGCGGTGTTACCATCCATTGTTTTTGTTTTTCTATTCATTTAAGCACCTCCGGAATTTACTTCACGAGTAAACTCATTAATAATATTATATTTATTTATTACAATAAATCAACAAAAATAGACGAATTATTCCTTCCAAATTGTGACAATTGTTTGACAAGTTGGCACTATTGTTTGACATTGCTAATTGCTAAATATATAATATTTATAAGAATTTTTGTTTATTTGAAAGGAGAAACCGGCATGGATGATCCCGGGGCCCAAAACATTTTTAAAAAAATATCAAAATTTATAAAGCGTAGCGACTCTGTTACTGAAGAGGAAATATTGTCAATGCTTGATGATGTTTCCAATGAAACTGGTGGCTTACCAGATGATCAAAGAGAAATGATTACAAACATCTTTGAATTTGATGATGCCAATGTTTCAGATCTTATGACTCACAGAACGGATATTGCTGCAGTCGAAGCAAAAGATAATATACTTGTTCTTCGCGACCTTGCAATTGAAGAGGGATATTCAAGAATTCCTGTTTATGAGGAAGATGTGGATAATATCGTTGGTATTGCATACATTAAAGATGTTCTTAAATTCGTAGGAACAGAAGTACCAGAAACTCTGTCAGTTGGAGATATTATGAGAAAAGCAACTTATGTTCCAAAGACAATGAGCTGCACTAATCTCTTTAAAAATATGACAGAAAGTCATATTCAAATGGCAATTGTTGTTGATGAGTACGGCGGAACAGCTGGTCTTATTACAATGGAAGACCTTGTTGAGGCAATTGTGGGTAATATTCAGGACGAATATGACGACGAAGAAGAGGAAATCCAGAAAATAGATGAAAACGTATTTACTGTAGATGGAACAACAGATATAGATGAAATTGAAGATCTTTTAGATACTGAAATTCCTGAAGGTGAATATGACACATTAGGTGGATTTATTATTTCAATTCTTGGATATATTCCAGAGGATGGATCAAGGATTGAAGTTGAATATGATAATCTTCACATGACAGTTCTTAGTACTGAAGACAGAAGAATTGGAAAAGTTAAGATTGTGAAGGATGAAAACACTTGATATTTTCATTGGAAAGTTTATAATTGTTGATAGATTGACAATTTTTTGTCAATATCATAATATTACGTATTTTAGTAACTGGAGGTTATTATAATGGTTAAAGTTGCAATTAACGGATTTGGTCGTATTGGACGTCTTGCATTTAGACAGATGTTCACAGCAGAGGGTTATGAGGTTGTAGCAATCAACGATCTTACAGACCCAAAAATGCTTGCTCACCTTTTAAAGTATGACTCAGCTCAGGGCAGATATGCTCTTGCTGACAAGGTTGAAGCAAAAGAAGATTCTATCGTTGTAGATGGAAAAGAAATTAAGATTTACAAAGAGGCAGATGCAAACAATCTTCCTTGGGGTGAAATCGGTGTTGATGTAGTTCTTGAGTGCACAGGTTTCTATACATCTAAGGAAAAATCTATGGCACACATTAATGCAGGCGCTAAGAAAGTTGTTATTTCAGCTCCAGCAGGTAATGACCTCCCTACAATAGTATATGGCGTAAATGAAGGCAAACTTACAGCTGATGACAAGGTTATTTCAGCTGCTTCATGTACAACAAACTGCCTTGCTCCAATGGCTAAGGCTCTTAACGACTATGCTCCAATCCAGAGCGGTATCATGACAACTGTTCATGCTTACACAGGTGACCAGATGCTTCTTGACGGTCCTCACAGAAAGGGTGACCTTAGAAGAGCTCGTGCAGCTGCTTGCTCAATCGTTCCAAACTCAACAGGTGCTGCAAAGGCAATTGGTCTTGTAATTCCTGAGCTTAATGGCAAGCTTATTGGTTCAGCTCAGCGTGTTCCAACACCAACAGGTTCAACAACACTTCTTGTTGCTGTTGTTAAGGGTAAGGATGTTACTGTTGAAGGTATCAACGCTGCTATGAAGGCTGCTTCAAGCCCATCATTCGGTTACACAGAGGAACAACTCGTTTCTTCAGACATCATCGGCATTACAGAAGGTTCTCTCTTCGATGCAACACAGACAATGGTTACAGCTGTTGGCGATGATCTCTATCAGGTACAGGTTGTTTCAT
>DCGS01000009.1:0-4880 GCA_002314645.1 Ruminococcaceae bacterium UBA1772
AGAGAAAACACTGAGGGCGAATATGTACTTGGTAGCCGTGGTGTTGAGGTTCCAGAGAAGCTCGCATTTGACTTCAAGGTAACAACTGACCTTGGAACAAGAAGAATTGCAAAGGCTGCTTTTGACTATGCTAAGCAGAATGGCAAGACAAACGTTGCCATTGTTACAAAGGCAAACATCATGAAGAAGACCGACGGCAAATTCACACAGATTTGCCACGAAGTTGCAAACGAATATCCTGGAATTACAGCAGAAGACTGGTACATAGATATCATGACTGCAAACCTTGTAAATAAGGATATTCGCAATCAGTTCCAAGTATTCGTTTTACCTAACCTTTATGGTGATATCATCACAGACGAAGCTGCTCAAATTCAGGGTGGCGTTGGTACTGCTGGTAGTGCAAACATTGGTGACAAATATGCAATGTTTGAAGCAATCCACGGCAGTGCTCCTCGTATGATAGAAGAAGGAATTGCAGACTATGCAAATCCATCAAGTATTTTCAAAGCAACAGAAATGATGCTTAGACACATTGGCTTCTCTTCTATTGCTGACACTCTTTCAGAAGCAATGGAAATTTGCACAGAGAAAGAGAAAAAAGTTGTTGTAACTGGTAACACAGACGGTGCAACTTGCAAAGAATTCGGAGACTATGTAATGGAAACTGTTGAATCTCTTTCAAAGTAATTGGAGGACTAAAAATGGGTTCAAAATATATTTCTATCTCAGTAATTAAAAGATTGCCAAGATACTATCGTTTCCTTGGTATGCTTAAAAATGCTGGTATGGTAAGAATTTCAAGTAGAGAACTTGCAGAAAGAATGGGACTCTCCGCTTCTCAAATCCGTCAGGACTTAAACTGCTTTGGTGGCTTTGGTCAACAGGGCTACGGATATAACATTGAAAGCCTTCAGGCTGAAATTGGAAAAATCCTCGGCGTTGACAAAGGCCTTAAAACAATCATGATAGGTGCTGGAAACCTCGGCAAAACAATTGCATCTCAAATTGACTTTGCCAATCGTGGATTTGAGCTCCTTGGAGTTTTTGATAAAAATGAAGCTATTGTTGGACAGATAGTTAACGGTCTCCCTATTAGGCCTGCTTCAGATATTGAGGACTTCTGTAAAGAAAACGGCGTTGAAGTTGCTGTTATCTGCATTCCATATGAAGAGGCAAAATCAGTTATTGACCTTCTTGTAGACTGTGGAATTAAGGGCTTCTGGAACTTCTCACATTACAACATCAATGAGAAATATCCAAGAGTAGCTGTTGAAAACGTTCACTTCAACGACAGTCTTATGACTCTCTGCTATCAGGTAATAAATCTAGATAAATAAATTCGAACGTCAGGTGTAAATAAATGAAACAAATTACTGATTCAATGCCACTTGACATCATTCCTCATCCGCATGGATTTATTACTGTTGTGGCAGATGGAAAAGATGAACGTGGCAAGTTAAAAATTGCCTTTAAATTTTACGACTTCAAGGTTGGAAAAGTAACAAAGGCTACTCGTAATTTCTATGCAGAGCATAAGTTTGGCCCTGCCTATAGAGAAATTGCATCGCAAATAAAAGATTATATTACTTGCACTGTATGTCAGGACCAGAGAGACTTCATAAACGTTGTATTCCCTACTGGTGAAATTGGAATCTTCGACTATATGGGAACTCTCGTTTGGACAGGTGACCTTTCATATCATGATTGTCCTGTTCGTGGATGTGCTCCAGACGGAAACAACCTTTGGTGTGCAGTACCTGATCAAAATGCAATTGTAAGATATTCAAAGAAGCTTCAGCGTGTAGACTTCAGAATTGGTGGCGCACAGACCACTGCAATTGGAAGACCTATGGCTCTTTCAAGATATGGTGATGATCTTTACGTATGCTGTAAGCTTTCAACAAATATTAAAAAGATATCTCTTAAGGACTATGTTGCTGAAGACTACAAAAAGTTTGAAGAACCTGTTCTTCGCTACATGAGAACCTTTGGACATGAGGTCGTTGTTCTTTCATCAGGAATATACGTGCTAGATATGTAATCAAAAATATGTAATAAAAACCCTCCCCTTTTCATAGTATTTAATATCTATGAAAGGGAGAGGGTTTTGTATTTTGAAAGGTTATGTAGAAGAAAGAGCATGTACACTAGGAAGATACATAGTGGATACAGGTTCTACCGTAAGAAAGACTGCACAGGTTTTCGGTCTTTCTAAAAGTACAGTGCACGGTGACGTCTCCTCACGCCTTCAGAAACAGAATCCAGCTCTGTATAAGGAAGTTAGAGCTGTACTTGATAAAAACAAGGCAGAGCGTCACATACGCGGCGGTATGGCCACAAAGCTTAAATACTCAAAAGAAAAATAAAAAACTCGGTAGTCTTTCGGCTACCGAGCTTTTCATCTATTTAAGTGTTAATTATTTCTTAGCAAACTTAACCTTAAGTGGAAGAGTAATCATTCTAGGAATGATGTACTTAAGCTTCTCTTCACTTGTACGCATTGTGCTTGCACCTGGGATGTCTCTCTTAAGGTGAATAGCGTCGAAGTGACACTTAGTTGTACAGAGACCACAACCTACGCACTGGTTAGGGTCAACAACAGATACACCGCACTTGAGACAACGAGCTGATTCCTTACGAGCCTGCTCTTCTGTGAATGGCTTAACGTACTCTCTGAATGACTTAGCGTCAACAGATGGGTCACGCTCTGGCTCTTCACGTCCAGCTGTGTCATAAGATACAACTGAAATGTCGTCCTTGTTGAGTTCTGTGAACTCTCTTCTGTCACGACCAATTGTAAGTGTACCGTCCTGAACATAGCGGTGAATTGAGATTGCGCCTTCACGACCAGCAGCAATTGCGTCAATTGCAAACTTAGGACCTGTGTATACGTCACCACCAACGAAGATGTCTGGCTCAGCTGTCTGGTATGTAAGCTTGTTAGCTACAGCACCGTTACCACGGCCAAGCTCAACCTTTGTACCATCAAGGAGGTTACCCCATTCAATTGACTGACCAATTGAAAGAATAACATCTGTACATTCAACTGTAATTGTGTCGTTTTCGTCATACTGAGGATTGAAACGTCCGTCAGCATCCTTAACCTGTGTGCACTTCTTGAATACAATGCCGCAAACCTTGCCATCCTGTGTAAGGATTTCCTTTGGTCCCCAACCATTGTTAATTGTAATGTTCTCTGACTCAGCGTCAAGAATTTCTTCATCAAGAGCTGGCATTTCTTCTCTCTGCTCAAGGCAGTACATAGAAACGTCTGTAGCACCTACGCGAGTTGATACACGAGCAGCGTCAATAGCAACGTTACCGCCACCAACTACAACAACCTTCTGGCCCTTAAGAGCAAACTTCTCAGAAAGAGCTGATTCACCAAGAATTTCAACTGCAGTGTAAACGCCTTCTGCGTCCTCACCAGCAATACCAGCTTTTCTACCGCCCTGGCAACCGATTGCAACATAGAATGCCTTGTAGCCTTCTTCACGAAGCTGCTGGATTGTTACATCCTTACCAACCTGTACGCCGTATTTAATGTCAGCACCAAGTTCACGGATTACGTCAACTTCAGCTTCAATAACGTTCTTTTCAAGCTTGAATGATGGGATACCGTATGTAAGCATACCACCAGCTCTTTCTCTCATTTCGAATACTGTTGGAGCGTATCCTTTGAGAGCAAGATAGTAAGCACATGAAAGACCTGCAGGGCCTGCACCAATGATAGCAACCTTTGTCTTCTTGAAGAAGTCCTTATCCTGTGATGGGATAATCTTCTCTGGGATGTAACGTGTTGCTGCATTGAGGTCTCTCTCTGCTACGAACTTCTTGAGTTCGTCAATTGCAACTGCCTTGTCAATTGTAGCACGTGTACAAGCACTTTCACATCTACGGTTACAAATACGTCCGCAGATTGCTGGAAGTGGGTTGTCAAGCTTAATAAGCTGAAGTGCTTCATCATATCTGCCATCCTTGATCATGTTTACATAACCCTGGATTGCAATGTGAGCAGGACAAGCTGACTTACATGGAGCTGTACCTGTTTCATGTGTATTATTTCTGTTAACGTCTCTGTAGTTGATTGTCCATTTGTCAGGACCCCAAGCACTCTTCTCATATGGAAGCTCCTTCTGTGGGTACTGAACTTCTGTTCCGTCCTTCTTGCAGAGCTTCTGTCCAAGTGTAGGAGCACCTGCTGGACAAACCTCAACGCACTTACCACAAGCTACGCACTTCTCTTTGTCAACGTGAGCAACATAAGCTGAACGTGACATATTAGGTGTGTTGTAAAGCTGTGATGTACGAAGAGCATAACATACGTTTACGTTACAGTTACAAATAGCGAAGATCTTGTTTTCGCCGTCGATGTTTGTAATCTGGTGAACGAATCCGTTCTTTTCAGCATCTTCAAAAATTTCAAGAGCTCTTTCCTTAGTGATGTAGTGACCACCCTTGTTTGTTTCAACAACGTAATCAGCCATATCACCAACTGCAATACACCAACCCTCTGGGTCGTCTCCGCAAGCTTCGCCGTGCTTCTGTCTTGAACGACGGCATGAGCAAGGAGATGCAGCATATTTGCCCTCATACTTGTCGAGCCAGTGAGAAATGTGCTCAACTGATGCTGTTTCGTTTTCCATTTCAATAGCCTTTTCTACTGGAATTACGTGCATTCCAATACCAGCGCCACCTTCTGGAACGAATCTTGTAATATCATCAAGTGGAAGACGAGTCATTCTGTCGAAGAATGTACCGAGTTCTGGATGAGCATCAATAAGATCCTTATTCATGTTTGAGAACTCAGCTGAACCAGGAACGTACATTGGAAGAACGTACTGCTTTTCACGTCTTTCATTTTCCCAGTTGTACTC
>DCGS01000009.1:4989-23845 GCA_002314645.1 Ruminococcaceae bacterium UBA1772
TCATAGATTTCGTTGATTGTAACTGGCTTACGAACGTCAAGGAGATAAGCAAGTTCTGCTTTCTCGTCTGTGTCTACCATTGCACAAAGGCCCCAGTATTCAGGGTCTTCCATGGTAATCTTCTTGAGACCGAGCTTCTGAGGAATACGGTCTGTAATCTTCTTACCAAGTCTAGCAATTGGCTCTCTGAAATCTGCTGGATTGTTAAGAGCAGGATTTTCTTTGTCAATTTCTGGATACTTGTACTCTGGATAGAGTTCTTTGTCATTAAAGTTTGCCATATTAACTTCCTTTCCCAAATAATGTCAATTAACACCCAAATATTAAAATAATATTCCCAAATATTATAACTGACACTTGTCAATATTTCAACAAAAATTCAACAAAAAAAGACACAATTCAGCACAAATTTGTCATAACTGAATTGTGTCATATTTCATTCGTTTAAAAGCATTGTATCAGTATATTAACTGAATATTTTATTCACATATTTTGTAATTTCTATATATGTGGTTAATGCTTACATCTTTTTCTTCTGCAAGCTTCTTTGCACTTTCGTATTCAAGAGAAACCTTAGAGAAATCCTCATATGAGAATATGTTTGCAAGGACCTCACCATACTCGGTCATTACCTTGGTCTTTTCTCTGTCCATTATTACGCGAGACTTTATTTCTCTTCTAAGTCCAACAGCAGATGTGTGTTTAAAGATGATTTTAATTAATTCCTCTTCAACGTCTGGCTTGCAGAGGACTGTGAGCTTATATGCAGGACGACATTTCTTCATGAATATTGGTGCAAAAGAGGCATCCTTTGCCCCAGCATCCATAAGTTTTTCAAGGCAGAATCCAAGTTCCTCTGCTGTTGAATCGTCAATATTTGTTTCTAGAACAACTATTTCATCTATGTACTTTGGGTTCACAGCCATTACTGTTTGCCCCCTTTAACAGCTATATGGTTAATTTGAGCTGCTGAATAGCCAGCAGAAAATCCGTTGTCTATATTTACTACACTTGTACCTGCTGCACAGGAATTGAGCATGGCAAGAAGTGCTGAAAGACCGCCAAAGTTTGCGCCATAGCCTATGCTTGTTGGAACAGCAATTACTGGAACATCTACAAGTCCACCAATTACTGTTGCAAGAGCGCCTTCCATGCCAGCAACGGCAACAATTGAGTTTGCCTTTCTAATATCATTTACCTTACTGAGTAAGCGATGTATGCCAGCAACACCAACATCATAATATCTTTCAACATTTGATCCGCACATATATGCAGTTATGGCTGCCTCTTCTGCTACAGGAATGTCTGTTGTACCTGCAGTACAAACAGCAACACAGCCACTGTGGTTTTCTGGTTCACCAACAGTAATGCATCTTGCTCTTTCGTGGAATACTGCATTTGGAAGAAGCTTTAAAACAGCATCATACTGTTCTTTAGATGCTCTTGTTCCAAGTACAAGACCGTTTGCATCGTAAAGTCTTTTAAAGATTTCAGCACACTGGTCTATTGGCTTACCCTGGCAGAATACAACCTCTGGGAAACCAGTTCTAATTTTTCTATGGTTGTCAAGACGAGCATAGTCTCCAACTTCTTCATATGGAAGTGTTTTAAGCTGTTCCATTGCAGACTCAGTTGAAATACTACCGTCTGCAACTCCATTTAGAAGTGCTTCTAAATTCATTGTTATCCCCTCATATATCCATGCTTCCTGAACGAAGGCCTTCTAAATCTACTGTTACGTAGTCAAATCCAAGAGCCTTTATGTCAGAAATAAGTTTCGTTTGCTTTTCACTATTATTAACAAAATCAGCCAATCTGTCAATTGGAAGTTCAATTCTTGCAACATTACCATGAACACGAAGTCTGCAAGCTTCAAAGCCTGCATCCTTTATAAGCTGTTCTCCACTTTCAACAGTCTCAAGCATTTCATTTGTAACTGTCGTTCCGTATGGGAATCTAGTTAAAAGACAAGGTGAAGATGGCTTTTTAGCAATTTCAAGCCCAAGCTCATTTCCAATTTCTCGAAGTTCAGTCTTTGTAAGGCTTGCCATTGCAATTGGACTTAAAACCCCACATTCATCCTTTGCTTTAAGACCTGGTCTGTATTCAAGAAGGTCATCTGCATTTGTTCCGTCACAAAGAATTGAATAACCGTTTTCATTTGCAAGTTTCTTGAGAGCTGAAAACATTTTACTCTTGCAGTAGTAACATCTGAGTTTTGAATTACAATTGATGTTTTCATCTGACATTACGTCAATATCAAGAGTTATATGCTTTACCCCTAATTCTTCAGCTACATTTTTAGCGTTTGAAATAGAAATCATACGGCTAGTAAGATTTGTATTAAAGGTAACCGCCAAAACGTCAAAGCCCATTAAAACAGCAACATTTAAAAGAATTGTGCTGTCTACACCTGCAGAGAAAGCAAGTGCAAACTTCTTCTCTGGTGCAATTTCTAAAAGGGTATTTTTTAATTTCAATAAATTTGCGCTATCCATTTTACCACCATTAATCTAATGCCTTAATGTCAAGGCCAGAATACTGTGACAAGAACTCACGTACGTCAGAAAGAATTGTCTTCACACCACCTGCGACATTGCTTTCAATGTTGAGTGGGAGAATTGGATCATGAACTGAAAGACGAAGAAGGAACCAGCCATCAGCATCAGCATTTGTTGCTCTTACACCCTCAAAGCTGTCTGTTGCAAGCTCATAGTTTTCTTTCTCTTCAAAGTAGGCTTGAAGTTCTTCAAGGACCTTATTTCCATATGCCTTAAAGTCTTCTTCAAGAATTTTAATTCTATATTCCTCTGCGTCTAATGGCTCTACAAGGTTTGCAATAAGGTCGGTAATTTTACCGCCATCCTTTGCCATTACAGCAGCCTTAATAACAATTTTTGTAACAAGGTATGCACCGTCGTCTAAGAAGTAGTTTTCACGCATTGCAGCATGTCCAGATGTTTCAATTGCAAGTGGTGAATTAATGCATTCAACTAAGTTCAAACGCTTAGACTCGTTAATAACATTCTTGTAGCCGCGTTTGAATCTATGATGCCTACCACCAAGTTCATTTTCAATAAAGTCTTTAAGTCCAGATGATGTTACGGAGTCTGTAACAATAGTTCCACCCTCATTGCCCTCAAGAGCAATACAAGAAGCAAGTGCAATTAATGCATTTCTATTAATTTCTTTTCCATCAGCACCAACGCATGCTGCTCTATCTACGTCTGTGTCAAAAATGAGGCCAAGATCTGCTTCGTTGTCACGAACTGCCTTTGAAATGAAAGACATGGCAACTTTATTTTCAGGATTTGGAACGTGATTAGGGAACATACCATCTGGTTCTAAGAACTGACTTCCTGTAACGTCTGCGCCAAGTGGTTCAAGCACCTTTTGAGCATAGAACCCACCTGCACCATTACCTGCGTCTACAACTATTTTAAAGCCACGAAGTGGACGTGAATAGTCGTCTGCATTTACTTCCTTGCAGATTTTCTCGCGAAGCATTGCAGCATAGTTATTCATATACTGGCACTCTGTAACAGTACCAGGTTCAATACCTTCTGGTCTAATGTCATATGTAGCGTTTGTAAGGATTGCATCTATATCTGTTGACTCAAGTCCACCCTTCTTTGTGAAGAACTTAAGACCATTCTTGTTGAATGGATGATGGCTTGCTGTTATTTCTACGGATGCATCGCACTCATAATCAATAGTTGTCATAAACATTGCAGGAGTAGAAGAAAGCCCACAATCCTTAACGTTTATTCCGCACTTTAAAAGTGTTTCTATAACTACAGTCTTTATTCTTTCAGCAGAAATACGTGAGTCATGACCTACAGCAACTGTAAACCTGTCTGACAAAGGCGAAACATTGTCGTAAAGCCACTGAGCAAACCCAAATGTAATGTCTGCAATTGCTTCATCAGTCAAAGTCACAGGTTCACCAGGAACGCCTTCTACGGCAGTTCCACGAACGTCTGTCCCACTTTTAAGATTTTTATAGTTTTTTTCCGTGTTCATTTCAGGCATTTGTTTTTCCTCCCTGATGTTAAATGGAATAGAAAACACTTGTGTTTTCAAAACCTTGTTTTTCATAAAATGCAACCTTTTCTGGTGCACACATGATAAAAATGTCTTTATCTTTATATTTTTCACAGAACATTCCAATTAATGTCTGTGCATAATGCTTTCCTCGAACCTCTTCATTAGTTGAAATGGCACCTAAAAGAGCCGAACCTTCAGATATAATCAAAGCAGACGCCGTTGCCTTACAATCAAAGTCAAGTACAATAGCAAAGTCCATTGTGCCGTGTCTTACCCTATGTGATATATCTACATACCAATCGGAATAATTTGAAAATACATTTCCAGGGAAATTATTGTTTAGCGTCTCATAAAAAATGTTAAAATCTTCTTCTCTGTTAACAAATATTTTACCGTCAAGACTTGCTACTTTCCCCTTATACTCATTTCCCTTAGGAAGCTTCATTATGTGGCCTGAAGGCGCGACATTCGAAACCTCTTCAGGAGATTCTTTATATGTCAATTTGTCTATTAATTCCTGTGAGTTTGTTGTCAGAGAGAAATAGCCGATTACCTTTAAGAAAGAGGCCACTTCAAAGACATCTGCACCATTAGACAAATATGCAACTGTGTCATTGTAACACTTGGATATAAAGGAATTTATTTCACCGTTTACCTCTTGCACCCAAAACATTGCAATACGGTCATATTTTACACCATAAGACAAAAGTGGTCCAATTGCTTTAAGGCCAATACAGTCCTTTTCACACAGGGAAACTATCTTTTCCATACTTTCTTCAAAAGCTGGATAGTCCTCACAAAAAAGATTTATCAAAGTTTATCCGCACCTTCTACTATGAGTTTAAGAAGTTTTCTAGTCTCAATAACGTCCTTCTTATTTATTACACATGCAGGTGAATGAAGATATCTAGTTGGAAGAGAAACTGCAAGAACGCGAACTCCAGACCCTGCTCTTTGTACTGAAGAGGAGTCGTTTCCACCAGCAATTAAAGTCTTTGTTTGAGCCTTAATGCCGTTGTCTTTAGAGAGTTTCATAGCCCAGTTGTAAAGGTCCTTGTCGTAAACAGTTCCTCTGTCCATAAATGACACAACAGGACCGTCCCCAAGAACGCATGCACGTTTTTCACCAGAAACACCGTTTATGTCTCCAGCGGTTGTTGTTTCAAGAATAATTGCAATATCAGGATTAATTCCATTTGAGGCACAAATTGCGCCACGTGCGCCTACTTCTTCTTGAACAGTGAATGCAAAAGTAACGTCATATGGTAATTCCATATTTATTAGTTCAAGCATATACGCGCAACCAAGTCTGTCATCCAAAGCTTTAGATTTAACAAACGATCCAAACTCAACAAAGTCCGAATTGAAAACAGCATAGTCCCCAAGCGATACATGCTTTTCAGCTTCTTCCTTGCTATGTGCACCAATGTCGACATACATTTCAGGAATTGATGGAATCTTTGTTCTTTCATCACCTTCACAAAGGTGAATGTGTTTAAGACCAATTACGCCTACAGCGCCGCTCTCGAAAATTACAGTTCTGTCAATTAGAACCTCTTCGCAAATTCCACCGACTTCATCGACCTTAATTAAGCCGTCTTCAGTAATATATGTTGCAACGAGTCCAACTTCGTCCATATGTGCACAAACCATTACGGTCTTGTTACACCTTTGAAGTCCACTCTTTTTAACAATTAAATTTCCAATATTGTCGACACTATATTCTACGTCATTTGGAAGTTTACTTATGATATATTCACGAACTAAATCCTCACGTCCAGAAATACCGTGAATACTTGAAATTTCTTTTATAGTTTTGTATTCATCTGAAACTTTTGTTTCATTCTTTTTAACATCAAACTCTACTGAGCTTTTAACGTAATCAATATTTACCTTTTCATTTGCAAGAGAAAGGCAATATACAGCTATGAGTAATGCACTATTTTCTACATCTTCCATGTTTATTACTTCAGTAGGAGTATGCATATATTTAAGTGGGAATGAAACCATGCCAACCTTAACACCAGTTCCTAAAGAAGAAAGTTCATCTGCATGTGTGCCTGTTCTTGATGGAAGGATTTCATACTGATATGGAATGTTCTTTTCTTTTGCCAAAGTTTCAAGAGCAGTACTAACCTCCCTGGATACTACTGGGCCCTTTCCAATCATTGGGCCCTTTCCAATAATGCCACACTCTTTTGAAGTGCAGCCTGGTGTTTTGTCAAAACTAACATCTACAACGATTGCATAGTCTGCATTATAGTCATATGCATTTGTTGAAGCGCCTCTGCCTCCTACTTCTTCAGATACAGAAAAACTTGCAAGAACAGATGGCTTATTATTCTTTCCGTCCTTACATGCTTCATTAATTATTTCAAGAGCACGAAGTACAACAAGCATTCCACTTCTGTCATCAAGCGCACCTGAAGACACCTCACTACCTAGGAGTTTATTAAATCCAAATTTAGGAAGGATTCTGTCTCCCTTTGAGATGATTTTCTCTGCTTCTTCTTTTGTAAGTCCTGTGTCTATAGCAAGGTCAGAGGCCTTTTTGGCCTTCCCGTCGTCATCCTTGGATTTAAGATGTGGTGGCACAGTGCTAATTACACCATAGACACGCTCAGCACCAAGAATTTCAACCTCGAGCGCGGAAAGGCAGCGTTCGTCTATGCCGCCACACTTGTCAAACTTTACAAATCCATTGTCACAAATTTCAGTGACAATGAACCCTACCTGGTCCATATGTGCGTCCAAAACAACCTTTGGACCCACTCCTTTTATTTCGCCTAAAAGGCCGCCCCTTTTTGAAACGGTAACGGAGTCACAAAATATATTTAGTTTTTCCTTTGAAACCTCACGAATTTCATCCTCTGCCCCTGGAAGACCAGCTGCAGATGTGAGACTAATGAGTTCCTCAATTAAATTCATTTTGTATTCCTCCTCACCCAAGGGTTGCTTATAAATTCCTTATATTTTACCATATTTATATCCAAACAACAATATTTTATACTTTACAAAAGGGTAACAAAGAAACCCCAGAGCATGTGCTCTGGGGTTCATTTAATTAGTTGTTTTCTTCGCCGTCTTCTTTTCTCTTCTTTATTACAAGAGTAGATCCAAGTGTAGACATTACAAGAAGAGCAATGCTAGGAAGAAGTGAGTTGCTGTCTCCTGTGTTTGGACTAGGTTGTGTAGCTTCGAACTCGAAGTTTGGAGCATACGCAAGTGGAATCTGTCCATTTTCAATTATAACAGTTTTAATCTCCGTTCTTCCATCAGGAAGTGTTACTCGAACCTGATATGTTCCGTTAGGTACATTCTTGAAAATGTAGTTACCGTTCTTATCAGTGTAAGCAACAAGTGGAGTTCCATCAGCAAGTGTTATTGGGTTGCCATCCTTATCAAGGAGTTCAACCTTTGCACCAGCCTGTGGTTTTCCATTTTCATCCTTAACATTTCCGTTGATGTCACCGTATGCATTGTAGTTGTCAAACTTAGTATTAGTGTTACCTATCACTGTACCATTGCTTACTTCTACAGGTGCTTTGACATCTTCGTCTTCTTCAACTGGTGAGTTGATCTTTACTGTATATTCGCCATCTGGAATATGGCTGAAGATATAGTCACCATTCTCATCAGTTGTAGTTGTAATTGGGTTACCATTCTCATCAAGAACTGGGTTTCCATCCCTGTCGAGAAGTTCTACAAGAATACCCTCTGCAGGTTTACCATTCTTGTCCGTTACATTTCCAGTAATGTCTGTAAATGCCTGATAGTTCTCAAGCTTAGATGTTACACCTGTTGACTCTGGATAACTGTTAGCATCTTCATCCTTAACATCACCATTTGCAACGCTAATCTTTGTAGTTGTGGTATCAGTATTTCCATCCTTGTCAGGATGAGGTGCAATTACCTCAATTTGATAGTTTCCAATTTCAACTTTGTTAAATGTATACTTACCATTTTCATCTGTTGTTGTAGTTCTTGGATTTCCATCCTCGTCAAGAACAGGGTTTCCATTCTTATCAAGAAGGTTTACTGTTGCGCCCTTTACAGGGTCACCATTCTTGTCTACAACAGTACCAGAAATGTCAGTATATCTCTGATAGTTGTCAAGGCTTACGTCCTCGCCCTCAGCATTACCATTTTGAACAGTGATATTATCTGAAGTTGAAGGATCACTTCCGTCTGGAGGTGTTACACGAACCTTGTATTCTCCCTCTGGAACATTCTCAAAGAGGTAGTTACCATCTGCATCTGTAGTTGTAACCATTGGATTTCCATTTCCGTCAAGAACAGGGTTTCCATCCTTGTCGAGGAGTTCAACAGTTGCACCAGGTACAGGATTTCCATCCTTGTCCTTAACTGTTCCAGAAATATCTCCAACTGTGTTGTAGTCTGGGAAGTTAACATCAACTGGTGTAGATGTACCATCTGGATTTACTGTAACATTTTCGGTTGTACTTTCAGAACTGTCTGGAGTTGTAACCTTAATCTTGTAATCTCCATCTGGAACATTGTCAAATGAGAAGTTTCCATCCTCATCTGTGGTTGTTGTTACTGGATTTCCATCGTCGTCAAGAACAGGGTCTCCGTTACTATCAAGAAGTTCAACGGTTGCATTAACCATTGGTAAATCATTCTTGCCAGTTGCATTGCCTGTAATTGTTGCGTCTGGAACATAAGCGAGTGTAAAGATTGAGAAGAGACTACTGCTAAATCCAACAATATCATCAGAAAGATCTGAGTCTGTATCCGCATACTTTGTTGATGTATTAGCATGGTCTCTGTATACGAAGAATACACGTCCATCCTTTGCATAGTTATCAGCAGAAACAGTGAATTCAATTGGATCCTGTGTAGTTGTAAGAGTTTGTGTTGAGTCTGGAGTTGTGTCCCCTGCCTCTGCATAAACATTCTTTACAATCTTTACTTCAATATGCTTAATAATAGCATTTCCGTCCTCTTCAGCCTTAGCCTCATTGTATGAATCGCCAGTAGCCTGAGTTACTGTCATTACAATTTCAACTCTTTGGCCGTCTAGGAACTTCTCAACGTCATCGCCGTTGATAAACTTCTTAAGAGTTGCTTTAACTGCGTCGTCGTCAATGTCTACAACATCAGACTGAACGTCAATTACGACAATACCATAACGGTTAGCAATCTTTTCTGCATACTGAGAAAGAAGTTCATCCCTCTTCTGCTGAAGCTTATCTTTTTCCTCTTGTGTAAGGTTATTATCCTCTGCATCTACAAAATCATCAATCTTATTGATTGCATCCTTAAGATTGTTCTCTGTTGGTGCTGTTGGATCTGCCCAAGAGTCATCAAGTTCATCAATAAAGTCATCTACTGTCTTTGTGTTAATAGTGATAGAAACACTATTTCCACCCTTATCAGTTGCAACAACCTCATATGTAGAACCGTCATTTGGAATGTTAATTGTTGCTGTGCCATTTGAAATTTGAGGAGCTGGAGTTACCTCTACTCCATCCTTGTATACCTTTACGGTATCAAGGTTTGAATCTGACACAGTCACAGTACGATCAGCATATGTTGTTCCGTTGTCATCTGTTGTAGCAATTGTGTTGCTTGAAACTGTAATTACAGGATCAGTCAAATCAAATACATGTCCATCAGATGAAACGTATGTAACATTACCTGCGTTGTCTGTAAGTTTTGCATAGATTACAAACTTAGCCTGGTCTACTGCTGGAATTTCAAAGGTTCCGTTATAGTCAACCCAATCTGTTCTTGCAGCAAGCTCTGTACTTGAAGTAATAACATCAGTTGTCTTGATATACTCGATAGATTTCTGTCCAGAAATGTCGAATGTACCTTCAATCTTTACAGTTACCTTGTCATTCTTATAAATGCCAAATGTAATTGTGCTAAGGAGTTCTTCCCAGAAGGAAGTATCAACTGTAATCTTACCTGTTGGAGCACTTGTATCAACCTTGACATTTACCGAAACAGGGTCACTTTCAACTCCAGATTCGCTAATTGCCTTAACAAGGTATGTACCATTTGTACCATCGTCAAGTGTAAGTGTTCCGTTTGGCATATCCTGCCATGTGTTACCACCATCTGTAGAATACTGATATGTTGTAGTACCAAGGTTATCAGCATTTGTATTATCAGCATTAATTACAACAGGTGATGTTGACCATTCACCCTCTGTATATGAACCAGTTGAGATAGAAGCAACAGGCTTTGAAGTATCAATTTTATCAATTGTTACTGTGTCTTGAGCTGACTCTCCTGCTCCATTTGTAACAGTTACAAGGTATTCACCATTTTCTGTTGCAACAAAGCCATTCATGTATGTATTTGTAATGTCAACAACAGTGCCATCTGGCATCTTCTTAACTGTAACTGACTTAATGTTTGAATCGCCTACTGTTGGTGTAATTGTAATTGTCTTACTCTGTTCAATTGTAGTGTTGTCAACAGTTGCATCAACGGTTGGAGCAGTTGTGTCCTTCTTAAGTGTAAGAGTGAGTGTTGCTTCATTTGTTGAGTTATCTGTAGCCTTGACGACAACTGTATTTGTTCCGCCAGAAAGAGCAGATGCTGGAATTTCAATCTTACCAGCTGAAACTGTAGCAGTTACTGCTGTGCCACCATTTACTGTGTACTTAACTGTGTCAAGTCCAGCAAGAGCGTCAGAAACTGAAACTGTTACATTCGCATTTTCATCTGTAATCCACTTTCCATCTGCAGAGTTTGTATCTGTAAGTGTTGGAGCTGTAGCATCTGCAATGAATCCATATGAGCGAGCATATGAAACATGGCCAGCGCCGTCTTCAACCTTTGCATAGATAATAGCCTTCTGGTCTGGATTTACAGATACACCAGTTCCTGTTGTCCAGACGGAATCAGCAAGAGCATTAAGTTCTGTATCTGTAAGGATTGTGTCGGAATCAGAAATGTAATAACAATATGTAAGTCCACTAATGTCTGTTCCGTTTGCATTTGTAATATCAGCACCGACAGTGTCCTTGAAGAAGTGACCAAATGTAAGTCCATTAAGTGTCTTCTTAAGGTTACTCTCAGAAACTGTAACCCTAGCATCTGGAGCCACTGTATCCTGCTTAAATCCAGTTGTTACAAGCTTAACTGAGATTGAACCTTCGTGATCGTCTCCCTCTGTAACATTGATGAGATAATACTCAACGCCACTACCATATTCACCGTCAGGAACAGTAATATAGTCAGACCATGTATTACCTTCTAATGCGTTAGAAGTACTAATCTTGTATCCTGCTGGAGCTGTAATCTTAACTTCAGATATTGTCCATCCGTTTTGACCTGCAGTCTTATTTTCAAGAGTTGCTGTAACGCCAGGGTTATATGCAACAATTTCATAATCTGCAGTTGTTGGGTTAACCTCAATATAGTAATTCTTGTTAACTTCAACTGTAGGATCAAGAGCAAAGTCCTTACTTGTAATTACATATGAACCAATTTCTTCACCAGGAGTACGTTCAAATGAGCCAGTAAACTGTACCGCATCAGAATTAATTACGCCTGAATATGTATATGTAAGTTCAGCATCATCTTGACCATAATCAACAGACTGATTATCTGGAGAAACAGTTATTAGTTTCTTATTTACAGTGAGCGTTGCTGCTGTATCATTTACTGACCAACCCGCCTCACTTGAAAGAATTACTCTATACTGATCACCATTATTAGCAACAACTGATGGGTTTGAAACTGTATATGAGCTTCCTGTTGCTCCATCAATTGTCTCCCATGTGTTGGAAGTAGCATTGTACTTCTCCCACTGGTATGTAAGACCAGATGTACTCTTAGCATTGATTGTAAATGTAGCAGTTGCATCACCATATGTAACGGTTACATCCTGAGGTTTTGCAATAACTGTAATACCCTCAGAGTCACGCTTAATTTTTACATCACGTGTCTTAATGTTTCCTACCTTGTCAGCTGCTGAAATAGTGATTGTGTATTCACCATTTGGAACATCTGCATTAGGAATTGTAAATGTTGCAGAAGCTGCAGTCTTTGTTGTGCCTGCAAAACCTGCTGGAGCTGTTGATGAATATGTGTATGTAATTGATGTCTCATTAACTCCACAACCATTTGCATCATCAACTATTGTAACTGGAATATTAACTTCTGAACTTGTGTCCCAAGCACCCTCAGCATATGAAACATTAATTGTAGGTTCTGTCTTATCAATTTTAATTCCATTTGTTGAAAGATATGTCTTGTTTCCAGCCTTATCAATGAGCATTACGTAAATAACATAATTATTCTCATTTTCAATTGTGAATGAGCTTCCTGTATATGTTGTCCAACCAGTTGTAAGAGTCTTGATGTAATCAAGAGATTGGCCGGTATGATCAATTAAGTAGTATTTACCAGAAATACCGCTGACAGTGTCAGTTCCGTCCACTGTAACTGCAACTGGATCCTTATAGAATATATTGAGGAAATCAATGGCTGAAATAAACTCAGTCCATGTGTTTGTTCCAACAGATACTGAACCCGTTGGATTTTCCTTATCAACACTTGCTTTCACAGTTACAGGAGCACTTTCAACACCAGAAGCACTTACAGCAATAACATCATATGTTGTTGTGCCGTTTGTCTGGTCTGTAAATGTGTTAGAAGCAAGATCTGTGAAACTAGCATCAGTTGAAACTTTATATTTATATGTTATAGGGCTAAGATTATCCGCAGAATTAGAAAGAGTAAACACAACATCATTATTTGTCCAAGGTGCAGTGTTAAAATTGTAATTCTTTGAATTTGACTGAGCTGAAACTTCAACAACAGGAACAACATTATCAATCTTGTCGTAAGTCACAGAAACAATATCACTTGTTTTTCCAGCAACGCTGATTACTCTAAACTGATATTCCCCATTTTCGAAAATATTAGTTTTATACTGCGTACCCTCGACAGAAATAACATGCCATCCATCCTCATCAGATTTCTTATATTGGACAGAGCCGATATTTGAAACACCAATTGTTGGAACCGTTACAATAGTCGTGTCATACTTAACCCAATCTGTTGAAGGGCTAGACACAGTTACAATAGGCTTAACAGAATCTTTCCATACTGTTACCGTCTTTGATTCACGCTCTGTATTTCCAGCCTTATCAGTAGCTGTAAATGTTACAACATACTTGCCATCATCAGTTACAGGCATTGAGAAATTTCCATCTGCATCAAATGTAAGTGTTCCTGTCTTGTTTGTACCATTTACGGTATAAGCATAAGAAACAGTATCAACATCTGCATAATGCTTTTCAACATTACCTGTAATTGTTTTGTCAGCTGTGGTAATCCATTTACTGTCATAGTCATATGCAACAGTAAGTGTTGGACCATATGTGTCAACAACAATGCCATTTGTGCTTATGTAACTGTAATTGTCTACTTTGTCTATAAGCTTTGCATAAACTACATATTTACCGTCAGGGTTAAGAGAAACAGAACCATCTGTATATGTAGACCATGCAGTAACTGCATCAAGTTCAGTTGCATCTAAAAGCTTGTCAGTAACATAGTATTCAATCTTTCTTATACCACTTCCATTTGTATCTTCAGCAGTAATTGTTACATCCTGTGTATTGTTGAAGAACAAACCAAAGGTAAGTGTGCTAAGAAGACTTGTCCATGAGTTAGTAGCTACTGCAACTGTACCTGTTGGTGCAGTATTGTCTCTACCAATTGTAAGTGCAAGTTCTTTCTCATTTGTAGACTTATCTGTTGCCTTAACTGTAACAGAGTTTAAGCCTTCAGAAAGAGTATCAACTGAAATAGAGATATTTCCATCTGAATCTACAGTAGCGTCTGTATATGCTCCGTCTCCCACCTTAATTTGAACCGTATCAAGTCCAGCTAGAAGATCTGAAACATGAACCTTAACAACTGCTCCATCCTTGAACCATCTGTTGTTAACACTATCAGTATCTGTAATTTCAGGTGCTGTTTTATCAGTTATGAAACCATATGATGCATCATATTTAACGTTACCAGCATTATCAGTTACCTTTGCATAGATAACTGCCTTCTTATCTGGGTCAACGCTAACGCTTGAGCCCTCTGTCCATGTAGTAATGGCATTGAGTTCGCCTTCAGTCAAAATTGAAGAAGGATTATTTGCAACATAGTATTCAACTTTTGCAACTCCAGAAGTATCAAGTCCTACTGGGATTGCATCACTAGAAGTAATTGTAGCGTTAACTGTTTCTTTGAAGTATTTTTCAAAAATACCACCGAGAATAGTCTTTGCAACTGAAGTTGTAATGTTAATAGATGCACTTGGTGAAGTTTTATCTATTTTTGCAACATAAGATGTTGAATCCTCATACTCTCTAGTGTCAATGACAGCCTTAAACTTAACATTTGTTTTACCTTCATCTGAAATAACAAGAGTATTTGTTGTCATTGATGTGTAAGTGGTTCCATTATCAAGTGAATAATAGAAAGTTACACCACTATAATCCACCATTGTATTTGTGCCTGTAAGTTCAAATGAAACATTACCATTTGTCCATACAGTTGGAGTCTGAGTAACTGTGAACTCAGGAAGTTCAATCCATTTAGCATAAAGAGTATGGTTATCCGTAGCTGTCACAACTGAAGTAGCTGTAATCAACGTATCATCAGCTGTGTACCATCCATCAAAAGTCTTTCCAGCCTTTGTAGGTGTTGGAAGAGTTCCGTATTCATCCTTAAATGTAACATTTATTGGGGTTCCATAAGAAGAACCATCAACATCAAATGAAACTTCATAAGTTGCAGGTGAATACTTAATTTCAGCATTTACCTTTTCTGTGCCCATTGTGCCAGAAACTGCAGAAACGTCAGAAACATAACCTGGAATTGTCTGTGCAGCAACATTATATGTGCTACCTGGATTTACCTTTTCGTAGGTAATATCAAATGTCTCATTTGTATCTGTATATGTATGCTTTACAGAAAGGTTGTGGTCTGAAAGTTCATATACAACTGTCTTGTAAAGAACCACGTCATTCTCTGCATGAGCGTCTGCAAAATCTTCATCAATATTAATGTCGACTTTAACATCAGCAGCATTAACGAGCTTGTAGCCATCTATATCAGGAGAATTTACAGAATCCTCATATGTATAGTAGACATCCTTTTCATACTTAGTGGCAATTTCATTGCCATCAGTGTCTACATATTTAATTTGAACTGTGTAGAAGAGTGGTTCGTATGAACCAATTACCCAGTAGTTGGATGCTGGCATTGTTGCAAGAGCGTTTCCATCATCTGTCTGCCAGTCCCAAACGTACTTGAATCCCTTAACTGCTGGAGCTGTGTAAAGACTTGCAGTTTCGTCTGTAATTGCTGCTCCTGCAAGATAGTTAACATCCTTAGTTGCAGCCAAAACACCATCCTTGTTGTAGCCCCTATACTTGAGTGTATATTCCTTAGCTACACCTGTACCAGAAATTTCAATATTTCCAGTTACTTCACTAGCAGGGATTGTAAGGTCACCTGTTGCACTATCATATGTGTAGTTTGTAATAGTTGAACCATTGACCTTAACAGTGATTGAAGTAGGTGCGTCATAACCTGCTGATGGAGTTACACTAGCTGTGAGTGCAGTTCCAAGGTCAACTTCAGTTGGTCCATCATATTCCATGTTTGTAAGGTTTGTAGTTACTCCACAGAATACAACAACCTTTGCGTCTAAAGTCTTTAAGTCTGCACTAACAAGCTTGTCAACTTTAGCCTTTGAAGTCTCATTTACAGGCTTAACGCCATATGTATATGTGAATGTCTTATTTGCAGTTGCAGTATATCCTCCCTCTGGGAAGTCGGTGTTTATAACCTTTGCAACGTAGTCATCAACAAGAGAACTTGTGTCTGGCCAATTGTCTGTCAAAGCGAAAAGGTCAGTAAGAGGAACAACTGTTCCATACTGTACTCTCTTCTCCTCTGTTACAACAGAAGCTGACAACTTGTTTGTAAGCTTGTTATTTACGTTATCTGTAGTAATGTTCTTTGGAACATCTGCTACACCGTCACCCGTGTCAGAATTCTTTGCGTCATCCTGTGAAGCAATAATGCCTGTTGTATATGACTTTGTTCCGTTATAGAACAAGTCAGGAATTAAATTACCACCAAGGAAGCCATTAATAGGCTTAAACTTAATTACCCATGAAACCTCAGGAAGAGTAGCAGTTGTCTTTTCAATGTCACCTTCAGTTACTGTTGAGAAAACAACATCAGAGAAGGAATAGTTACTTGGAGTAAAGCTAACAAGATCAAAATAATTTGAAAGTTCATAATCAAGTGTAATACCTGTAAGTCTATTTCCAAGGTTCTGTTTTACTTCATCCGTTGTAAGTCTATCCTCTTGGATAAGAGAAATCTTTACACAGCCATTATTGCCTGAAGCAGAATCTTTACTTGCAGTAGCAGCTGCAGTTACTGTAGCCTTTGCAGATGAAGGTAAAGCCTTATATACATTCGCTGAGTCATTAGTAGCATCTATATCTGTAGTTGCACCATTGTAACTTGAACCAAATATACCTGCATTACCTCCAATTGCATTCCAATCATCCGGATATCTTCCTGATGGAAAAAGAGCTACGATTTTTATCTTTGTAGTACCATTTGATCCATTAGTTGATTTATCGTTCAGTGCCAGATCGTAAGAAGTTGTTTTATTAAATACATGATTCTGTTCCGCATTTCTACCATTAGCTGTATCAACAAGGTGGGCCTTATCTTTATCATCCACGTAATATCCAGCAACCGTCAAATACTGCTGATTTCCTGTAGCATTTGGTGCTACAACAGCTGCGCCACCACCACCAGCACCGCCGCCAGCAACCATTAATCCAATTGTGTTAATTTTAATTGTTGAACTTTCGCCAGCACCACCACCAACTCCGTTAACTTGGTCTTCTTTCTCTGCCTTTTCATTACCTGCATATGATGTTCCCTGTGAACCTACAGTGTAATCAATGACAGTTCCTTTTGTTAAATACTGATAGCCATATACATAATCACCATTTCCCCCTAGGCCACCAATTGAAGTGCCCCAAACGCCAGAAGTGGATTTTTTTCTAGAAACGCCCTGACCATCGCCACCATTTGCACCCCAAGCTTGAACAAGGTAATAGCCACTAACTGGAACTGTGAATGTTGCTGAACCAGTAGAAGTTTTAGTAACAGAAGTTACTGCACTTGCATCTGCAGCAGCCTGTTGTGTTTGTGTTAATTCACTTTCATTTACCCAAATACCAGTATCCTTATCAGTACGAGTACTTGTATTAAGAGTTACTGTAAGTGTATATGTGTTTGTTGCTTCATCATAAGCAATCTTTTTAGTTGTTTTATAAGTTATTCCATTGAGGACAATTTCAGAAATAACATCAATGAATGCAACTGTTTTAATGTCTGTTGCTGTTACTGGAGTACCAATAGCAGCTGCAGCATATTTTGGAGTTACTGTATATCCTACAGTGTAAACAGTTGAGTCTGTTGGAGATAATGTGTTTGCAGTAATTAATGCTGTTTCTTCATAGTCCTTAACCCAATATTCAGATATTCCACCAATGAAGTCATAATTGGAATTTGTGCTAAAGTTGGTTCTGGTTGTAGCCATGTTATCCTCATAAAGAGCACTCTTAGCTACGTCGTCACCAGCCATTATTTCGACAGTGTTTCCAATTGCTTCAAGATTCTGAAGTGGAACGTTAACGTATGTGACATCATTCGACAGGTCAATAGAAGATGTCTTTGTAGAATTTTTATTGTTAACTGTAATTTCAGGAGTTGTAGTATTCTCAAAAAGGTTAACGTTATTACCACCCACAAATGCAGCCTTTGGAGTGAATGTAAGTGTAAGGTGTACCTTACCATCTTCTCCAAGTTTTGCATTCTTGAGTGTGATTTGTTGACCGCTTACTGCTGCTGTTCCATCAGTTGAAGATGCAGTTACATCAAAGTACTTAGATGCATTAGCAGTAAATGTAAGTTCATTAAGCCAAGAGAAATCCTTTGTTGGATTCATAGTCTTGTCAGCACCGATGAATGTAATATCTACAGCACCACCGGTAGAACTTGAACTTTCCCTATTCTTAACTGTGTCTGAAATAGAAGATGCATTATAAGTGAAGAGGTTCGAAATAAATGACGAACCACCGCCACCACCGCCGATGTAGCCTGCGTTTAAAAGAGATGCCATGTTACCACCTGAAGCACCCATATAACCAGCACCACCTGCACCACCGCGAAGGTCGCCAGCAGCACCAGCACCACCTGGAAGTTCAGGATTTGCTGTTCCGGCCCAGTCATTTGGTTTGTCACCTTTGACAATGCCAAGTCCGAAATCCTTAGTTACTACACCAGGAACTTCAGTTGCACCTTTACCTATGTATGTTGTCTTCTTTCCACTAGACTTACCATCCTGTCCGTAGAAGACTGTACCATTTGAAATAGCTTTAGATGTTGTTCCAGTGATTGAACCACCGTTACCACCATCTGCAGTACCTGTTGGCTTGTAACCGAGAATGAAACCATCTCCGGCACCACCGCCACCACCACCGGCAGCAATCATGATGTACTTAGATGTACGATCAGACTCATCTATTGTCTTCTTAACAAGATTTCCATCTGTGTCAAGGTATGTTGTCTTAAATGAATTTGCCTCAGTACCATTGTGGAAGAGGTAAACAGCAGAATAACCACCGCCGCCTCCGACTTTATAGCTACCAAGGTTACCGTGTCCACCGCCAGAGCCGTTAACTCCGCCGCCGTCGTCCTCTTTCTGAGTTTGAGTTCCGTT
>DCGS01000078.1 GCA_002314645.1 Ruminococcaceae bacterium UBA1772
ATGTCCCCTTCATTTATTATGTCCACTGTTCGTGTGTGAGAACCATTTTTCATTATTCCATTTTCTTGCATTTTTAAAGCTCTTATTAAACGCGATGAAAGCCCCACACTTCCCTTTAGAAAATGTAGGACTTTTCTGTCATTAAATTCTGCCGGAACAGTGTATTCAAGTGTTCTCATTTTGAATCCTCCGGCAAAAAATTATTTCTTTAATTTAAGTTTAATGCGAACTAATGTGTGCTTAGCTTTTGGCATTAATTCCTTATACATCCAGTAGCGAGTCTTGTTTTCAACGAGCACGTATTCACCGACAAATTCGTAATATTTTGCTCCAAAACTCTTCTTGAAATCACATATGCCAACGAAATTCTCCACTGGTTCCATGACACCAAGAGTGCCGTTTTCAAGAATTTCTGGATTTTTCACTAAAACGTATCCAAGGTCGTGGAAATCCATGCCTTCATCTATACTTTCACACATACGCCAATAGTTTAAGAAATGGCTTGAACGAGTGTTATTTCTAACAATATTTCTTGTTCCGCCAAATATACAGGATGCAACTCCGCCAAAGCGAATTGTAAGACCACCTGCAACGGCAATTTTGTCATCCTCTAAATAGTCAGAAGTCTCAGAAACACGTTGATTGTAGCTCTGAGTATTCTTCTGAATTACGTCAAGTTCATCCTGAAGACCACGGATTTTTTTCTGTGGTGCAGTTGGAAGAAGAGAAAGAATTTCTTCCTTTCTCTTCTGTCTTTCTTCCTCAAGTTCTCTGTCGAGTTTTTTGTCGTAGTACACAATCATAATGTCTGTATACTTGCTTAAATTTTTCATGAGGTTTTGGATGTAATCCGCATTTCTTGCGGCAAAGCTATTTCTGTCTGAAGTGTCCTCCATAACGCTCATGAACTCGTCCAAAATTTTTGGATTTGAAACGACATCTTCATAAAGGTAACGCTTAAGAGTTAGACCTCGAGATGCGCCCACACGAACAGAATAACGAACACCCTTTTCACAGCCCTTAAGGATTTTATCTGCTGGAATTTGGTTACCCTCAGCGTCCTTAAGTGGAATCATTGTTTGAACTGGGTGCTTGTAAGTATAAGTGTCAATGTCAGGATTTAAAATGAAGCCGTTTTTAATGAGCGATTCATGCATTTTAAGACCAACTTCATTTTCTTCACCCTCAATTCTGAGTGGAGCAAGTGGGTCTGTAATAAGGCAGAATGCGCCATGTGACTTCATTTGACCTGAAATGTAAGTCCAAAAACTGTCTGTTAAATTTTCATCTTCAGTGGACACAACAGGTCCACATGAAATGTACCAAATTTTTCCTGCTACAGGAATTTTTCTTTCAAGAACAAGGGCTGTTAAGACAAGATTTTCCTCCTCATCATACCCTGCATAAAGGAAAGAATTCCACGCAGTTTTAACCTTTGGCCAAGAGGAACACTGAAGGTAAGAGCCCTTGTTTTCCTCTACAAATTTATCAAATTTTTCAGTATCTGTTTCAATCCTGAAATTGTACATTAATCTTCACTTCACACTTTCAAAAATATCAGTAAGATTATAGATTTAAAGACCTTAAATGTCAACACAAGTAATTCTTGCAAAAGAGCATTTATAAATGTATACTATAGGGGTTATTATATTAAATTACTATACCTTTTTGGAGGCAAAAATATGCGTAAGGAATTGGAGGCAAAGTACAACCCTTCAGAAGTTGAAGACCGAATTTATGCGTCTTGGCTTGAAGGCAAATACTTCCATGCTGAACCAGATGAATCAAAAAAGCCATACACTATTGTAATTCCACCACCAAACATT
Source organism: Ruminococcaceae bacterium UBA1772 (assembly GCA_002314645.1). Classification (GTDB taxonomy): domain Bacteria; phylum Bacillota; class Clostridia; order Oscillospirales; family Acutalibacteraceae; genus UBA1227. The sequence goes on from DCGS01000078.1 coordinate 1,827, forward strand.
ACTGGTCAATTACATATGGGTCATGCGCTTGACAATACTTTCCAGGATATCCTCATTCGTTATCATAGAATGAAGGGTTATGATACCCTCTGGGTTCCTGGTACAGACCATGCTTCAATTGCTACTGAGGCTAAAATTGTTGAGGCTCTTAAGAAAGAGGGCCTTTCAAAGGGAGACCTTGGTCGTGAGAAGTTCCTTGAACGTGCATGGGAATGGAAAGAACAGTACGGCGGTCGTATTGTAGAACAGCTCAAAAAGATGGGCTCTTCATGTGACTGGGACCGTGAAAGATTCACACTTGATGAAGGCTGCTCAAAGGCAGTTCGTGAAGTTTTTGTTCGTCTTTATGACAAGGACCTCATCTACCGTGGTGAAAGAATCATCAACTGGTGTCCACACTGTATGACATCAATTTCAGATGCAGAAGTTGAATATGAGGAGAAGGACGGTTCATTCTGGCACCTTCGTTACCCTCTTTCAGACGGTTCAGGTTATCTTGAACTTGCAACAACTCGTCCAGAAACAATGTTCGGAGACACAGCAGTTGCTGTTCATCCAGATGACGAGCGTTATAAGCATCTTGTTGGAAAGACATTAATCCTTCCAATTGTTAATAAGGAAATCCCTATTGTTGCAGACGAATATGTTGAAATGGATTTTGGTACAGGCGTAGTTAAAATTACTCCTGCACACGACCCTAACGACTTTGAAGTTGGTCTTCGTCACAACCTTCCAGTAATCAACGTTATGACCGAAGATGGTTATATGAACGAAAACGCTGGCGAGCAGTATTGTGGCAAGGACAGATATGTTTGCCGCAAGGAGCTTGTAAGACAGCTTGAGCTTGAAGGCTACCTTGTAAAGGTTGAGCCTATGAAGCACAACGTTGGTACATGCTACCGTTGCGGAACAACAGTTGAGCCACGCGTTTCAAAGCAGTGGTTCGTACGTATGGAGCCACTTGCTGGCCCAGCAATTGACGTAGTTAAAAAGGGCGAAGTTAAGTTCGTTCCAGAACGCTTCGACAAGACATACTACCACTGGATGGAAAACATTAAAGACTGGTGTATTTCACGTCAGCTTTGGTGGGGTCACAGAATTCCTGCTTGGTACTGTGACGACTGTGGTGAAATCACAGTTTCTAGAGAGGATGCATGTGAATGTGCACACTGCCATTCAAAGAACATCCACCAGGATCCAGACACACTCGACACATGGTTCTCTTCAGCTCTCTGGCCTTTCTCAACTCTTGGTTGGCCAGATGAAACTCCAGAACTCAAGCACTACTTCCCAACCAGCACACTTGTTACTGGTTATGACATCATCTTCTTCTGGGTTGCTCGTATGATCTTCTCATCTTGTGAGCAGATGGGTACCTTCCCATTCAGTACCGTATTCATCCATGGTATTGTAAGAGATGCACAGGGAAGAAAAATGTCAAAGAGTCTTGGCAACGGAATAGATCCTCTTGAAATTATTGACAAGTATGGTGCAGATGCTCTTCGTTTCACTCTTGCTACAGGTAATAGCCCAGGAAACGACATGCGTTTCTCAGATGAAAAGGTTGAAGCATCTAGAAACTTTGCTAATAAAATTTGGAATGCAGCTCGTTTCATCCTCATGAATCTTGAAGGAAATGAAGAAGCTCCTCACATTCCAGAGAACCTTGAAATTGAAGACAAGTGGATTATTTCAAAGCTCAATACACTTGCAAAGGAAGTTAACCAGAACATTGAAAACTACGAGCTCGGCGTTGCCGTTGCAAAGCTCTATGATTTCATTTGGGACAACTTCTGTGACTGGTACATTGAAATTTCAAAGATTCGTCTTCAGCAAGGTGGCGAAGCAGCTGAAAGCGCAAGAGCAGTTCTCATTTATGTTCTTTCAAACGCACTTAAGCTCCTTCACCCATTCATGCCATTCATTACTGAAGAAATTTGGCTCACTCTTCCACACGACGGTGAAACAATTATGCTTTCATCATATCCTGAATATGACGAGGCTCTTAACTTCACTGCAGACGAAGAAGAGTTCGGCCGTATTATGACCGCTGTCAGAGCCATCCGTAACAGACGCGCTGAAATGAACGTACCTCCTTCAAAGAAGGCTGAGGTCTTCATTGACTCAGACTATGAAGATACCTTCAAGTCAGGTACTATTTACATGCAGCGTCTTGCATACGCTTCCAGCGTAACAGTATGCAAGGGCGTTGAAATAGAAGGCGCTGTAAGCATTGTTACAGAGGACGCTAAAATCTACATTCCAATGAATGAACTTGTAGATTTCGAAGCTGAGCGCAAGAGACTTGAAAAAGAACTTGAGGCTGCACAAAAAGACCTCGACTTCTTTAACAAGAAGCTCAACAACCCAGGATTCCTTGCAAAGGCTCCTGCTGCTGTTGTTGAAAAAGATAAGGCTTCAGCAAAGAAAATTGAAGACAAGATTACTCTTCTTCGTGAAAGTATTTCAAAGCTTGGATAAAAAAATTAAAGGAAGTAGACGCAAGGTCTACTTCCTTTTTTATTGCCAAATTGGTCCTTTCAGTTCTTCCGGAAGGATTTGTACAACAGCCCTTGAGGCCTCTCTAGAGGTTATTTTATACTTTCCGTTTATCCATTCTTCATAAGCAAAAGGAATGCCATGACATAGAATAGAAAGTCTTAGTTTGTCTTCATCAGTTACATTCTGCAAACCCTTTTTACTTCCAAGAACAAAAATGGCTGCGGTGTAGCATGTATCATATATAAATTGATGTAAAGAGTTTGCGCCGCTTGATTCAAACATTCTTGTAAGAGTAGCCCACTTTTCTGTACCAATGTCTAAGAAAACGCAAAAAAGATCTTCAAATGTCTTACATTTTTTCGTATTAAAATACTCCTCCATAATTACTGTGAAGTTGTAGTTCATAACATCATATTTATCTTTAAAATATCTATAAAAGGTTGCTCTGCCAACCCCTGCTTTATCTGTAATCATTTTTACAGTAATGGAGTCAAAGTCATGATGCTGAACAAGCTCGTTAAAGCTATCTAGAATATCCTGTTTTGTTCTGTCTTTCATAAGCCCTCCAAAAATAATACACTTTTTCACTATTGTATCACTTTGATACAGATTGTCAAATATGTATCACTGAATAAATGCATTACATTATATAATTATATAGTATTAAATTTTGGGATAGTAAAAGGGAGGAATTAAGCATGCACGCTAAAGGGCATAAGTTCACCGCTGGTGAAATCAAATGTATGGAAGCTTATTGGGCTGAAACTAAAGATCAGAAGCCAAGAAAGAACCTTATGAAGCTTGTAACTCATATCAACTTTCTTAATCCAATAGCTGACGAAAATTCATGGGAGTATATCTTCTGGAACAGAGCTCTCACAGATGAAATGGTTGACTTTGCTTTAAAGATTAAGCTCCGTCACCCATACTACATTGATGAGCTTGCTCACATTGAGAAAATGACAGTAGAAGACACCGCAAAAATGGTTGCAGAACTCTGCCACCTTGGTCTTCTTGAATACACCGCTGATGAAAAAGGTGTAGACATGGTTCAGTTGCCAGTATTTGCTCCTGGTTCAATGGAACTCTTCGTTATGGACCCAGACCTTTCAAAGAAATATCCAGAATGCGCACCTGGTTTCCTTAACTACATCCTTGACCTTCAGAAGCTCATTACTGACTTCGTACCAATGGGTACTGCTATTATGCGTACAGTTCCTGTTGAAGAAGCAATTAAAAATTCAACATACAAGGCAAACTATGACCAGATTTCATACTGGCTTGACAAGGCTGGAGACAGCATTGGTGTAGGTGTTTGTCAGTGTAGAAAGCTTCGTGAAATGCAAGATGAAGGTACATCAGACCTTACTGGCGACTGGTGTGTAAGCCTTGGTCACTTCGCTGAAAACTGTATCCGTACAGGTAAGGCAAGACGTATTACTCGTAAGGAAGCAGAAGAAATCCTTCTTCATGCTGAAGAACTTGGTTATGTACATCAGGTATCTAACATTGATGGCCCTGAATTCTCACTCTTCATTTGTAACTGTAAGTGGGACACTTGCATGGCTCTTAAGACATCTTGGTACACAAGTTCACCAAACCTTTCATCTTCAAACTACAGAGCTCATGTAAATCCACAGAACTGTGTAGCTTGTGGTGGTTGTGTTGAGGTTTGTCCTCAGAACGCTGCAAAGCTTGGCCAGAAGATTTGCCAGAAGAATCCTGTAGATATTGCCGAGGCAAAAATCGCAGATGACTATATGGTAATGCTTCCATCTAAGTGGACTGGAAACGACTTCCTCACAAACAGAGACAACGTAGTTCCAGAGACAGGTACAGCTCCTTGTAAGTCAAACTGTCCTGCTCACATTGCTGTTCAGGGTTACCTTAAGATGGCTAACGAAGGCAGATATGATGAAGCTCTTGAACTTATTAAGAAGGAAAATCCATTCCCAGCAGTTTGCGGTAGCGTTTGTGCTCGTTTCTGTGAACAGGTTTGTACACGTGGCGACATTGACGAACCAATTGCAATAGATGAAGTTAAGAAGTTCATTGCAGATAGAGAAATCCACAAGGAAAACAGATTCATTCCAAAGAAGATTTGGGACAAGGGACACAAGATTGCCGTTATTGGTTCTGGTCCTGCTGGTCTTTCATGTGCATACTATCTTGCAGTTAACGGACATGACGTAACAGTATTTGAAAAAGAACAAAAACCAGGCGGAATGATGACATACGGTATGCCTTCATTCAGACTTGAAAAAGATGTTGTTAACGCTGAAATTGAGGTTGTTAAGGCTCTTGGCGTAGAAATCAAGTGTGGCGTTGAGGTTGGTAAGGACATTACTATCCAGCAGCTCCGCGAAGAAGGCTACAAGGGCTTCTATGTTGCTATTGGTGCTCAGGGCGGAAGAAAGCTCGGCATTGCTGGCGAAGACGCAAAGGGCGTTATTTCAGGTATTGATTTCTTGAAGCAGGTTGCTAACAACTCAAAAGACAAGCTTAGCGGCAAGGTTGTAGTTGTTGGTGGCGGTAACGTTGCAGTTGACGTTGCTCGTTCTGCTATCAGATTCGGTGGCAAGGAAGTTTCAATGTTCTGCCTTGAGGGTAGAAATGAAATGCCTGCTGCTGAGGACGAAGTACTTGAAGCAGAGGAAGAAAAGATTACAATGAACTGCGGTTGGGGTCCAAAGGAAATCATCGCAGAAAAAGGTAAGGTTAAGGCTATCGTATTCAAGAAGTGCGTAAGCGTTAAGGATGCAGATGGCAAGTTTAATCCAAAGTATGATGAAAACGAAACAATGACAGTTGAGTGTGACTACGTACTTGCTGCAATTGGCCAGTCAATTGAATGGGGTAACCTCCTTGATGGCACAAAGGTTAAGCTTGGTCGTGGAAACACAGCTCAGGCTGACTCTTGGACATATCAGACAGGCGAGCCAGACATCTTCGTTGGTGGTGACGCTCACACAGGACCTCGCTTTGCAATTGACGCAATTGCTGCTGGTAAGGAAGCTGCTGAGTCACTTCACAGATATGTATGGGAAGGCCACTCACTTACACTTGGTCGTGTACGTCGTGACAACTTCCACTATCTTGATAAGGACAACATGATTATTCCTTCATATGACCATGCTAACCGTCAGATGCCAGGCAGAAACAGAGACCTTGCAATGACATTCAGCGACGACCGTCTTCCACTTACAGAAGAGCAGGTTAAGATTGAAACATCAAGATGTCTCTCTTGTGGTGCTGCAAAGGTTGATCCAAAGATTTGTATTGGATGCGGTCTCTGTACAACACGTTGTAAGTTCAATGCCATTGAACTCACAAGAGACTATGACACTGTTGGTGCTACATATGAGTGGCTCGTTCCACACGTACTTAAGGGTATGGGCCAGCGTGCTGTTACTCTTACAAAAAAGAAGTTAGGAAAATAAGTCATGCATGAAATTGGAGTTTTGTATGAAGCTGTTAAAGCCGTAGAGAACGTTGCAGTACAAAACAACATTTCAAAAGTCAAGCAGATTACACTTGAAGTTGGAGAACTCACAGGTTACCTCCCCGTTTTCTTTGAAAAGTATTTCTCTGTTGTTACAGATGGCAAGGAAATGTTCAAGGATTGTGAACTTGAAATCATAATTGAAAACGGTGAGGGCCTCTGCACTGACTGTCACGCACTCTACAATGTTATGAAACATGAAGGAAAATGTCCAAAATGCGAAAGCAGAAACAAGACAATTCTTTCAGGACAACAGTTTCGAGTAAAAGATATTTCCTATTAAAATCTATATAGGCATAAAAAAGACCTCCCAAAATTTTGGGAGGTCTAATTATTTATTCAATTATTTTGAAGAAGCCTTCTTCTTTGAAGATGAGAGTGCAAGTGATGCAGCAGCTACTGCTGTCATTACTGCATTAAGGATAGTCCATGTATCTACAAAAATCATGCTTCCGCCTAAATCCTGTGTAACAAAGAATACTGCAATATTTGCAATTGCTGCAACTGCTGCAAGAATCATTGACATAGGAACTGACTTCTTAAGGATAATAAATGCTGCAAGAGCAAGAGAAACACCACAAAGAATCATATTTACAATACTCCATGTGCCGTTTGAGCCCTCACCACTAGCAAGAGGAGTTTCATCATCAAGAGTAACTTTCTCTACTGTTGGAAGATCTTCGTCGTCTACTATAGGAGTCTGATTTTCATTTGTGTTGTTATTTGCATTTGCATTATTCTCAGCAACCACATTGTTGTTTGCATTTGCATTTGCATTGTTGTTTGCATTAGCATTAGCATTTGTGTTTGCATTGTTGTTATCATCTGCTGGAGCAAGAGGTGTGTCGTCTTCAATAACCTGAAGAACTGGAACAACCTTCTGAGCCTTAATAACCTTACCACAGTCTGCGCAGTGTGAACCTTCTGTAAGACCTGTAGCTGTTGATGTTGCAGGAGTTGCATCATCAATTACAACGTTGTGGCCTGTTGCAGGAACAACTTCCTGAGCTGTAAGAACTTCATCACATACTGAGCAGTGTGTACCTTCTGTAAGTCCTGTCTCTGTGCATGTAGCGTCTACTGCTGCATCTGTTACTACTGTATGGCCAAGTGGATCAAGTACTACTGGAGTTCTTGAAATTTCATCATCACATACTGAACAATATACAACTGAATCATATGAACCAGCTTCTGTACATGTTGGCTCTACTCTGTTTTCAACTACAGCGTCAGCCTCTGTATGTCCTGTTGCTGGAACAACTTCCTGTGCTGTAAGAACTGCGTCACATACTGAGCAATGTGCGCCTTCTGTAAGACCTGTTT
>DCGS01000024.1 GCA_002314645.1 Ruminococcaceae bacterium UBA1772
ACTGGCGGCCTTGGTTGGAACAAAGGATATTGGTCCGTAGGCGTAATTCAAATTCTTCTTGCAATAATTCTCTTCCTCTCACTTCCAATGTGGAATAAGAAAAAGAGAATTAAGAGAAATGGACCTAAAGGAAAACCCGTTGGTCTTAAAAGGGCTTTGAGAATTCCTGGTGTTCCTCAAATACTTATTGCATTTTTTGCATACTGCTCACTTGAGCAAACCGCTCTCTTATGGGCTGCAAGCTTCCTTGTTAAAAGTCGTGGGGTAGACGCAAATACTGCGGCTGGGCTTGCCTCTATGTTCCTTATTGGCATGGCTTCTGGGCGATTCATTTCTGGCCTTGTTTCAGACAAGGTTGGTGACAGAAATATGATTAGACTTGGAACGTTAGTTACAGTTCTTGGCGTTGTTTTAATTCTTCTTCCAGGAATGGTATCACTCGTTGGATTTATAGTTCTTGGTCTTGGATGCGCTCCTGTTTATCCAGCAATTATTCACTCAACACCAAGAAACTTTGGCGCTAATAATTCACAAGCAATTATAGGTATTGAAATGGCAAGTGCATATATTGGTTCTACATTTATGCCACCTGTTTTTGGCCTTATTGCTCAGCATATTGGAACAGGTTTCCTTCCATTATTCCTTGCAATTTTTGCAGGTCTTATGTTCTTTATGACAGAAAAGCTTAACAAAATTGTTGCAGCGCGTAAAAGAAGAGCTCGTCGTAGAAGAATGGAAAAAGAAAAAGATATTTTCTATATAAATAATCCAATGAATAAAAAGCCTGAGGATGATCGTACTGAGCATGAAATCTTATCCGACCAAATTCATGAGCAAATAGAAAATAAAGAAATTGACATTATAGAATAAAAAATAGGCTCTCATATGAGAGCCTATTTTTTTATTCTTCTTCATTTTCTTCTTCATTTTCTTTGCTGTCAGAAATAATTTTTCCATCCTGGAAACGTATTATTCTGTTAGCTGTTGCGGCAATACCGTCGTCATGTGTAATGAGAATTACTGTTCTTCCGTCATTGTGAAGCTCGTAAAGCATTTTCATTACTTCTTTACCTGATGCTGAGTCAAGGTTACCAGTTGGTTCGTCCGCAAGAATAATAGGTGGCTTTGCTGCAAGTGCGCGAGCAATTGCAACTCTCTGCTGTTGTCCACCAGATAATTGGTTTGGAAGATGGTTCATTCTATGACCAATTCCAACTCTTTCAAGAGCTTCCACCGCAAGGCGAGAACGCTCTTCTTTTTTTACTCCTCTGTAAATAAGAGGGAGTTCAACGTTTTCTTTAGCTGTAAGGCTGGAAATGAGGTTGAAGCCTTGGAATATAAATCCTATTTCTTTGTTGCGGATGTCTGAGAGTTCATCGTCTGTAAGGTTTTCAACGTTTTCACCTTTTAAGATGTACTCTCCCTTTGTTGGGACATCTAAAAATCCAATCATATTCATCATGGTGGATTTTCCTGAACCCGATTGGCCTACAATGGCAACAAATTCACCATCGTCTATTGTAAGAGAAACGCCGTCAAGTGCGTGAACTTCGTTTTCTCCAGGGTTATAAATTTTATATAGATTTTTGAGTTCAATAAGTGCCATAGTGTTGTCCTTTCAATAAACTAATTTAATTTTAACATTCGTATATATTTACTTCAAGTGAGAATAATAGAAAAGGTGATTATTATGAGAGTTTCAAATGAAGAATATAGCGAAATGGTTGAAGAAACCGCCCCTAAATCCCCACTTTTGAAGGACTGTATTAATGCTTTCATTTTCGGTGGAGCAATATGCGCATTTGGGGAATTACTACGTGAAATATTCATAAGGTATGGTGCGGCAGAGGATAATGCAAAAACCTATGTTTGTCTTATCCTTATTGGTATTACAGCAATTTTAACAGGCATAGGTGTTTTTGATAAAATTGCAAAGGTTGCGGGCGCTGGTACTATTGTGCCCATAACTGGCTTTGCTAATTCAGTCGTTGCGCCAGCAATGGAATTCCAGACAGAAGGTAGAATTATGGGCACGGGTGCTAATATGTTTAAGCTGTCTGGCCCCGTAATTGTCTACGGTACTAGCGCCGCTGTGGTCTATGGTTTAATAGCATACATTTTTAAACTTTATTAAATCTTAAAAAAGGTGATTTTTTGAAAAAACTTGGAAAGACATATATTTTGGAGACAAAACCAGTATTTCTATCAGGTGCTGGTGTTGTAAGTCACTTTGAAGGAGAGGGGCCATTGGGCCACGAATTTGACAAGGTGGAAGATCCATTAATGGGCGAGGAAAGCTGGGAAAGTGCTGAAAGCGCTTTCCATAAAGAGGCCACAAAAATTGCAATTCATAAGGCCGCAAGAACTGAAAAGGAAATTGACGTTGCCTTTTCGGGTGATCTACTTAATCAGAGTATGAGCACCTGCTTTAGTCTTAAGTCATTTAACATTCCTTTGTGCGGCCTTTATGGTGCATGTTCCACCATGGCGTTGTCCATGGCGGTAGGTTCAATTTTTGTGGAGTGTGGACTCGCCAAAAATACATTGGCGGCTGCCTCATCTCATTTCTGCTCAGCAGAAAAGCAGTTCCGCCAGCCGCTGGAATATGGGGGACAACGTCCACCAACAGCGCAGCGCACTGTGACTGGTGCGGGCGCGGCTGTAATATCAA
>DCGS01000090.1:0-9242 GCA_002314645.1 Ruminococcaceae bacterium UBA1772
TTAAACTTAACACCAATTTCATTACCAATACTCATCTTGTAAATTGCTTCAGCTGCGCCACCGTATGTTGGTGTGTATGCAGCAACGCATTTACCACTACCAATGAGTTCTGAAACCTTGGCATATACAGCCTTAAGACTTTCAATTTCTGGAACGCCAAACTCGTCATAGTTTGGTCTAATGAATGCTACTCTATGTCCTTCAGCCTTGAAGTCGTTAGAGATTATTCTTGAAATCTTGTCTGTAGTAATTGCGAAAGATACAAGTGTTGGTGGTACGTCGAGCTTATCAAATGTACCACTCATTGAGTCCTTACCGCCAATTGCTGCACACTCAAGGTCAATCTGAGCCTTGAATGCACCAAGAAGTGCTGCAAGAGGTTTACCCCAACGTGTATCTGTCTTACCAGGCTTTTCAAAGTATTCCTGGAATGTAAGGTAAACATCCTCGTATGTTGCACCTGTTGCAATAAGCTTTGAAACAGACTCAACAACGGCAAGGTATGAACCATGGAACTGGTCTTTTTCTGTAATGAATGGGTTGTAGCCATAAGCCATGATTGAAGCTGTGTCTGTGTCTCCACTCTCAACAGATACCTTGTTTACCATTGCCTGAATTGGAGTCTTCTGATATTTACCACCGAATGGCATGAGGACTGTGCCTGCGCCAATAGTGGAGTCAAAGCGCTCTGAAAGACCGCGCTTTGAGCAAACGTTAAGGTCTTCTGCTAAGGCCTTCATGCCTGCTGTGAAGCTCTCTGGAGCAGCCTTTTCGTATGACTGCTGCTTCATAGTGTGAACATTAATGTGCTTCTCAGCGCCGTTAGAATTGAGGAATTCACGAGAAATGTTAACTACTGTGTTGCCCTTCCATGTCATTGTAAGGTAAGGCTTTTCAGTAACAGTAGCAACAACAGTTGCCTCAAGGTTTTCCTTATTTGAAAGTTCAATGAACTTGTCTACGTCTTTAGCTTCAACAACAACTGCCATTCTTTCCTGAGACTCAGAAATAGCAAGCTCTGTTCCATCAAGACCATCATACTTCTTTGGTACGTTGTCGAGTGAAATTTGAAGACCATCAGCAAGTTCACCAATGGCAACAGAAACACCACCTGCACCAAAGTCGTTACAACGCTTAATGAGCTTTGAAGCTTCAGCGTTTCTGAAGAGTCTCTGGAGTTTACGCTCTTCTGGAGCATTACCCTTCTGAACTTCAGCACCGCATGAGTCAAGTGACTCTACTGTGTGTGACTTTGAAGAACCTGTAGCACCGCCACAGCCGTCACGGCCTGTTCTACCACCAAGGAGAATTACAATGTCTCCTGGAGCAGGTCTTTCACGTCTTACATTCTCTGCTGGAGCAGCAGCTACTACAGCACCAATTTCCATACGCTTTGCAGCATAGCCGTCGTGGTAGATTTCATCAACAAGGCCTGTTGCAAGACCAATTTGGTTACCATATGATGAGTAACCATTTGCAGCTGTAGTTACAAGCTTACGCTGTGGAAGCTTTCCTTCCATAGTCTCTGAAAGAGGCTTTGTTGGGTCAGCAGCACCAGTAACACGCATTGCGCTGTATACATATGAACGGCCTGAAAGAGGGTCACGGATGGCACCACCAATACATGTTGCAGCACCACCGAATGGCTCAATTTCAGTTGGATGGTTATGTGTCTCATTCTTGAAGAGAAGAAGCCACTCCTCATCCTTTCCATCATGGTTAATTGTCATTTTAACTGTGCAAGCGTTGATTTCTTCAGACTCGTCAAGCTTGTCGAGTTTTCCGTTCTTCTTGAGAACCTTTGCAGCAAGAGTACCAATGTCCATAAGGTTAATTGGCTTTGTTCTGCCAAGCTCTTCACGCTTTGCAATATAGTCGTTGTATGCATCCTCAATGAACTGATCGTCAAATTTAACTGAATCAATTGTTGTAAGGAATGTTGTATGACGACAATGGTCAGACCAGTATGTGTCAATCATACGGATTTCTGTAATAGTTGGATCTCTATCCTCTGACTTAAAGTATTCCTGACAGAACTTAATGTCATCAAGATCCATTGCAAGACCCTTTTCAGCCACAAAAGCCCCAAGGTCAGCCTCTGAGTAGCCAATGAAACCTGTAAGTGTTTCTACAGTTTCTGGAGCTTCTGTAGGCATATCAAGAGTTTCTGGCTTCTCAAATGAAGCAAGTCTTGCTTCTACTGGGTTAATTACATACTTCTTAATTTCTGAGAATTCATCGTCAGAAACATTACCAGAAAGTACATAGATTTTTGCAGAGCGAACAAGTGGTCTTTCGCCCTTTGAAATGAGCTGAATACATTCAGCAGCAGAAGATGCACGCTGGTCGAACTGTCCTGGAAGGAATTCAACGGCAAAGCATTTTTCATTTGCTGGAATTTCGAACTCACTGCAAATATTATCAAGCTGAGGCTCAGAGAAAACCGTCTTTGAAGCATAGTCAAAGAGTTCCTTTGTAATACCCTCAACATCATATCTATTGAGAACGCGAACATCAGTAACACTCTTTATACCAAGAAGGCCGTTGATGTCGTTTTTAAGAGCATTTGCCTCATGTGTAAGGCCGCTCTTCTTTTCAACAAAAATTCTATAAACCACAGGTTAATCCTCCAGTTAATTATTTTTAAGTGCTAAAAGAGCACGCTGTCCAATGTCGTTTCTATAGAATGCATTAGAGAAGTTAACAGTCTTTACTGCCTCATATGCATTTTCTATTGCAGCTTCAAGTGTTTCACCTGTTCTTGTTACACCAAGTACACGACCACCATTTGTAAGAAGCTTACCATCTTTAATAACTGCACCAGCAACAAAGATGTTTTTGCTGCCTTCTGGAAGAGTTATTTCAAAGCCCTTTTCATAGCTCTGTGGATAACCCTTTGATGCCATTACAACACAGCATGCGTTTTCTTTCTTCCAATTAACTTCAACTTCACTTAAGTTGCCGTTTCTACAAGCCTTCATGATTGTAAGAAGGTCTGAATCAAGAAGTGGAAGAACAACCTGTGTTTCAGGGTCGCCAAAACGACAGTTATATTCAATAACCTTTGGACCATCCTTTGTAATCATAAGTCCAAAGTAAAGGCAGCCCTTGAATGTTCTACCTTCAGCATTCATTGCATTCATTGTTGGAATGAAGATTTTTTCCATGCATTCCTTTGCAATGTCATCTGTGTAGTAAGGGTTTGGAGCTACTGTTCCCATACCGCCTGTGTTAAGTCCCTTGTCGCCATCAAGAGCACGCTTGTGGTCCTGGCTTGAAATCATAGGAACAACTACTTTACCGTCTGTAAAGCTGAGTACAGAAACCTCTGGGCCCTCAAGGAATTCTTCAACAACAATTCTAGAACCGCTTTCTCCGAAAACCTTGTCCTCCATCATTGACTTAACAGCGTCAATTGCTTGTTCTCTTGTTTCAGCAATAATTACGCCCTTACCAAGAGCAAGTCCATCAGCCTTAATAACTGTTGGAATTGGTGCAGTCTCAAGGTATTTGAGAGCTGAATCCTCATCCTCAAACACTTCGTACTGAGCTGTTGGAATACCATACTTCTTCATAAGGTTCTTAGAGAAAATCTTAGAGCCTTCAATAATTGCAGCGTCCTTATTTGGACCAAAGCATGGAACACCAATTGCCTCAAGTGCATCTACGCAACCAAGAACAAGTGGATCGTCTGGTGCTACAACTGCAAAGTCAATATCATTCTGTTTTGCAAAGTCAACAATTCCTTCTATGTCCTTTGCACCTATGTCAACAAGTGTTGCATCCTTTGCCATACCGCCGTTACCAGGGCATGCAAAGATTTCAGTTACTTCCTTGTTTTCTTTGAGTTTAGAGATGATGGCATGTTCACGTCCGCCACCGCCTACAACGAGAATTTTCATAGTATATCCTCCAAAAAATTAGTGGTGGAAGAGTCTCATGCCTGTGAATGCCATAACCATACCAAGGTCATTACAAGCATCAATAACTACATCGTCACGTACAGAGCCGCCTGGCTGTGCAACATATGTTACGCCGCTCTTTCTTGCTCTCTCAATGTTGTCTGAGAATGGGAAGAATGCGTCAGAACCAACTACTGTTCCTGAAAGAGATGAAAGGTAAGCCTTCTTCTCTTCTCTTGTGAATGGCTCTGGCTTCTCTGTGAAGAGTCTTTCCCAAGAACCATCAGCAAGTAAGTCCTCATAGTCATCAGAAAGATAAATGTCAATTGCATTGTCTCTGTCTGGACGGCCTACTGTGTCCTTGAAAGGAAGGTTTAATACCTTCTCTGTCTGACGAAGGTGCCAAAGGTCTGCCTTTGAACCTGCAAGTCTTGTGCAGTGAATTCTTGACTGCTGACCAGCGCCTACGCCAATTGCCTGTCCGTCCTCAGCAAAGCATACTGAGTTAGACTGTGTGTACTTAAGAGTAATGAGAGCAATAATCATGTCTCTCTTTGCACTGTCAGGAAGTTCCTTGTTTTCTGTAACAATATTTGCAAGGAGTTCTTCGTTAATTGCAAACTCGTTTCTTCCCTGCTCGAAGCAAATGCCGTAAACCTGCTTTGTCTCCTGTGGTTCTGGCTTGTATGAAGGGTCAATCTTAACAATGTTGTAGTTACCCTTCTTCTTTTTCTTGAGAATTTCAAGAGCTTCTGGAGCGTATGATGGAGCAATAATACCATCTGATACTTCACGAGAAATGATTTTTGCTGTAGTTACATCGCACTCGTCTGAAAGAGCAATCCAGTCACCGAAAGATGACATTCTGTCTGTACCACGAGCTCTTGCATATGCTGTAGCCATTGGAGACTCATCAAGTCCCTCAATGTCATCTACAAAGCAAGCCTTCTTAAGAGCGTCGCTCATTGGAGTACCAACTGCAGCAGATGTAGGACTTACATGCTTGAATGAAGTTGCAGCAGGCATACCAAGTGTATCTTTAATTTCCTTAACAAGCTGCCATGAGTTAAAAGCGTCAAGGAAGTTGATGTAGCCAGGTCTACCATTGAGGATTTCAATTGGGAGTTCAAGGCCGTCTTTCATGTAAATTCTTGCTGGTTTTTGGTTTGGATTACAACCATATTTAAGTTCGAATTCGTTCACTTTTATACCCTCACATTCTTGTTAATTAATCTGTTTTCTGTTTCACCTGTTTTAAGGTCAATATATCTTACATAGAGAGAAATCTTGTTGTTTGCATCGAGGTTGTTCCAAATGTCCTCATAGAACTCGTCAATGTCATCTGGAATTGTTACTCTTTCAGGTTCACCCTGGAATGTTGGAATTGGGTTGCCATCACATACATATGTGTGGATGAAGTGGCCAAGGCCTGCAATTGGTTCATAGTCGAATGTATATCTATTACATACTGAACCTTCAGCGTCACCGCTCTTAAGAATGCTCATCTTGTATGTAAAGTCACCATCTTCAACGTTTACAATACCTGAAATTCTTGGAGTAAGGTTTGGAGCGTCAGGTTCAAAAGCACGTGTCTTAAGTGCCTCTTCAAAGCTCTTTCCTTCCTGCATGAAGTCATAAATTGTAGATGTCTGGTCACCGTTTGTAACAATTGTTGAGTTTCCAGTTACCTTGATTGGATAGTAGATGATGAGCGATGGATCCTCTACCTTGCTCTCATCTGCAGGATAAATAATTAAATCCTTTCCTTCCTCTTCAAAAACTCTGTTGCGGCTGTTTTCACTTCTTCCCATAATGAAGTAAGCAATTGCTGCTTTACTTTCATCCTGAGTCTTACCAATTACAATACCGCGGCCTACGTATTCATTTCCGTGAATGCGTGTGCCCATTGATTTAACCTCGTAGATATTCATGTTTTCTCTCCTAATTATTCATTAATAATGTCATTACATACTTTTTCACATGCAGCTGGAAGAAGCTTCCACTCTGCCTCCTCCATAACTCTCTTCTGGAGAATTTCTGGAGTGTCACCGTCCTTAATTTCAACGGCCTTTTGGAAAATTATTTCACCGCCATCTGTCACTTCATTTACAAAGTGAACAGTTGCACCTGTTACTTTAACTCCGTATTTAAGTGCTTCTTCGTGTACCTTTAGACCATAGAATCCATCGCCACAGAAAGAAGGGATAAGGCTTGGGTGAACGTTGATAATTCTCTTTGGATACTTCTTTACAAAGTTCTCTGAAAGAACTGAAAGGAAGCCTGCAAGAACAATAACGTCAATGTCATACTCAGAAAGAACTGAGAGAATCTTCTCTTCAAAAGCCTCAGGTGAACCACATTCCTTTTTAAGAATTGTTACGCCGTCAACATTTGAATTCTTTGCTCTTTCAAGTGCATATGCGCCAGCCTTATTTGAAATAACAACTTTAATTTCACCGCTCTTAATTTCTCCGCGTGCCTGTGCATCTAAAAGTGCCTGAAGGTTTGTACCGCCACCTGAAACTAATACGGCTACATTTGCTTTACTTTTCATATTAAACCTCAATAAAGTTCAATTTTCTGATCTGCCTTAACAATTTCACCAAGAACATAAGCGTCTTCGCCGTTTGCCTTGAGTACTTCAATAGCCTTGTCAGCGTCATCCTTCTTAACAACGACTGTCATACCAACACCCATGTTGTATGTGTTGAACATGTCGTGTTCACTTATGTTTCCACGCTCCTGTAAAAGTTTGAAGATTGGAAGAACGCGAACGTCATCCTTCTTAATTTTTGCACAGAATCCGTCTGGAATTGAACGAGGAATGTTCTCATAGAATCCGCCACCAGTAATGTGAGAAACGGCTCTTACATCAACACTGTCAAAGAGTGCAAGCATAGGCTTTACATAGATTTTTGTTGGTGTAAGGAGTGTTTCGCCAAGGCTCTTTCCACCGAGTTCTGCCATTGGTGACTTAATATCTGCATTCTCAATGTCGAATACCTTACGAACAAGTGAGAAACCATTTGAATGAACACCAGATGAAGGAAGAGCAATAATTACATCGCCCTCTTCCATGCGAGTGTTATCAAGAATCTTGTCTTTATCTACAACACCTACTGAGAAACCAGCAAGGTCGTATTCATCTATTGGATAGAAGCCTGGCATTTCAGCAGTTTCGCCACCTACAAGTGCAGCACCTGACTGAACGCAGCCCTCTGCAACACCTGAAACAATGTCAGCAATCTTTTCTGGTACATTCTTTCCGCATGCAATGTAGTCGAGGAAAAGAAGTGGTTTTGCACCACAGCAGATGATATCGTTTACGCACATTGCTACACAGTCAATACCTACTGTGTCATGCTTGTCCATAAGGAAAGCAATTTTAAGCTTTGTACCAACACCATCTGTACCACTTACAAGAACTGGCTTTGCAATGCCAGTCATATCCATTTCAAAGAGTCCCCCAAATCCACCGATTGCGCCGAGGGCACCGCTTGTGAGTGTCTTCTTAACGTGTTCCTTCATGAGCTCTACTGATTTATATCCTGCTGTAATATCTACACCAGCTGCAGCATAAGCTTCTGATTTTGAGTTTTCCATAATTTCTCTCCTTGATTAGTTTTTGTAGCTCTTCTGAGCCTTTTCAGGGTTTTCCGAAATTTTTTGTTCAAATCTGTTCTTGTCACTTGTTGGAACCATTGTTGCATAGTTTCCATCAAAGCATGCTGAACAGAAGTCACATTTATGCTTGTTTGGAGCAAGTTCACCCAGGTCATCCATATCAAGATATCCAAGTGAATCTGCGCCTATTATCTTTGCAATTTCATCCACACTATGATGATTTGCAATTAAGTTTTCTCTTGAGTCTATGTCAGTACCATAGTAGCAAGGGTTGAGGAATGGAGGCGATGAAATTCTCATATGAACTTCCTTTGCACCTGCATCTCTTACAAGCTGCACTATTCGCTGACTTGTAGTACCACGAACTATTGAGTCGTCAATAATGACTACCCTCTTATCCTTAACAACGCTTGAAATAGGATTAAGTTTAATTCTTACTTTATCCTCTCTTGCTGCCTGTCCAGGATTTATGAATGTGCGTCCTATGTACTTGTTCTTTATAAATCCAATACTATTTGGAATTCCTGATTCTCTAGAGAAACCAATTGCGGCATCTAGGCCTGAATCTGGAACGCCAATAATAATGTCAGCATCTACTGGATGCTTCTTTGCAAGACATGCACCAGCACGTACTCTTGCTTCATGAACACAGTCTCCGTCAATTACAGAGTCTGGACGCGCAAAATAGATATATTCAAAAATGCAGAACTTACATGGTTTCTTTTCGCAATGATCTCTAATGCTTCTTGGACCGTTCTTGTCAAATACGACTATTTCACCTGGGTCTAAGTCTCTTACGAACTTTGCACCAACTGCGTCAAGTGCACAGCTTTCAGATGCAACAATATAAGCGCCGTCCGACTCACGCACACCGTAGCACAGTGGACGGAAGCCATTCTCGTCTCTTGCAGCAATGAGCTTTGTTGGAGACATTATTACAAGTGAATACGCCCCTTTAAGCTTGTACATTGCGGCTGCAAGAGCCTCTTCAATGCTCCCTGTCTCAAGTCTTTCCTTTGTTATGACGTAGGAAATAACTTCAGTGTCTGATGTCATGTGGAAGATTGAACCCATGAGTTCAAGATTCTGACGAAGTTCAGAAGAGTTTACAAGATTTCCATTATGTGCAAGGGCCATACTTCCCTTTATGTGACGTACAACAACTGGCTGAGCATTTATTCTTCCGCCATTTCCTGTTGTACCATAACGGACATGGCCTACTGCCATGTTACCAAGACCTAGATCACTCATAACCTGAGGTGTGAATACATCGTTTACAAGTCCTACGTCCTTGTAGTCACGGAAAAGTCCGTCATCGTTTACTACTATTCCGCAGCTTTCCTGTCCTCTATGCTGAAGTGCATAAAGACCATAGTAGGTTGTAGTTGCTACATTGCATTCAGAGTTTGCATATACACCGAAGACACCGCATTCCTCGTGGATGCCTTCAAAACCATTTAAGTTTGCCATTAATATCACCTTTTATTCTGTACCATCCCAACAATATGTGCATAGACATTCCTTTGGAAGTCCGATTGACTCTATAAGTCCTGGAAGTGACTGGAAGTCAAGGGATGCAAGGTGAAGTTTTTCACATATTGCTTCACGCATTTTTTTACCACGTTCTGTTGTACCATCAGAATATTCCATAAGGTGATTAAATCCTTCCTCACCCTCAAGATCCATAATGGTGTAACGTGTAATGAGTTCCATTTC
>DCGS01000090.1:9370-13414 GCA_002314645.1 Ruminococcaceae bacterium UBA1772
CGAACAATAGAGTCGTCAACGAAAAGAAGCTTCTTTCCGTCAATAAGCTCGTGAACAGGAATTTGCTTCATCTTAGCTACTCTGTTACGTTCTGCCTGGTTTGTTGGCATAAAGCTTCGTGGCCAAGTTGGAGTGTATTTAATAAATGGACGAGCAAAGTTTACTTGGCTCTTGTGTGAATAACCAATTGCGTGTGGTGTACCTGAATCTGGAACACCGCAAACAAAGTCAATTTCTGGAAGAATGCCATTGTCTATGTCATTCTGAGCCATACGTTTACCATTAAGGTAACGCATTACCTCTACGTTTACGCCCTCGTATGTTGAGTTTGGATATCCGTAGTAAGACCAAAGGAATGAACAGATTTTCATTTCCTTAAGTGGCTCTGAAAGAACATTAACACTGTCTGCAGTAAGTTCAACAATTTCGCCAGGGCCAAGCTCTCTAATTGTTTCATATCCAACCTTTTCAAATGCAAAGGATTCAAATGAAACGCTGTGTCCTTCCTCATTTTTACCAATGATGATTGGAAGTCTACCAAGCTTGTCTCTTGCAGCAATTAAAGTTCCGTTCTCAGTAAGAATTAAAATTGATGCTGTACCAACAATTTGGTCTCTTGCAAATTTAATTCCGTCTACGAAGTTTTCCTTCTCATTGATCAGTGCTGCAAAAAGCTCTGTTGTATTTACCTTACCGCCAGTCATGGCATTGAGCATGCCGCGTGTGTCAGAAAGATATTTCTCAATAAGTTCATCCTTGTTGTTTATGATACCTACCATGCAGATTGCATAGGCACCAAATCTTGAACGAACAAGGAGTGGTTGTGGGTCGTAGTCACTGATACAGCCAATAACTGAGTTACCCTTCATTTTGTTAAAGATGTCATCGAACTTTGTTCTAAATGGAGAATTTTCAATGTTGTGAATTTCTCTCTGAAGTCCAATTTCACTGTCGTAAGCTGCAAGTCCACCGCGACGTGTACCAAGGTGTGAATGGTAGTCTGTACCGAAGAATACATCGCCAAGTACGTCCCTACTGCTTACTGCTCCAAAAAATCCGCCCATTCTTATTCTCCCATTAAACGTCTCATGATTTCATTGTAAGCGTCTTCTACGCCACCCATATCTCTTCTGAAACGGTCCTTGTCAAGTTTCTCGTTTGTGTCCTTGTCCCAAAGACGGCATGTGTCTGGAGAGATTTCATCAGCAAGAACAATCTGTCCATCTGCTGTCTTACCAAACTCAAGCTTGAAGTCTACAAGACGAACGTTAAGTGTGAGCATGTATGCCTTAAGAACTTCGTTAACCTTGAAAGCAAGTCTCTTGATTTCTGCAATTTCATCCTTTGTAGCGAGCTTTAATGCAAGTGCATGGTACTCGTTGAGGAGTGGATCGCCAAGGTCGTCGTTCTTGTATGAGAATTCAATTGTTGGTTCGTCAAAAACAATACCTTCTTCTACGCCGTAGTGCTTTGCAAAAGAACCAGCTGAAATGTTTCTGATGATAACTTCAAGAGGAACAATAGAAACCTTCTTAACAACTGTGTCTCTATCATTGAGTTCTTCAACAAAGTGTGTTGGAACGCCTTCCTTCTCAAGCATCTGCATGAGGAAGTTTGACATTTTGTTGTTGATTACGCCCTTACCAGCAATTGTGCCCTTCTTCTGGCCATTGAATGCTGTAGCGTCATCCTTGTAAGATACAATGCAGAGGTTTTCATCTGCTGTTGCATAAACTTTTTTTGCCTTTCCTTCGTAAAGTTGTACTGTTTTTTCCATAGAAAAAATCCCCCAATTATATAAAATTATTTATAAACTAAAAAAGAAGAAACAAGCAAATAAATTAATATTTGCTTGCAACTGTAGCGTCTGCTGCTAATACTTTATCTGCTGCAGCCTTACGCTTGCTATTAAGTTTTTCCGCAAGGGTGCTGTCCTCAACTGCAAGAATTTGAATTGCAAGAAGAGCAGCATTCTCTGCGCCATCTATTGCCACGGTAGCAACAGGCATACCGCTTGGCATTTGAACTGTGGACAGAAGTGCATCAAGTCCATCAAGTGTTGAACTCTTTACAGGTATTCCAATAACAGGAAGTGTTGTCTGTGCAGCGAACGCACCTGCAAGGTGTGCAGCCTTTCCTGCAGCACAAATGATTGCACCAAACCCGTTCTCACGAGCTGAAGCTGCAAACTGTGCAGCCTGCACTGGTGTTCTGTGTGCTGAGTACACATGCACCTCATAAGGCACTTCAAAATTCTTAAGACAATTTATTGCTTTTTCAACAATAGGAAGATCAGAATCTGACCCCATAATTACTGCTACTTTTTTCATTATGCAGCCTCCCATAAAATAAATCAGGGCAGTCCCCTAGAACACTAAGGAACTGCCCAGACGGTCGACATTTTGTACGTGCTTTGCTCCCATGTGGTTACCCACTCATCCGTCAGTTACAAAGTACAACATTATTATGCCAAATCTATTCAATTTTTGCAATTATCAAAAGTGACAAACAACAATATTTTTATATATAAATTATTGTGTAAACTTTTAACTGATCTCTTTCTTACATTTCACGCTATATTTAACTCTATTACTGTAATGCTTAGAAGATAGAAGTCCAAAATCTTCAAACTTTAAAACAAAGGAACGAATTGTTGCATATGCAGCATTTCCAAAATCCTTTTCAAGTTGTTTAGTTGAAAAGTCAGTGGTTCCATAGGTTGACAGAACAAACTGCCAGAGCTGTTCTTCTTTGGCTGTAATATTTCCTTTTGAAAGTTCTTCCTTGTAAACTTCAATAACATCTATGTTTATTTCTTTCTTTTCAAAGGAATTATATACATTTTCAGAGAAATATATGATAAATGGAGTTACGTCTATTACGCCTGAAAGCTTTTGATTTTCCTCAACAATGCTGTATGCTTCATAGTATTTTTTAACACTCTTAAAAATGTAACTAGAGAATGGAATAAACAAGGTGCTTTTAAAGCCATTTTGAACCAAATACCACAGGTGTATGAGACGAGCCATACGACCGTTTCCATCAAAATATGGATGGATGTATGCCACATAGAAATGTATTATTGCTGCTTTAATTAGTTCATTTATGTCATCTTCTTCGTTTATAAAAGAAACAAGGTTAGACATAGCCTTTGGCAGAAGTTCATGATTTACTCCTGTATGTGATACTTCTCCAGAAAGGTTTTGAATATGAACTGAGTCATGGCGATACATGCTTCCTATCTTCAGCTTATCTTCTCCTTCTAGGAAGTCACCAACAGACATCATATAGAGTTTATATATGTTTTCTTCTGTTATTTTATTGTTTTTATCTGCTATAAAATCAAAGCCTTTTTTCAGGCCAAGAATACGTGTTTCCTCGTCATTTCTTGGAACGTATCCTTTGAGAATACTACGAACACTTTCCCTACTATAATCTATATTTTCAATTTTAGCGGTTGATATTATTTCCTCTTCAACCGACTTATTACCATAAGCGTTTGACTGGCTTTGTAGCAAAAGTTTATATGAATCCATATTAGCTTTTGATTTAGAAGCCATATAAACAAGCTTGTTCTTGTTAAAATCAAAAAGAGGTAATTCCTTGTAGTACACAACCTCAATTGCATCCATATACATTTGGAAGTCATTTGGATATTTATACTTTAACTTTTTCAAGTTGCAAGAATATTTGTCATTATACATTTCAAAAAACTTAAGCACATCCATAAACAAAACCTCCTTTTGATATCAATTAGTATCAATATGTATCAGTATATCTGTTTTTATAGAAAAGTCAAATTCTAGTATAACCAAAAAGACCAGCTTCAAATGAAACTGGTCTTTTTATTATATGAATTTAGATTGAAATAGCAGCCTTAAATCCTGCCTTTGTTGCTGCAAGAATTCTTCCCGGTTTCTCTGCGTCTCCAACCTTGTAAACCTTCTTACAAATCTTAGTTGAATCCTCGTAGAGATTGTTTACAGAACGAACAAAAAAGGTCAGTTTCAAATGAAACCGACCTTTTGTTTTATTATTCTTATT